>JBBIOD010000138.1:0-2038 GCA_037443545.1 Ignavibacteriales bacterium | reverse complement strand
TATCGGCTAATCGAGGGAATGTATTCCTGATTAATTTCTGGGATGCTACCGACCAGAATTCGCTCCGGTCGTTACCATATCTCAAAGAATGGTTCAGAAGATATTCCGAGTATGGACTGATTTTAATCGGAGTGCATACACCCAAATATCCGTTCGCAAAAGAACCGGCTTTCGTACAGCGAAGCATTTCCCAAAACGAAATAAAATATCCAGTCGTCTTGGATAATAATTTTCATGTGGGAAATTTATTCTACGTACGTTTATTACCGTCATCTTATTTGATTGATAAATCTGGATTCATACGCTATATCCAAGAAGGGGAAGCTCCATCCGTTTCATTCGAAAGTGCAATTCAATATCTTCTTACTGATGCAGGATATCGCGGAGAATTTCCAGAAATAATGAAACCGATTCGTGAAGAAGATAAACATGGTGTGCATTGCTATAAATCGACTCCCGAAATATCTGTCGGCTACCAACGCGGAAATATTGGAAATACGGAAGGATATTTTCCGCAATCAATTCATGATTACCACGATCCCAATTATTATTTGGAGGGGAGAGTATATTTGCACGGCAATTGGTTAGTAAATAAATATTTTGTGAAAGTTGAAAACGAAATACCGGGCGAAGCATATATTATTACTCTGTATCAAGCGAAAGAGGTAAATGTTGTTATAAAGTCGGAGAATGATAATGAGTTCAAGGTATTCGTTCAACAAGATGGGAAATATCTTTCTAAACAAAATGCGGGGCAGGATGTACTCATAGATGAAACTGGAAGGAGTTTTCTGATGATAGATAATCCGAGACTATATAATGTCGTGAACAACCCAGAATTCGGAGAACATATTTTGAAATTGATTCCGGATTCAAACAGCTTCGCGTTTTACTCAATGTCGTTTATTTCATCACCCATCACAGAATTTATTTCCGGAAGATAAATATGAAAACACGAATAGCTGAATTGTTGAAAATTAAATATCCGATTGTACAAGCGGGTATGGTTTGGGTGTCGGGTTATAAATTAGCAGCCGCGGTATCAGAGGCTGGCGCACTAGGTTTAATTGGCGCCGGATCTATGAAGCCCGATTTACTTAGCGAACATATTCGGAAAGCCAAAAATAATACTGATAAACCGTTCGGGGTTAACATACCACTGTTACGCGGCGATGCTCAAGACTTGATAAATATTACAATTGATGAAGGTGTAAAAATTGTTTTTACATCCGCCGGCCATCCCGGAAAATTTATTGACAAATTAAAGAAAGCCGGATGCGTTGTAGTCCACGTTGTTCCTTCTGTTAAATATGCCCTGAAGGCAGAAAGTGTCGGATGCGATGCAGTTGTAGCTGAAGGTTTCGAAGCTGGCGGGCATAACGGATTGGATGAAATCACTACTTTTGTTTTAATTCCACAAGTGGTCGATGCTGTAAAAATTCCAGTTATTGCAGCGGGGGGAATTGCCGACGGCAGGGGAATGGCTGCCGCTTTTGCTTTGGGAGCGGAAGGAATTCAAATTGGAACTCGGTTTGCCGCTTCGGTTGAGTCATCTGCTCATCAAAATTATAAGCAGGCAATTGTTGAAGCAACCGATAACAGCACCGTATTAATTTTGAAAAAGGTTACACCCGTTCGTCTCATTAAAAATAAATTCTCAGAACGTATTAGCGAAGCCGAAAATCGTGGTGCTTCTCAAGATGAACTTGCAAGCATACTCGGTAAAAGCCGTGAGCGGATGGCAATTTTAGATGGCAATTTAGACGAAGGTGAAATTGAAGCAGGCCAATGTGCGGGTATGATAAAGGATATTTTACCTGCGGGAGAAATTGTGAGAAAGATTATGGACGAGTATACGTCTGTGGTAAAAAAGCTATCTTAAATTTCTGAATCAAAGTGAATAGACCACGGATTACACGGATAAGACAGATTCCCACGGACTGATAAATTAGTTGAAAACATTCTCAGACATATTAAAACAAAAAGTAGTCGTCTTCGACGGTGCCATGGGGACAAATTTGCAAGCCCAAAATTTAAA
>JBBIOD010000137.1:0-2090 GCA_037443545.1 Ignavibacteriales bacterium | reverse complement strand
AAACCAAAAATAGGTAAATGGAAAGAAAACACTGAGCAAGATACTTAGGAATAAATAGTTAGGCAATACCGTTTCAATTTTTAACCGGTTCTGTTATAAACTTCGCTTCCGAAACAACCCGCGCAACAGGATACAAGTTCATCTCTTTATCCCAATACTGCGAACGCTGGTAAAAAAAGTTTAAACGAGCGTTGGGACTTTTCGCAAAAGTCGTGTCTGAAATCAATTTATTTTCAAATTCCTTTTTCAATTCCGCATTTTCGGACAACATTTCGCGTGCTAATTTTTCAAGAACATACGCTTCTGCATATTCTTTCTGTTCAAAAATCGAATCGAAGAAACCCCAATATGCCAAAGCATCGGGAGCTTCGGGTTCAAGTAAGTGAATTGCAACTTTTGCAAGCCTTTGATTAAGGCGAACAATAAAAGTACCCACCGGATATTTCCGTTTCTCGGTAAATTTCTCGACACCATAATTTGCAGGGTGCCTCCCTTCGTATGGCTTCTCTTGCCACTTGGCATTCGAGAAGCGGTAAACTTCAGCATCGACTTCAACCGGTTGTTTTAATCGTTCAACTTCGATTCCGTGGATTTGTAAAATATCTAAAACAGTGGTCCATTGCTGTGGAATTAAATAAGCCACAGGCGGTTCAATCGCTGCAATAACTTTCGTTTGATTGAACCAGGGAATTTTGATATTTAGCGGTTCGTTAGTCCAGCGAATCCAATTCGTTCCCGAAACTTTACTCGATTCTACGATTGCATTATAACCCAAAAAATTAATCGAGTCGGCTTCCGAATTCGTTTCAAAACGGATTGGGAATGGAGATGTTACTCCGTTGATAGTTTGCGCATCGGCATGTCGAACGGCTTTTTTGAGTTGTCCTTTATCGGTGTGAAAGTTTTCTAATATCGTTAAAATAAAATGATACACTCCTTCGACACGAGTTTTGTAATCCTTCATCATGTGTGTTTCGATAAGAAGTGCAGGACGATTTTGAAGGGGTGTATAACCGTTTGAAAACCGTGGTGGAGCAACTCCCCCTTGAATTCCCTTCTCCAATTCCATGTTATTGCGGAACCAAACATAAGGTACGAGCGGATATCCCGATGTTTCCATATTAGTGAAAACATTCTTAATAAAATTTTCGTTAATCCAGGTGCGAACACCTTGTTGCATATTTTCAGAATTATCTATTGCGTAGCTCAGTGCATATTGGTAATCGGCACCGTTGGTAGTGTGAACATCGATAAAGAAATCGGGAAGCCATGTATTGAACATCTTCAGAAATGCTCGGGTTTCAGGCGCATCGGCTTTCATATAATCGCGATTTAAATTCAGGTTGGTTGCATTCGTCCGCCATCCCATTTGGGCAGGTCCGTTTTGATTTATGCGGTTGTTAGCACCAAATCTTTCGTGTCCATCTACATTATAAATAGGAAGTATCAGGAGAATTGTATTATCGAGTAAGTGAGGATATTTTTTTGTGATAACGATATCGCGTACAAGCATCAACGAGGCATCCTTGCCTTCGATTTCTCCAGCATGCACTCCATTTTGTATCAACACAACGGTCTTTGAAGATTTATAAACTTTTTCGGGATTAAAAATTTTATCTTGTGAAACGATCAATAAAGGGATATCACGCCCTTCGCCACTTTTGCCGATCGAAATTATTTTTATCAAAGGTGAAGATTTTTCTAATTGCCTGCAGAAACCCAGTGTTTCTTCGTAGCGTGCGGTTTCAATAAAATTAGTGCGTTCGGCTTTAGTTAGCCATTCATGCGGAATTTCCTGTGTGTACCCAAAAGAATAAATAACAAAAAGAACGAGTAGTATTCTGTTCATAAATATTTTTAAAATATTATTTTGAATAAAAATCGATCATCTTGATAATCGATGCGCGGCAAACCGAGTCAAAGTCGGCTAAACTCAATGTGAACATACGGCAATCGACTTGCGGCCGGAAAAGCCCTTCTGAAATATAACCTGCCCCTTCAAACGCACCTACTTTGCCGGCATACTTAGAAGATTTTAAAATATTCTGAGTTTGTTGAATCAAAGGTTCACGCTTTTGGTAATAGTCGGG
>JBBIOD010000136.1:0-2341 GCA_037443545.1 Ignavibacteriales bacterium | reverse complement strand
CTTAATTACCAGCTTGGAGAAAAGTTTGTAAAAATGTACGTCAGCGAGTTGACGGTTGATATGGGAGAAAAAGGAAAAGCTGCCCTAGAAAAATTATTCGACCTTGCAAGTATAAGAGGATTAATCCCGCCGATGGCTAAAATCGAAATTATTTAAGGATCGATGACAAATATGAAAAAGGCTTGGACTGAAGAGGAAAAAATATTTCTGAAAGAACACTATCCGTTACAAGGTGTACGTTATATTGCGGAGAAATTGAATCGAACAGAGGTAGCCGTTAAAACGTACGCATCCTATCTTGGAGCTAAGCTGAGCGACGAAAAAAAACATAAATGGACAAAAGAAGAAATTATTTTTTTTAATGAGCATTATTCTACAAAAGGGGCGAAATTTGTGGCTGAGCATCTTAAACGGACACACGCCGCAGTTAGATTATTTGCTCGGAAGCATAAAGTAAAAGTGGTAGAAGAAAAAAGAAAGGTCTGGTCGGAAAAAGAAACCAAATTCCTCATTGAGAATTATCCCAGTAAAGGTTCTAGATATATTGCTGACATTTTAAAAATTAAACCAAGCTCCGTTCTCAATAAAGTTAGATTGTCCGGTCTCAAACGCGACCAAAAACTGGAACGCGTTCCTTGGAAGGACGATGAAATAGAATTTTTAAAGAACAATTATCCTAAACACGGACCAAATTATGTTACAAAGTATTTACAACGAACCAAAAATTCTATTATTTCATTCGCCAACACTCACATGATTAAATTTTCATACTCACTTATACGAGGATGGAAAGAAGAAGATATTAATTTCGTTAAAGCTAATTATCTTGAAAAAGGTGTAAGCTATATCGCTAATCACTTAGGTAAGTCCGAAAAAACAATCCAAAGATGTGCTGAGCAGCTTGGGCTTAAAACTTCAAAACGTCGTAACTGGACACAAAAAGAAATAAAATTTGTAAAAAAATACTATCAAAAAAAGGGGAACTTTTTCATCGCTAATAAACTCAATCGACCTCCTAATTCTGTAAAATTCCTGGCTCGGAGATTAGAGTTAACATCTGGGAAGATTTGGAGAGAATGGGAAAAACATTATGTTATGAGACATTATAAAACCAAAACCGCCCGTTCAATCGCAAGAACTTTAGGGAGAACTAAGAATGCTGTTAATCATTATGTCCAAAAACTGAAACGTTTAGAGCAAACCGGTTCAACAAAACAATTTTAATATTGCATTTGCACTCGATAGAGAAAATAATTTTTACAGTAATCGGCGGTGGACAAGAAATCGGTGCCAACTGTTATTATTTAAACGTTGACGGGACAGGAATTATTTTAGATTCAGGACTTCATCCCGAAAAAAATGGGTCTGAAGCTCTCCCTATTTTTGAATTACTTGATAATTTATCCACTGACTTCGTTTTCATTTCGCACGCACACACCGACCATATCGGTGCTCTCCCTTATCTGATACAAAAAAATCCGCATCTTAAAATTTACACAACGCCTCAAACACGCGACCTCGCAGAAGTTATGCTGCATAATAGCTTAGCACTCACACAAAAAGAAATCGTGGACTCCGACCCCTTACCAAAATATACTCACGAGCAAGTTGACTTGCTCACCGAATCATTTAATGTTATTAAATATAATGAACCGTTCCCGATTCATGGTTACCGGCATTTCAGTAACGAAGACATACGTGTAACTTTTTTAGATGCTGGACATATTCTCGGGGCTGCGGGAATTCTTTTACAAACAAATAGCGCGAGATTATTCTACACCGGCGACACTAATGCAAGTAAACAATCAATCCTTGCCGGATCCGATTATCCAAAAGAACCTGTTGATGTTCTGATTCTTGAAACGACATCCGCCTCTTCTGACACAAACATAAAAAGACAAGATGAAGCGAAACGACTTGCAAAATCTATCAATAAAATTGTAGAGAATGGTGGTTCGGTTTTAATTCCTGTATTTGCATTAGGTAAGCTTCAAGAAACTCTCACACTTCTTCACAACCTGATGCGCAAAGGTTCAATACCTGAACTTGATATTTATACAGGAGGTATGGGACGTGAAATTTCGGACATCTACGATATTCACAGATACACAACAAAAAGAATTAACAAAGAGTTACAATTAAAAGATATCCCGCAACTTCCAATTGATTACGAAGAATTATTGTCTGCAAACTACTTCAAAGTTCCGAGTATAGTTTTAGCGTCAAGCGGGATGATGTTTGAAGGAACTACATCATTTGCACTCGCACAAAGATGGCTAAAAGAGAAAAATTTTGGGATATTTTTTGTGGGGTACGTAACACCTGATTCACCAGGATATAC
>JBBIOD010000135.1:0-2456 GCA_037443545.1 Ignavibacteriales bacterium | reverse complement strand
ACTTTTTCACGCCATCAGCATTTTAACTCAAGAAGTTTTTAAAATATTTTCAATTCCTTCACCATACGCCTTGTCGGCTTTGTAAAAATGAGCAAGCATTTTTTCTTGTATTTCTTTAGGTACTTTTTTCAGGCTTGATGCTATGTTCGTAACGAGTCGCTTTTGTTCATCCGTCGGTAACAATCGGAAAAGATTCCCCGGTTGAATGTAATCGTCATCAACTCCCCGTTTCTGTTCGTAACGGTCGGCGTTACCCGAAATTTTCAGTGGCGGTTCTTTGTAGGCAGGGTCTTCTTTTGGACCTCCAAAGCTATTCGGTTCGTAATTTACTGAAGCCCCGGCATTTCCATCAAACCTCATAAAACCATCGCGTTGATAAGTGTTTTCGACTTCTGTGTGTGGACGATTGATTGGTAAACGTTCGAAGTTAACTCCAAGTCGGTAACGATGAGCATCAGCGTAGGCAAATATTCTGGCTTGTAACATTTTGCAAGGTGAGAATGATACTCCAGGAACAACATTAGCCGGTGAAAATGCCGACTGCTCAACTTCAGCAAAATAGTTAACAGGATTTCTGTTCAGTTCTAATATTCCAACTTCAATCAATGGATAGTCATTGTGAGGCCACACCTTGGTTAAGTCAAATGGATTCCAACGATATTTTTCTGCTTCAACTTCAGGCATTATTTGTACATAAAATTTCCATTTAGGATATTCTTTCCGTTCGATAGCTTCGAATAGTTGACGAGTATGATAGTCAGCATCTTTGCCAACGATACTATCGGCTTCGTCCTGCATCATATTCTGAATACCTTGTTGTGTTTTAAAGTGAAATTTTACCCAAAAGCGTTCATCATTAGCATTTATAAAACTATAAGTGTGACTTCCGTAACCGTTCATAAACGGAATACCTTTAGGGATGCCCCTATCAGAAAACAGAATTGTAATTTGATGGAGGGCTTCAGGAACTTGCGACCAAAAATCCCACCACATAGTTTCCGAGCGTAGGTTTGTTTGAGGATCGCGTTTTTGTGTATGGATGAAGTCGGGGAATTTTATTGCATCGCGGATAAAGAATGTAGGTGTATTATTACCAACCATATCCCAATTACCTTCTTCGGTATAGAACTTCAAAGCAAAACCTCGAACATCCCTGACTGTATCGGCAGAACCTTTTTCGCCGGCTACAGTAGAGAACCGACCGAATACATCAGTTGTTTTACCCACTTTAGAAAATATTTTCGCTTTTGTGTATTTACTAATATCGTTGGTTACCGTAAAAGTACCGTGTGCTCCGGCTGCTTTTGCGTGGACAACACGTTCGGGGATACGTTCACGATTGAAATGTGCTAACTTTTCGAGTAGGTAATGATCCTGTAATAATGTTGGACCACGTTCGCCTGCGGTAAGTGAAGTTTGATTATCGCTTACTGGTATTCCCGCGGCGGTAGTTAATTTTTTTGGTTTATTCATCTTATTTATTCCTTATATTTGTTTATTTTTTTGTTGATTAATAATCGGAACGGTTACTAATTATAATTAAATTTATTCTTATCGTATAGACCTATTTTTTTTTATTTTATTCTTTCTTTTATCCTTTATTGCAATTTGAGCATACACCAAAAAAATCAATTTTATGGTACCTAATCTCAAATCCTGATACGCGCTTAGCTTTATCGTTAATATCGTTATAGATTGGCAGCTCAAAATCAATTATTTGTTTACAATTTTCACAAATAAGATGATAATGAGGAACCAGTTTTGCTTCGAATCTATCGAAAGTACTCCCAAAATGGATTTTTTTTGCGTGTCCCTGTTCAACTAAAACTGATAGATTCCGATAAACAGTCCCTAAACTTAACTTCGGAAATTCTTTTTTAAGTTTTCCGTAAATCCAATCTGCCGTCGGATGGCGATCGGTAGTTCTTAGCAACTCTAATATTCGTTCCCTCTGCTGACTTCGTCTGAGGGTGATTTTCGTACTTTCTTTCTTCATATCATATAAATCGTAATCATTCCTATTATCAATATACTATAAAATATTTCTAAAACAAATTTGAAATAATTTTAATTTCCACTTTACCTCGGCAGGCATCAAACAATTCTTTTGGGAAGCTGGCGGCACGGCTTAGTCTTACTTTTAAAATCATCTCTACATACTCCTGGTAAATAGTATTAACAACTTTAGCCTCGTACTTTGAAATCGTATGCATAACCTGGCTCGTCAAATCGTATGGGAATTTAACACTCATCTCATCCATCAAAATTTTCTCGGCGATTTCAACTTTATTCAAAACACTTATAGCCGAATCGAAGTATGCCCGGCTCAGACCACCAACTCCTAATTTTGTACCACCGAAAAATCTAGTAACGACAACGAGTATATCTAAAATATTTTTCGATTGGATTGCATTTAATATTTTTACACCGGCAGTTCCTGAAGGTTCGCCATCATC
>JBBIOD010000134.1:0-2593 GCA_037443545.1 Ignavibacteriales bacterium | reverse complement strand
GTATTAAAAATTGGCATCCTATTAGAGCTTACTACGATTAAAGATAGGGTTAAAAAATGAAAAAACATATTTTTAATTTTTTTGTAGTATTTTCACTGTTGATAGGACCAACTGAAACAAACGCTCAATGGTTTGCAAATTTATTTAAATCTGAACAAACTCAAAACAGACTAGACAAAACAGAACTCGATATCGAATCCCAGCAATGTATGATTTGCCACGATGGTTCAAAGAGCCGTGAAATCGAACTTCGTCCTCTTAACGCACCCATCGAAATTATTGTAGATGGCTTCATGAAAACTTCGAACCACTCGATAGGTATGAGTTACAAAAAGACGTATGTTTCAAACCCCGGTGAGTATGTTCACCCTGCCAGTATGAATCCGAGGATAAAACTAACCGAAGGCAAAGTCGGCTACCTGAGTTGCCACGTTTCAAAGAACAAACTGCTTGCTTCCAACTCGATGAACATTGAGCCTGATGAGTGTAATTACGACAAAGAATTAACACAACAGTCATTTCAAGGAAATCTTTGCGTTCAATGCCACAACATGTAAGGGATTATTAATAATATATTTTCGAAGATGATATAGGTCTTTTTCGTTTCGAATGATTCTGTTATAATATATCGCTTGCGATGTAATTTATTGTATTCGTTTTGATTGCAGTACTTGTTTATCGAACCTTTAAAATGATTTTATTTTAGTACTTATATAAACCCACCGCATTCCGTTTTGCATCTGCAAGAAAAATTAACCTGTGCTTTTGATCGATTGCGATTCCATTCGGCTGCTCAAGTTCATCGCCGTAAGTCAAAACAAATTTTCCTAACGCGTTAAATACTTTCACCCTTGCCAATTTTGTGTCGACTACATGAATCCTGCCTTGCTCGTAAATACCCGAAGGCTCAAAAATAGAATCTTTGAGAGCCAATAATTCAGGTGATTGCAGATTATCAAAAGCAATTCCCATTGGCGCATTTAACTTTGGTTCACCCTCTTTTTCAAATAAATGTGCGGGGCGTCCGCTGCAAGTGAATGCTTTCACTTCTTTATTTCCAACATCCGAAACTAATAATCTGCCGTCGGGAGTAATTGCTAAAAAAGTTGGAAAACTTAATTGATAACCATTTGTTTCGGCAGATGGGAAGCTTAACAATAATTCCCCTTCATCTTTTAAATCGGGAATTGCAATAGCGCTGATTGCCAATATTTGATTTGTTCGTGAATCACTAACGTAAATAGCATCGCTGCGGTATGCCACGCCGAATAATTTCATATTCGTTTTCCCGTCGGGGAAAAGACCGAATGAATTGATGAGTTTTCCAGATTTATAATCAACTATGTGAAGTTCGCCGGTTTTATAATTGGTCGCATACAACCTATCGACATCCACAACGATACCCGTTATCGAAGCCGGCTCGCCATCCAGCAAACAGATATTTCTTATCAATTCAAGTGTTGAGGAATATTCTTGAATGCAGTCTGAATTCAAAAACGATACAAGCAGTTTATCTTCGTGCACAGTTAAAGCAAAAACTTGTGCTGAGGAATCGGGGTGTTCTATATTTTTGAATCCGACAAATACTGGCGGTTGAGCAAATGTAGTAGTTTCGATATTTTCCGCTTTTGTTATTAAGTCGGTTTCCGATAATGAAGAAAACAACCAAATTAAAATTCCAATCAATATTCCTGCAAGTATAAATACTACAATTGAAAATTTTTGCTGCAAATTACTACCCCCCGTAGGTATGAAGTGTTTTGTAAACAATACCAACTCCCCAAAGCGAAAACGCCGCAACGAGCAGCGCGATTATCGCGTAGAAAGCCAAAAACTTTCCCCGTAATTTTTTCCAGGTGAAATAAATGTGTAAATACACTGCATATAGCAACCAGGTAATCAAGCTCCAGAGTTCAATCGGGTCCCAGCCCCAGTATCTTCCCCACGCTGCATCAGCCCATATTGCCCCTGAAATTATCATAATTCCGTAGAATATGAATCCTAAAAGTATCAGTCGAAAATTAAACTCGTCGTATCTTTCGGCTTTGGCAATAAAAAGTTGTTCTTCTAAAATGCCATTATTTTTTTGTTTGTAAATTCGCATAACTGCTACGCCGGCTGCAAACATAAAACAGCCGACTGCCGCCGTTGCGAACGATGCGTGTATAAAAAGCCAAAAACTTTGTAAGCTGACGGGAAGAATTTTTTCACCGAATGGATGAGTTCCGCCCCAGCCCATCAATAAGAAAATGAATGGCATAATTCCAACGCCGACGGCTCGGATGAATGGTTTCCATTGCTGTAGAATCAGAAAAATTAAAACACCGAACCAAGCGCTTGCCGACATCGCCTCGAAGTATGATACGAATGGTGGATAACCTGTATCAACCCAGCGGGCTGTGGCAAGAGCTGTGTGAAGCATAAAACCGATTAGTGTTACGCGGAGGGCTAAATTCAGCAACTTGGATTTCTGAAATATTAAAGCAACTGCAAAGAGAGCAAAACTAAAAGCATAGAATATTACTGTTACCCAATATAAAACTGATAAGATAGTTTCCATTACACTTCTTCTAAAATTTGTTCTTCAGTTACA
>JBBIOD010000133.1:0-2786 GCA_037443545.1 Ignavibacteriales bacterium | reverse complement strand
TTATTTTTTGGGGTTTCTTGTTAACAAAGTGTTCAACGCAAATACCATAGAAAGAAGCTGGACGAAAACATTGTAACTCAACCTCCGGCAAGTTTTTAAACAGAGTCACCGTGGTAAACTAAGATGTAAGTAAATTGTCATAGCGAAGAATCCGCCGAAGCCGGATGAGGAAGCGTTCTCTTAATTTGTTCAAATTTGAACAATGAGATTGTTTCATTGCGTTCGCAATGACAAGTAAGAATTAATATTGGGACAGCCCCTAAACTAAAACCCAAATTACCACGTAATTGTTTCAACAACCTGTTAATCATTTTTCAAAGGTTACTAAATATTAATTGATATTTCTATCGTACAAATTCTGTCATATTTGCCTTTCGTTAAACTTCTACGGATATTTATTTCCGAATAATGCAGCCCAAAATCATACAAAATAAAAACGACACACTTGTAATTAATGAAATCTTTTACAGCATACAGGGTGAATCAACCAACGCTGGAAGACGCTGCGTATTTGTGAGGTTGACTTTCTGCAACTTGCGATGCACATATTGCGATACAGCTTACGCATTTGAAGCAGGTGTCGAGATGACAATTGATTATGTAATTGAGAGAGTAAAATCATACAATTGCAATTTAGTTGAAATTACAGGCGGCGAACCGCTTTTACAAAACAACGTCCATCCTTTGATGAAAAAGTTGTGCGGCGAAGGTTACGAAGTACTTCTTGAATCAAGCGGAAGTATTGATATTTCAACCGTGGATATACGAGTAAAGCGGATTGTCGATTTTAAATGTCCAAGCAGCGGAATGGAAAAGAAAAATTTATGGGAGAATATTCACTATCTGAAAAAAGATGATGAAGTGAAGTTTGTTATCGGTGATCGGAACGATTACGAGTGGACGAAACAAAAAATTGAAAAATATGGATTATTAGATAAATGCACAGTATTAGTATCAACTGTTTATGGAGCAATCGACTCGAAAGTTTTGGCTGAATGGATTTTAGAAGATAATCTGAATGTTCGATTTCAGTTACAGTTACAAAAATATATTTGGTCTCCGGAAACGCGTGGAGTATAATAGAATTTTAGATTTTAGATTTTAGATTGCAGATTTATGACACCCTCGACGAGCTCGGCGCAAGTTGATGATTTTTATTTGTTTGAAAGAAGTTTGAAGTGAACAATATGAATTACGAGTAACGAATGATGAATAACAAAAAACAAATAGCGGTGGTTTTGGTTAGTGGCGGAATGGATAGCTGTGTAACCGCTGCAATCGCACATCCAAATTATGAGATGGCTTTCCTTCATTTAAATTACGGTCAGCGGACAGAACGACGAGAGCTGAAAGCTTTCAACGACATCACCGACTTTTATAAAGTCGAGAATCGTCTGGTCGTAAATGTTGAACATTTAAAAATCATTGGCGGGTCGAGTTTAACTGATATTAAGATGTTGGTTGAACCAGCAAACTTGGAACGGAAAGAAATACCAAGCTCCTATGTTCCATTCCGAAATGCGAACATACTATCGATTGCCGTAAGTTGGGCTGAAGGAATTGGTGCCAGTAAAATTTTTATTGGTGCTGTAGAAGATGATTCTTCCGGTTATCCTGACTGCCGCCAAGAATTTTACGATGCATTCAATAATGTAATTGAGTTGGGCACAAAACCGGATACGAAAATTATCATAGAAACTCCAATTATTCATTTAAAGAAATCAGAGATTGTGCGAAAAGGGATAGAACTTAATGCCCCATTGCATTTAAGCTGGTCGTGCTACCAGCGCGAAGATATTGCCTGCGGAGCTTGTGATAGTTGTGTGTTGCGATTACGCGGGTTTAAGCTTGCCGGCTTAACCGATCCAATTCCTTATAAAGCTCAGTCCGACTGAGGAGAACGAGAGTTTAACTCCCTACCTCTGAGAACTTTACTTTGAGATCTAAAAAAAATACACTACTGGTAGCAATTGGAAAATTCATCTTCCCGAAGGTATTTCTTGTATGGTAACAATTATCCTTCGGGAAGTTAGTTTGTTTTTACAACCCAAACATTAACGACACTGACAACCCAAATGAATTTATTGCACGTGATTTCGAGATGAAATGGTCTTTATTACCTTCACTATAGTTTGGATCCTTATCGTCGTTTAAAGATAAGTAAGCATCAATCGGTTGTTCTTTCGCGGGATTTTTATCTCTATATTTTTTCCCCACGAGATTCATCATATTATAATGCAGTGCAAAATCAATGGTCATCATCGGATTTAGTTCAAATAAAACTCCACCGTTCAACCCCAACCCCATCCTTAGTGCTGATTCCAGAGTTTGCTTGTCGGCTGGTAGGCCTGTCATTCCCTGAATGCGGAAATCACCGCTAAAATTGTTCAAACTCAAATTTGCTCCTAAATATGGTGTTAATGGGAATTCCGGTAAAACGAAAGAAAACTCCGGTCCTACTTTTACATTAAAAATATTTTGTGTTATATCAACTTTCCCCTTGTTATCACTAGTGGCGACGCCTGTATTTTTGAGCGAAGCATAGCCCAACTCACCAACTAATGTAAACCCTAAAACGCCTGCACGAACCTTAGCGTGCAAATTCAATCCGCTCTCTAATCCATAGGCAGTCCCGTTATAAAAGTCTTGAGTAGTTCCTCCAAAATCACTAACAGGTATAAGATATCCGACTCCGCCTCCGGCTTGTAGTGTAACTTGCGAATAAGATGATGGAAGTGCAATTAAAGTTGTGATTAAAAGTATTAATGTAAATTTCTTTAACATTT
>JBBIOD010000132.1:0-2978 GCA_037443545.1 Ignavibacteriales bacterium | reverse complement strand
ATTATCGATGTTCAATATAGCTTGAATTGGTTATAGTATATTTTTTTGTAACATCAAGCTTAATTCTTCTTTATCCACTCCACAATGTCCTTTATTACTTCTACATCGATTGAATTCGGCAAATTGTATTCTTCAGGTTTGGCTTTCTCGTTACCTGTCATAAATAAGTGATTAAGTTTTGGGTAGGATTTTAAGTTCACATTTTTATGTTGGGAAAGTTCTTTCTTCCAAAAATTAAAATCTTCCATTGTTACCTGATAATCCCTTTCTCCTTGCAAAATTAAAATTTGAAGTTTCAAACTTTTTGCGGTTTTTACTTGATCGTATTTTCCTAAATCGTAAAAATAACTTGCGGGTATTCCTATGATTGGCGTTGAGGGGGGTAGGGTTTTGTTTTTTAAACTATCTACTTTTAACTGCAGCTCGGTAAAAAAATTTTTTTCATCATCGGAAATTGTTTCCTTCAGTGAATAAATGTATTCCATCTGTTCCAAAACTAAATCTTCAAGTTTGCGTGCAGGGGCAGCCATCATTATAATTCCGCTAATGGTTTGCGACTGCGATGCAATCAATGGCGCTACCATTGCGCCCAAACTATGTCCGAGGACAATGATTTTACTTTTATCTACATCATCACGTGCTTTTAAAAAATTTACAGCTTCAAGCACATCATCAATAACTTCAGATTGAATGTTTATATCGCCGGGTTTCATTTTACTACCATATAATTTTGTACGTTTATCGTATCTAAAAACTGCGATCCCTTTCGAAGCCATTCCCCAAGCTAGATCTTTGAACGGTTTGTTCGGTCCGATAGTCTCGTCTCTATCATTCGGACCTGATCCGTGAACCAGAATTACAACTGGTGGTTTTTCTATCTGGCGGGGGATTGTAAGACTTCCTTTCAATCTCCATTCAGTTAAACCAAACTCAACATCGATTCCCTTGAATTTTGCGATGTTCACATATTCGGGAATTCTGTATTCAACATTATCGGTTTTGGGCGTAATCCAGAAGCCGGATATTTCCTGCTTGTTGCTTATAACTATTTTGAAATTGAGCGATCCGTTCTCGAATTTACAACCAAAGTCGAATGTTGTCAGCTCGTTCTCTCCGTCCCCTGCAAGATTTACCAAAGTATCTATCCCCGAAATAAATTTGCCGAACTGTTTCCCGATTCCGGGCATAATCGTCCCGAGTTGTTCTTCCGTGATTTTAGATTGGACTGTAGAATCGAAAAGTTGGTATGCTTCGGATACTTTATTAGCGAACAAGAGTTGTATAAAGTTTCCCGCAAGCTCTTTTTCTTTTTCTTGAGACGAAACAAAAGAGTGGAGAAGCAGAAATAAAACTATGGCTAATTTATTCATCTTTAACAACCACAGCTGTTCCGAACACGAGGATCTCGGCAGCATTTTGCATAATATAACTCGTAGAAAATCGTGCATCGACGATCGCGTTTGCGCCTAATTTTTCAGCTTCGAATTTCATTCTATCCATTGATTGCTCACGCGATTCTGCGAGAAGTTTAGTGTACTCTTGAATTTCGCCACCGACTAAATTTTTAAAAACAGCCACGATATCTTTTCCGAAGTGACGTGCCCGAACAGTGTTTCCTTTTACGATACCGATTGTTTTAATAATCTTTTTTCCTACAATTTGACTTGATGTGGTTACAATCATCTTATTATCTCCTTATATTTATCTGTTTTTCTTATAAATAGTCGCTCACGCGCAATCGAAACCAATAACATTGTCCCGCCCGCAATTAACATTAAGATTGCAGCTTTTTGAAACCAAGCTAAAGTTGGGTCTTGTATAACCGACTCGATCGCTTTGAAGCCGCCGTATATTAAAACTACTATCGCTCCAATCGAAATTAAAATCCAAGCGATTCCTCTTTCTAATCGAGAGTAGATGCCAAGCCAATATTTATCCCAAATTTCTTCCGGTGGATTTTTGAGTTTCATAGTTTTAGTTATCTCCTTAATTTTTTTTATTGAATTCCACTTATCTTGATACTCATCTGATGAAGCTAATAAACTGTTGAACTCAATACGTTCTTCATCAGTTAACATATTGTCTAGAGCTTTATTTAGCAACGTTTGGAACCGATCTAATTCATTGCTCATTGCAATTCCTCAATGATTTTTTGTAACCGCTTCCTTGCATAATGTAGGCGCGACATTACAGTTCCGGTTGGCACTTGCAATAAATCTGCAATCTCTTCATAACTCGTATTTAAAATATCGCGGGCTGTAATTATTTCGCGGTCTTCGGGTGTAAGTTTCCAGATTGCTTGCCAGACTATTTTTTTCGTTTCGTTTTGTTCAATCATTTTATCAGTATTTTGATTTTCATCTTTGATATTTTCGAAATCGTCAAGTATTTCTGAAAAATTACTTGCACGGTTCGATTTATTGCGTAAATGATTGAGACACAGGTTGCGAAGAATTTTATAAAACCAAGTATAAAATGATTTGGTTGTATCAAACTTTTTTATTGAGCGATACGCACGTATAAAAGCATCTTGCGATAAATCAAGGGCATCATCGTGCGAGCCGACGATTGAAAGCGCTGAAAAATAAGCGCGTTTCATATAAAGCTTAACAATCTCGCCATAAGCATTTTTGTTGCCTTTTTGGGCTTTTTCTATGAATTCTGCGTCTCTTTCAGGTTCAATCATTTTAGCTTCTGTATATGATACACTTGTGGGGGGAATTTATTCAATAATTTGAAGAATACAAAATATATCCTTTTACATGAGTGAAATTAGTTGAGCATTATTTTTCCACGAACTCTCCGCCGTCGGGCAGGTTGTACGAATTAACACAATTAAAAAAGATAAAATATTTATAAATTCTAAAATCTTCCGCCAAAAGCGTATGCACCTATGGTGCAAAAATCTAAAATCTAAAATCTCATATCATCTCTTTCAGCAGCTCTTTTTTCGGATTCGGTATTACAACTTTATTTAC
>JBBIOD010000131.1:0-3024 GCA_037443545.1 Ignavibacteriales bacterium | reverse complement strand
ACCACCGCCGCCTGTGATAACACAGACTTTTCCGTATAAATCATTAAATGATATTTTATCCATAATATATTTCTTTTATTGATATTTATACTTTTTTAAAATCCAAATAATTTTGGTAACCAAAGACTTAAATCAGGTATATAAGTTACAGCCATTAGAGCCACAAACATTGCAATGAACATAGGTAACAATGGTTTGATGACACTTGCGATTGTAGTATCGGCGATTCCGCATCCGACAAAGAGCACACTTCCAACCGGGGGTGTGCAAAGCCCGATACATAAATTCATCACCATCATAATACCGAAGTGAATTGGACTGATTCCGAGGCTGATTGCCACGGGTAAAAAAATCGGTGTAAAAATAAGAACCGCCGGTGTCATATCCATAAATGCGCCTACGGTAAGCAGAATCACATTTATAATTAAAAGTATGACTATTTTATTTTCGGTTAATCCTATCAAGGTTTCACTTATATTCTGCGGAATGTTTGTATAGGCGAGCACCCAAGCCATTCCCATGGACGTTCCGATAAGCAGCATAACGATTGCAGTTGTGGTTGCTGAATCGAGAAGAATTTTTGGTAATTCAGACACTCTAACTTCGCGGTACACGACTACTGAAAGGATTAGGGTGTACAAAACCGCAATTGCGGATGCTTCAGTTGCTGTGAAATACCCTCCCACAATTCCTCCCATCACAACCACGATAAGAAGAAGACTCGGCAGAGCATCAAAGAATCGCCACAGAGCTGTTGTTAGACTAATGCGCCTTGCTGTGGGATACTTTCGGACAACCGCAATATATCCCGCAACTAACATTATTGCAAGCCCCATTAGAATACCGGGAATATAACCAGCGAGAAACAAAGCCGCAATTGAAACTCCACCACTTGCCAAAGAATAAACGATTAGTATATTACTCGGGGGTATAAGCAAACCAGTTGTCGCCGATGTGATATTAACTGCAGCGCTGTAGTTTTTATCGTAACCTTCTTTTTTCATTAAAGGATTCATAAATCCGCCGATAGCAGATGCGGCAGCGACTGCCGAACCTGAGATAGAACCAAAAAGCATTGAAGAAACAATATTTACAATTGCTAATCCACCGGGTAGAGAACCAACAAGCACTTTTGCCATATCTATAAGCCGACGTGCAATTCCGCCGCGATTCATTAGTTGTCCTGATAGGATGAAGAATGGAATTGCAAGCAATGCAAAACTGTCGAGACCTGTGGCCATTCGCTGTGCGATTGTAGTAATGGCGGGCATCGGCTTGATGGTCAACAACATTGTAGAGATTGTTGCCAGCCCGATACAAAATGAGATGGGCACTCCGCGTGCAAGGAGAACACCGAGTGTGATAATTAAAATTATGACTTCTATCCAACCCATCAAACAGCCTCCTTTAATTTAATCACACTTTCGACAATGGAACTGCCTGAATAGAACATCATAATAAGACCGCATAACGGTACTACGGCGTAGATATAACCGAGTTTAATTTGCAAAGCAGCAGAAGTCTGCTGAAGATCGAGTGTCAACGAAACGAGATTTAATCCCCCGATGAAAATGACGCCGAAAGAAAAAACGAAAACGCTGCAATTAATAAAAAGGTCTGATACATGCTTTCGTTTGGCAATCAACTTGCTCGTCAAAATGTCAATTGCGAGGTGTAATTTTTTTCCGACAGCATAACTTGCCCCGAGCATTCCAACCCAAACCAGAAGATAACGCGCGAATTCCTCGGTGTATGAGCTTGGGTCTTTCAATATGAACCTTGTAAAAACCTGCCAAAGAACATTTATAACCATGATGCCCATAAGTGTAACTAATACCCGCTCAAGCATTCTATCAATCATAGAACGAAAATTTATCATATTCATTGAACTGCCTTTATTTTTTGTATAAGTTCATATATTTCCGGTTCCGTCGACCGATACGCCTCAATCATAGGAGCAACCTTTTTTTCAAATAACGATTTGTCTGGTCTATAAATTTTTACTCCAGCTTTTTCAACTTGAGCGAGCGCTTCATCGGTAGCTATATGCCAAATCTCCTTTTGATACTCTGCCGCATCCTTCGCAGCATGAAGCAGGAGTTGTTGTTGTTCGTCTGATAATCCATTCCAAACAACCGTACTTATGATTAAAACGTCGGGCACTGAAGTATGTTCGTCCAGTGAGTAAAACTGACACACTTCATAATGACGTGAAATATGGAATGTCGGAGGGTTATTTTCAGCTCCATCTACAACACCTTGTTGTAACGAAGTGTACAATTCACCCCAGGCAATTGGTGTAGCAGACCCGCCAAGTGCTTGCAGCATCTTAATCGAGGTTGTACTTTCCTGGACGCGAATCTTGAGTCCTGTTAAATCGGCTGGTGAGAGAATCGGTTTATTCTTTGTGTAAAAGCTCCTGCTCCCGGCATCGAGGTAAACAAGTCCACGGATACGATATTTCTCAGTTTCGAGCAGGAGTTTTTCACCAATTTCCCCTTCGAGCGCTTTGAATCGGTGAGAATCGTCGCGGAAAAGATAAGGAAGATTGTAAACCTTAAACAATGGGGTGAAACCTTCCATCACACTGGCGGAAACTTTTGTCATACCGAGACTCCCGATTTGTAGCAGTTCGACGCTCTCGCGTTCTGTGCCGAGTTGCCCGCTCGGATAAATATCAATTCGCATTTTCCCATCCGATCGTTCTTCCACAAGCTTCGAAAGATACACCATCGAGATATGAACAGGATGTGTTGGATCGAGTCCATGAGCCAGTTTGATTACAGTAACGTCGATAATCACTTTGCAGGCGAAAAATGTACTAATCAGTGCAACTAACACCAACAACATTAGCGTTTTTATTTTTTTAAGAATATTTTTTTTCACTATGTTGATATTTCTTATCTTATTTTTGAACAATTGCCGTTTCCTTTGCTTTATTTGCAAATTCAATCCCCTTGTTTGAGTAAGATAAATCTATATTTTCAAGTTGAATGTTTTTGGATTGAGCGCCGTTTACACTCA
>JBBIOD010000130.1:0-3028 GCA_037443545.1 Ignavibacteriales bacterium | reverse complement strand
TTACGGAATAAATCCATCATTTCGGGTCCCATAATCCCATCAGGGAAGCCTGGATAATTTTCGACTTCGGTCGTTATCGTAAGCTGTCCCCCAGGTTGACTCCCCTCAAAGAGAAGCGGACTTAAGTTTGCACGTCCTGTGTAAATCGCGGCTGTGAATCCTGCCGGACCCGAACCGATTATAATAACTTTATTATGTTTTTCCTTCATCTTCAATTTCCTTTTTATTTTTTACTGCTTTTATGTTCTCAATAAATTTTTTGTGCTTGATCCTTTTAATGGGAGAATCATTAAACTTCTCACTAAATTGTTCTGATGTGATGCTTTCAAGTTCAAAAAGATTCGGGTTTATATTGTACTTACGCGGAAAAAATTCCGAAATTTTTGTTACAGTTGCAAACCTTTGGTTCCACGGACAGACATCCTGACAGATGTCGCAGCCATATATCCAATTTTCAAATTTGTCTGTTAATCCTTTATCCACGGTCGATTTGTTCTCAATCGTTTGATAGGAGATACATTTCCTCGCATCTAAAACGTAAGGTTCAATTATGGCTTGAGTGGGACAAGCATCGATACATAGCATACAATCCCCGCATTGTTCAACCAGATAATCATCAGCTCCGAGTTCGAGATTTAATAGTATTATGCCAATAAAAAACCAAGAGCCAATTTGTGGATTGATAACAATTGAATGCTTCCCCTGCCAACCTATACCCGCCCGTTGTGCCCAAACTTTTTCCATCACCGAACCTGAATCGATATAAATTTTTCCATCCACTTCCGGGTTGAGGTTTTTAATGTAATTTAGTAGTGCGTTAAGTTTTTGTTCGATAACGCAATGATAATCATCTCCCCAAGCATATCTTGAAATTTTTCCTACTCCAGAATCTTCGATACGTTGAGCATTGTTATAATAATTGGCCGCTGTAACAATAACCGACTTACTTTCCGGAAAAAGAAGTGTAGTGTCAGTTCTTTTTTGAATACTCGCCTCCATCCACTTCATATCGCCGTGGTAATTTTTCGACAGCCAAATCTTCAATCTATTTGATTCGTTGTCGAGCGATTTCGGTTTTGCGAATCCAATTTTAGAAAATCCTAACTCAATCGCTTGTAGCTTTATTTTTTCTTTTGTAGAAAGCATTCCTAAATCATTCAGATATGGCTTCGTTGATTGACCTCTGATTAACACAGATTCACTTGATTAGCACGGATCGTTTTGCCACGTTTGTTTGTATTCCCTTCTTGTTATGTTCGAGTACCCTCACAAGATAATTATTATAACTCGATCAATTCATCTATGCTAAATCCTTTTTCGTTTGATGAAACAGTCGCAGCGGCAATTTTCGGGTCGTGCTCAAAAACTAATTTCCATTTTTCTTCGTAAGCCGGACCCATTATTTTTTTCTTTTCCTCTAATGTAACTAACGGCTGTAAATCGTAGCCCATAATAAACGGAAGGGGTACATGCGATGACGTAGGCACTAAATCGGCGCAGAATAATACTGTATTTTTCCCGTCCGTTATTTTTGGAATTTGCTGCATCGCAGTATGACCATTCAACAAAATTAAATTTATACCAGGGAACAATTCAAACTCGCCTTCGACTAATTCTAAAACACCAAATTCTTTCAGCGGTAAAAAATCTTCCTTAAAAAAACTTGCTTTATCGCGGTCCGTAGGATTGAGCGCCCAATTCCAATGGTCCTTCTGAACATAATATTTCGCTTTCGGGAATGTTGGTTTTAAAATTCCTCCATCGTCAGATGTTGACCCGCCGGCGTGATCGAAATGTAAATGGGTCAGTATTACATCGGTTATTTCGTTCGGTGTAATGTGGTATTTTTGTAATGATGAAATAAGGTTGACAGAAGTTGTATCGATTTTATAGATATCTTTTAACTTCTGAGACATCTTTGGGCTATTCCCAGTATCGACTACAATCTTTTTCCCAGCGCCGACGATCAAAAGACTTCGTGTAACCATCTCGATGCGGTTGAGCTGGTCGGGTGGATTTGTTTTTCGCCACAACGATTGCGGTACAACTCCAAACATCGCTCCTCCGTCAAGTGCGAATCTGCTCGTTTCAATCGTCCATATTTCGTAATCGCCAATCTTCATTTTACTCTCAAAGAAATAAAAATGAAGGTCGGTTATTATTATCAACTAATAGTAAATCCGACCTGTTCATTATAAATTCTACTAACGTAATTTAGATCTCTAAACAAATTTCAGATATCACATCCGAGTGCTAATGCGCTTCGGGTTTCAGAACTTCGAGTAGAGTTGTTTAAACTTATTGTTTAAATCGCGAAGGGGCTTCACTCAACGGTAGAAATAATTTATCCGGATGAATAAGTTTTGCCTTGTTATATAACGCTTCTTCTGTTTCCGGGCGATTCGGGTCAGGAACGCAGCAATCAACCGGACAAACGGCAGCACATTGTTCTTTATCGAAATGCCCGACACATTCGGTGCATTTTTCAGGAACGATGTAATAAAAATCGTTCGACAACGCATCAAACATCTGACCGTTTAATTCGTATTGAACACCACCGGCGTAGATAGCAGTATTTGGGCATTCCGGTTCACACGCCCCACAATTGATACATTCTTCAGTTATAAATGTAGCCATATTTAAAATCTCCTTGTTTTATTGTGTTTGGATGAATATTTCTAAAAACTATTAGTTTCAAAATTACTGTGCAATTATAAGAAAAAGAAGTGAGAAATACAACGATATTTTTTATCAGACATTAAAATACTTTGCTTCAGGATGGTGAACTATAATCGCAGATGTTGATTGTTCGGGCACGAGGTGAAACTCTTCAGTTAGCTCAACCTCTATCCTTTCAGGTTGTAAAATCTCGAACAATTTGGTTTGGTCATCTAAATTCGGACAAGCTGGATAACCGAAACTATAACGTGAACCTTGATAACCTTGCGTGAAGAATTTTTTCATTTCCTTCGAATCTTTTAGATGAATTCCTAATTCTTCCCGTATTTTTTTATGCCACATTTCTGCT
>JBBIOD010000129.1:0-3146 GCA_037443545.1 Ignavibacteriales bacterium | reverse complement strand
TTATGTTTTCAGATACGGTCTGGTTAATTCCCGCTTCAAAGCTCCAGCTTTTTTCAGGTTTCAAATTTGGGTTCGGAATAACCGTGATACCGCTTGCTGTGGTTGAAGTAAACGCTTCGCCAACGGAAGGCGAACGGAAAGCACGGCCGACCGAAAATCTGAAACTCGTCAGCGGATCGTTTGAAAATGCGACTCCTAATTTAGGATTGATTTGAAATTGACTTTTAAGTGAATCGAGTTTTGAATAATCGAAACGAGTGCCGACTGTGAATCTCAAATCATCAAGCATTTTATATTCATCCTGTAGATAGAAAGCTGTATTAATTCCGGTGCGTCTTCCAAAAATATCCGAACGAACACGATTGTAGTTTGCTTGGACACCTCCAGTAAAAATATGATCTGAAAAGATCTGATAATTGAACTGGACTTCAGCATCCATAAAATTGGATATTGAACGATCGCCCATAACTTCCACGTCATTCCGCCAATCTGTGTGATACCAAATACCTTTGATTGAATATGTAAACCTATCGGTAATTATGTTTGTAAAAAGGGATGAAGCCGAAAAACGCTTTGAGATAACTCTGTCGCCTAATTGGTCGGCAGGCGGAATCAAGGCACTATCAAGATTTCTCCAGTATAGAAAATTGTTACGCCGCTGTTCAAGATAGTTAAGCGCTAGCTTTAAATTTTTTGAAGGAGTAAATTGATATTGGGATCTCGAATACAAATTCCATCTTTGCCATCGACTGTTTTGGCGATAACCATCATCTTCAGTCCGGCTGATTGCAAATAGTGTTTTTAAATCGGCAAACTTTTGTGAGTGTGCAATATAAAATCCATCGATGAATTGAGTTTCCGAACTCCATTTCCATTCTGGATAATATGGTTGATCATAAAATCCGCCATACAGTCTAACATATGTCGTCGGAACATCAAGAATTTCTTTTGTCAGAACATTTACAATCCCACCCATTGCACCCGAACCATAGAGGGCCGAGGCAGCACCTTTTAAAATTTCAATCCTATCAACGTTAAAAGTCGGTACTGATTCAAACACTAATTCACCTGTATCACCTGTAAGCAACGGAATACCATCCACTAACATCAAAGTCCGGCTGCCGACTCCTTTACTGTAACCACTTGAGCCACGTATGCTTACTTGCGATTCGATTAAGCTAACACCACTAACTTGCCGCAGTGCATCATCTATCGTAATTGCATTACGCCGTTGGAAAGTCTGCGGGTCGATAACGCTGACCGTTGCGGAAACTTCTGCAAAACTTTGTTCGCGCTTGCCTGCCGTGATGACTACCTGACCTACTTGCACAGCCGCCGGTTCGAGATTTATGTCCAATACATTTTCCTTGCCTGCCTCGATAATCACTTCTTTGATTTCTTCTTTCCGAAATCCAATCATAGATACAACGAGGATATATTTGCCTGGTCGAATTTTTTGTATGGAATAATTCCCGTTAAAATCGGTAGTCGTTCCAATCAAGGTCCCTTTGATGAGTAAGTTTGCTGATGGAAGCGGCTGTTTGTTTTCTTGATTTGTTACCGTTCCTTTAAGAATTCCATATTGTTGCGCAAATGAAAGTGAAGCTACAAATATCACAAGCGATATTAGTATTTTGAATTGGTTTAGGATGTTTATAAAATTCATCTTTCCCTCTCCGAGGTGTCAAATGGCTGGGGGGGTGGATTATTGTAATCGACTGTAATATTGACACTGTCGACGAAGTAACCGGTACCGACGAGTACTTGACTTGGCGGCCAGTTCACAGTATCGCGGCTATACACACCAACAATTTGCCACTTACTTGAATCGAAAATCCCTCCAGATGTTTGCGCCACAGCAATATATCTATACAATGCCGGAGGAAGAACAAACTTATATTTTATAGAATCCTCTTTCGTTAGAGATAATGGTGATTGTAGTATAGATGGATAAATTTGAATTGAATCGGAACCTGATAAAATTAGCGACATAATTTCGTTCATACTCCTGAATTTACGGAACATTTTCGCAGCAAAGAGCCGGTGTTCTTTTAGGGAGTCAGGAAATTTACCCTTGTAATAAATTGTGCCGGCTATCCCCTGCTCAATTTTTTCTTTCGGTGGTGGAGCTAATCCGTGGTCGCAAGAAATGATTAAAAAAAATAAAAGAATTATTAAAAGATTTTTCATAATTACCTTCATACTCTTCCGATTTTTTTTTGTGTGCTTGCTTAGTTGAAACCAGACGTTCAACATTTTCTAACTTCTTCATAGTTGTCCGATCATAATATCTTTCCCCGCAGGTTTTACTAACTGGAGTTTGAATAGGAACATACATTATGTAATTTTCGAATGTAATTTCTTCATAAACTTCCTTAAGTTTAACCGCAGTACCGTGGCAAATTATCAGTTCATATTTTTAAAGACAGTTATTATTATGACAACGCCTCTGAAAAATTGTTTAGAAATCGTTGAAACGATTATATTATAAACTATATCGTCAATTTCAGGGTGTACAATAATATTCTAGATGTGGTATTATAATAATTTTTAATTACTTATCAAATTTCTTCAACTATCATCCTCGCAACTGCCTTTAATTCAGCCCTGCTCGAATAATTGTATATTTATAGAGATTCTAATTCTGAAAAAACATGTCCACCGTCTGCTGAACTCAAACCAAGATTTCGTTTTACTATCAAAATCAAATTATTATCTCTGAGTAGTTTTATCTATTAGATTTTCCTTTCCAAATTTTTTTTGCATCAGTAATCAACGTCCTCATTAGTACTCATTCTCCGATATTCTGGTATTGTACTACAAAAAGAAGGGTATGAAAAAACCGATATGCTTACCTTCGTCCGACTTTAACGGAAAAATTGTCCCTTTGTAAGTCGCATTCAAATTCGGGCTGTATCTTTTTATATAACGCATAAATGCCTCAACGTCGGGAGATTCGAACTGCTCGATACCATCCCCTCGGCGTGCGAATAATTCACTCATAGAATTGTCGAGTATGAGCGTTTCGATATTCTCGCACTTCGTTCTCGCTAAATTTTAATTGAGAATATCGACTTTGACATTCCAAGAACACAAAGTTTCTCGAACGAGCATTTAAATTAACTGTGCTAATCGATTTCCATAAA
>JBBIOD010000128.1:0-3219 GCA_037443545.1 Ignavibacteriales bacterium | reverse complement strand
CAAAATAATAAATTCTACTTCCCTTTTTCCCATTCTCTTAACGCAATTCCGTAACGGACGCCTCGTTCACTTACAATCAGCTCGTTGAATTTTCCGAATTTCATAACCTCTAACAATATTAATGTGCCGGCTGTAATAATATCAGCCCGTCCTTCAGTTGTATTCGATAATTCACGGATTTCTTCAGTTCGCATAGAGCATAACCGTTGAGAAATGTTGTTAATTTTATCGAACGAAATTTTGTATCCGCTTATTTTATTTACATCAAAATCTTTTAAGTGCTGATCGATGGAAGCCAATGTTGTCGGTGTTCCTGCAACTCCTATCAATGTCGCATTTGTAAAGTTGAAATTGCCTAATTTAGTGAGTGAGTTATTCACAAATTCGATTGCTAATTGAATTTCAGCTTGACTTGGTGGGTTGTTTCTAAAAAAACGTTCCGATACTCTAACAGCACCGACACTAATAGAGTTAGCGCAGGTAACTTCTTTCAATGTTCCTTCCGAAATTTCAGTGCTGCCGCCGCCAATATCTAATACAACAATTTTTCCTTCACCAGTTATACCACTAACGGCTCCACGGTAACTCCAATAAGCTTCCTCTTTTCCATCTAAAATTTCTACATCTATACCAGTTTCCGATTTTAGAGTTATAACAAACTCATCTTTGTTTGACGCTTCGCGCAGCACGCTTGTTCCGAAAGCTACAATTTTTTCTGGTTTATGAGTTTCGATAATCTTTTGATATTCACGGAAAACATCAATTACACGACCGAATGCAGGTTTTCCAATAAATCCATCGGCATCAATGTTCTTTCCGATGCGAGGGGTCCGCTGTTCGTAAGCAAGCGTTTGAATATTACCATCATCAATTTCTGCAATTAGAAGTAGTACAGTATTTGTTCCGATATCGATAGTTGCGATTCTCATATATTATCTTATCCTTTATGGATTTGTATTATGATTTTTGTACAGCGAAAGCCAACCATTCGCCTTCGGTTAATTTTTCTATAATTTTTAAATTATATTTTTCAATACCCGATGAAAAAGGTTTGTCATCTAACAGCAATAGACCTGAGCACAAAATAACGCCCCCTGATTTAGTACGTTTAACAATGTCAGGGAGCATTACTAAAATCGTATTGAGCATAATGTTTGCGGTTAACAGATTGTATTGGGTTTCCGGCAGGGAGGCTAAAGCCGAATCTGTTATCTCAATAAAGTCCGATAAATTATTAGCCGCTACATTTTCTTTTGCGTTATAAATCGACCACTCGTCGTTATCGATACCAAGGGCACGGCTTCCACCTAATTTTATAGCGGCGATTGCTAGAATTCCGGTCCCTGTTCCCACATCTAATAATATATCCTCTTTTTTAATATATTTTTCGAGGAGTTGTAAAGTCAACCGTGTAGTCTCGTGATAGCCGGTACCGAACGACATTTTCGGATCAATTTGAATGACAATTCTTCCCGAAGTGTTTTCATAATTTGCCCACGAGGGTTTGATTGTAATTTTATTCCCAACCTCAATCGGCTGTATAGATTTTTCCCAGGTTTCGTTCCAGTTTTCTTCTTGAATTTCTTTTATTTTTATATCCGATTTTATTTCTGTTTTGAGCCGCTCAAATTTTTCTTCACTCCATAGTGATTTTTCTATGTAGCAGAGGAGTTCTGTTTCAGTTTCTCCGAAGCCGTGGCAGCCAAGTCCTATCATCGTTGGCAGCAGTAATTCTTGCTTCGGTTGGCTCGCACCTATTGAGATTTCAAGATAAGTTTTCATTCCCCGATGTCTGTTTTTGTTTTAGTAATTCCGGTAAATTACATTCAGCAGAACTTTGCCAACAACCTCGAGACTTCGAGGCGAGCATTTGTCGGGGGTGTCGTCCATCGTGTGCCAGTACCGGTTGGATTCGTCGGGGTAGTTGAAGTCGATTAAGTTGATCGTTTTAATACCGATTTCATTTAGCGGCAGGTGGTCGTCGATTATATCGAGACCCTGTTTATCAACGAATTCAGGTAAATTCAAATCTTTAGCGATTGACCAAACAAGTTTTATTATATCGGGTGCGTACCGGAGGGAGTAACCTTCTTTCGGAATTTCGAGTTGTGCATCGCCAATCATATCTAACAAAATCCCAAACATCGGGTTGTAATTTGCAGGTTTATTCTTAGCAAAATATTTTGACCCTCTCAAATATGCGGGAATATCGTTAGGTTTTGCATAATCTTCGCCATCGAATAAAATTATATCAACACCAACCGGAGGTGGATTATTATTTAAAATTCTCGCAACCTCAATCAAAACCGCCACACCGCTTGCACCGTCATTCGCACCGTCAATAGGTTTGTCGTGATTCTTCGGATCGAGATCTTGGTCAGCCCACGGATGTGTATCCCAATGAGCCGCGAGTAGAATTCTTTTTTCAGAATTTTTATTAAAGGAAGCAATTAAATTAGTCAACGATAAATTTTTACCATAGGCGAGGTCGTTAAAGCTTTGCAGCTTCACTTCGTCGGCGTACTTTTGTAACTCGAAATTCAAGTAGTCGAGACACTGCTTATGTGCATTCGTATTCGGAACACGGGGTCCAAAACTCACCTGTGCTTCTAAATATCTAAACGCATTTTCGGCATCGAATGATGGGACTGAAATTTTCGGTATCTCTGCAACTTGTTCAGGTTTTTCGCGTTTATTTTCAGTACATCCAATCAAAAATGCTAGTAATATGAAAAGCCATAACCTCATAATTTGTTCTTAACTTACAAAAATAAAGTTAAATGTGCAAGTAAAATTTACTTTACTTTGCTAATACCTCTACTATCGCATCTTGTATATCTCTATAATCTTTTAGTTTTTTATTTAAATCCGGTATTACATTGTTAAAGAAGATTGAGAATGCTAAAGTGTCATTATTTGAACTACGTAAATAACCGGAGAGCGACAGCGCATCGGAATGAGTTCCGGTTTTACCTCGAAAATTATTTTTGACATTTCCGGTTTGAAACCTATTTTTTAAGGTCCCATCGACACCGGCAATCGCTAAAGTGGAATAAAGTCGATTATATTTTTGGTTTCGATGATAGTAGGAAAGAAGTTTTACAACTGCGTTTGGCGACAACAGGTTGTACCGCGAAACACCGGAACCGTCGGCGATAACAATTTTGTTTGTATCAATTTCGATTGAAGATAGAAATTTATTAACCAGAGAAATACTTA
>JBBIOD010000127.1:0-3370 GCA_037443545.1 Ignavibacteriales bacterium | reverse complement strand
AGGACTACATAGTTGGTTCCATCGGTAACAGCAAGTACCGAAAGTTCTTCGCCTGCCATAAAGTCCTCGATAACGATTTTTTCGCCGGCAGTTCCCAAAATTTTTTTTGTAAATAATGCATCTAAAATATCCAAAGCCGCATCCTTAGTTTCGCAAATCGTAACACCTTTTCCCGCCGCTAAACCATCGGCTTTAACTACGATAGGGACGGGTGTTTCGTGAATATAACGTTCTGCTTCAAACCGATTTTCGATTTTGAACGATTTGTAGTTTGCAGTTGGAATATTGTTCCGCACCATAAATTCTTTTGCGAAAGCTTTGCTGCCCTCAATCGCGGCTGCTAATTTTGAAGGACCAAATATTTTCAAACCGGCATCCTCAAATGTATCAACGATACCTTCGATAAGCGGCTGTTCAGGACCGACAACTGTAAAATCTATTTTGTTCTCTTTTACGAACTTGGAAAGTGAATCGAAGTCGTTCGGATAGATTTGAACTAACTCAGCTATCTCGCCGATGCCCGCATTCCCGGGGGCACAAAATATTTTGGTAACCAGGGGACTTTGCCTGATTTTCCAAACCAATGCGTGCTCGCGCCCGCCCGAACCTATAACTAATACTTTCATCTATACTTCCGTCAAAAAACCAAAAATGTTTGCAAGTTGATTCGTTAAATTTATACGATTATAAAAATTAACTTGATCCTCATCAAAAGAAAGCCGTTCACCTTTTTCAAATTTGATGTAGAAATTTTTTAATGCTTCGGTTGTGGCATTCACATCGTTAGGTGAAAGTGCAACATTTCCATCGAATTCTAAAATTGTTTGTTGAATGAAGCCATCAGGAATATTCGCAAGAATCGGTTTGCGTGCACCGATGTATTCGTAAACTTTTCCAGGCGATTGTGTGTCGTTATCCAGCATTAGCCAAAATAAATCGCTCGACATTAGGTATTGCACACACTTGTTATGTTCGAGGTAACCGAGAGGCGTAACCACATTTCCTAAATTATATTTGTCCACCAGTTTTTTATCCTCATCGCGGAAGTTGCCGATGAAAAATACTTCGATACGATTTTGAAGCAGTGGATTTTCTTGAATAAGTTTTTGAAGTGCAAGAAAAAAATAATTTGGAGTCCGCCCGCCGTAAAAAACACCCGCGTGTGTGATACGCATTTTATTGGAAGGTGAACGGGGGGCAGGTTTGTTCTTCTCAAAATCTTCAGGGTCGTAACCTTGTGGAATTATATCAACGTCGTTGTAGTGTAAAAATTTATATCGTGCTAATAGAAGTTCTTTAACTTTGCGATTCGTTGTAATTACTTTTTTTGCATTGTGTAATACTTCTTGTTCTAATTTATAATTTCTGTACTTGTGTAACGGAGTAGGATAAATTTTTAACGGGTACTCGTGCCATATATCCCTGTAATCGAGTACGAGTGGGATTTTATATTCTTTTGATATTTCATTTCCGATAAGAAAGTCCGTATAAGGGGGAGAGGTTGCAAAAATAATATCGAATTTAGATTTCTTGAATAATTTATTGGCAGTTTTCAAAACATTCCGTTTCCATCCGATTTTGTTGTCGGGAATAAAAAAAACATCGCTGATGAACGAAAATATTTTCCGAATACGTTCTGACGGCATTCGGACAATCCCTTTCTTTTTAAAAAATCTGTTAGGATCGAGAGACCCGACTCTTACAATTTCCGTGTTAGAATTTTTTAATTCTTCCAATAAAGAATAATCTTGCGCGAAGTAGCCTGTTGGAGTAACTGTAATAACGGTTGGCTTCCAGCCGAACCTGTGCAAATATTTTACAAATTTTTGAGTTCGCTGAACACCACTCAAACCCATCGGTGGGAAGTAGTAAGCTATTACGAGAACGTTTCGGGGGTTTGGGGTCGTACTTAACATTACAAAATAATCATTTCTTTAGTTGATTGAGTAAGTATATTTGGTTGCTGCCGATTCCGTTGCCGGTTGATAACGATAATATCCTCGATTCTGACGCCGCCGAAATTTGGGATATAAATTCCCGGTTCGATTGTTACAACGGTGCCTGCTTTCAAGTTGCCTGGAGTTTTAGCCGATAACCGTGGCGGCTCGTGTATTTGAAGTCCGACTCCGTGACCGAGCGAGTGTGTGAAATATTCGCCAAAGCCGGCATTAGTTATTGTGTTGCGTGCAACCGCATCAAGGTCCTTGTAGGATAATTCTTCGATCGCCGCATCAATTGCCTTCAATTGTGCCGATAAAACCGTTTGATAAATTTTTACAGAATCCGATTTTCGCTCGCTCGATGGTCGAGCGGGCTTGCCAAGAAAAATTGTTCTTGTCATATCACTGTTGTAGCCATTCACCACGCAACCGATGTCGATAGTTAAAATATCGCCTTTGCGTAATTTTTTTGAAGACGAGCGTACGTGCGGAAAAGCCGAGTTTATTCCGCTGGCAACAATCGGTTCGAAGGCGTCGCGTTCTGCACCAAATTTTTTATGAAGATAAGTAATTTCGGCTGAAATATCTAATTCACTGATGCCAGGTTTTACTATGTTTAGAATTTTTGAAAAGACTTTATCGGATATTTCAACGGCTTTAGTTATCTGCTCTATTTCGTAAGCATCTTTGACGATTGCTACATCTTCGATGAAACCGGCTTTTGGAATCACACGATTATTGGGGAATAATTTTTTTAGATTTTGATATTTGGCGAATGTTAAATTATTACCGTCGATGCCGATGCGAAAATTATTTGGGATTAGATTATTTTCAGCTATAGATTCGAAAATATCGTTTTGAGAGGGAATTATTCTCCAGCCGAATATTTCGTTCGCGGCTTGTTCTGTATATCTTTTATCGGTGATGAAGTATTTGGAATTATTAAAAATCAAACACGATCCAGCCGAACCAGAAAACCCGCTGATGTAGCGAACGTGGGGAATTGAGGTGATTAAAAAACAATCGAGTTTAAATTCGGAAAGGCGGTCGCGAATTTTTTTTTGAATCTCTCGGAAGTGATCTGTTCTCGTTTTGGGTTGCATTCTATAATCTGTAATTCGGCGACTCTATAGTAATATCGATGTCGTGGGGGTGGCTTTCTCGCCTGCCGGCATCGGTTATCCGAATGAATTGAGCATGTTTTTTCAAATCGCCTAAATTTTTAACACCGCAATATCCCATCGCCGAACGCAATCCGCCAATCATCTGATAAACAATGTCGGCAAGATGCCCTTTGTAAGGAACCCGACCTTCAATTCCTTCGGGAACTAATTTCTGAAAATCTTCTTCAACATCCTGAAAGTATCTATCTTTGCTTCCTTTTTCCATTGCAGCAATTGAACCCATCCCCCGATAAACTTTGAAACTTC
>JBBIOD010000126.1:0-3381 GCA_037443545.1 Ignavibacteriales bacterium | reverse complement strand
TAGACACATAGCAACGCTAAGAGTTAAGTTTTATGATTTATGGAAATTATATCTCTGTTTCATATTCAAATACTTAATGAATGTCACTCATTCGGTCATATATAAAACTGAGTCGTAAAGTTAGTTGGGCTGATATTTTAATAATCATTTCAATTTTAGGGGTTTTATACGGCGTTATCCATTTCGGAGAAAACTTCAAAACAGAATTTAAACCGCTTGCCGAAATTGACCTGTCACCTTCAGCTCTGCCGGAATACACTTTCTTTTCACTCGTTCGGGGTTTCGCCGCTTATGGAATCTCACTAATCTTCACTCTCGTTTACGGATACACAGCAGCTTATAACCGGCGGGCTGAAAAAATTATGATTCCTTTGCTCGACATTCTTCAAAGTATTCCCGTTTTGGGTTTTCTTCCCGGTCTCGTAATCGCTCTCATCGCATTGTTCCCTCACTCGAACATTGGTCTCGAGCTTGCTGCAATATTAATGATTTTTACGGGACAAGTCTGGAATATGACATTCAGTTTTTACCGTTCCCTTCAATCAATTCCAAAAGAACTTCGGGAAGCGGCAAAAATTTACCGGTTTAATTGGTGGCAGCGATTTACAAAGCTCGAACTCCCTTATTCGACGATGGGTCTGGTCTGGAATAGTATGATGTCGATGGCAGGCGGCTGGTTTTTTTTAACAATTAGCGAAGCGTTCATTATCGGAGATAAAGATTTCCGGTTGCCAGGAATCGGTTCTTATATGAGCGCTGCCATTAACGACGGAAACGTACCGGCAATGATCTACGCTGTAATCGCAATGAGCTTGATGATAATTACAGTTGATCGACTTCTATGGAAACCGTTAGTAACGTGGGCGCAAAAATTCAAATTCGAAGATACCGAATCTGCGATTGTCCCTAAATCAAAAGTTCTTGATATATTGAGAAGTTCCCACATCATATTATTCTTTAGAAAAAAAATTATCATTCCTGTAATTAATTTTTTAAAACCGTTAGCAACCTACACTAAAAACAATATCGATAATTCAGATAAGCGAATTGCTGTCTTTCAAAAAATATTTAAATCTGTTCTAAGCTGGATGTTCAAATTAAGCTTTCTATCAGCAGCATTATACGGTAGTTACAAACTTTTCGGATTGCTTATTTCTGTTGACGCAGCAGAATGGAAAACAATAGGGGTAGATTTGTTCTTGACATTAATCAGGGTTTTTACGGCTGTCCTTATCGGTTCTTTATGGACAATTCCTGTCGGCGTTGCAATTGGGATGAATCCACGATTATCAAAAATATTTCAACCGGTTATACAAGTTGTTGCATCTTTCCCGGCGCCAATGTTATTTCCGTTAGTACTATTAGTATTGATTAAATTCGGTGGAAGCATTGAGTACGGTTCGATTTTATTAATGATGTTGGGAACACAGTGGTATATACTCTTTAACGTAATAGCGGGAGCGATGGCGATACCGAGCGATTTGCGCGAAGTCGCAACGATTAACCGCCTATCAAGAGTCATAAAGTGGAAACGGCTGATTTTACCCGGTATTTTTCCAGCGTTGGTTACAGGATGGGTAACTGCAACGGGCGGAGCTTGGAACGCAAGTATTGTTGCCGAGTATGTTCACTTCGGAAACAACATTCTTACTGCAACCGGATTGGGTGCAAAAATTACGATTGCTACCGACAGCGCTAACTTAGGTGTGCTCGCCGCCAGCGTCATCGCAATGTCAACAACCGTGGTTTTAATAAACAGATTTTTTTGGAAAAAACTTTATGTTTTAGCCGAAGAAAAATTTAGCTTAACAAAGTGAATATAATATGACAAACAATCAAATCAGTACAAATATCCCGATCTCTGAACTGAAAAATATTACGATGAACTTCGAACTGCCTTCGGGAGTGGGGCTTACAGTTCTCCAAGATATTTCGATGAGTGTAAACAGCGGCGAGATTCTTGCAGTGCTCGGCCCATCCGGCTGCGGCAAATCAACTTTGATGCGTGTGTTAACCGGGTTAATAAGACCGGTACACGGCGAAGTTCTTGTTCACGGTGAATCACTCAAAGGAATTCATCCGAGCGCGGCAATTGTTTTCCAAAACTTTGCTCTTTATCCGTGGCTCACAGTTTCTGAAAATATTGCAATGGGTTTGGAATCGGTAAAAGCCAACAAAGAATTAATAAAAGAAAGAGTCGTTAAAGTAATCGATATAGTCGGCTTAGAAGGTTTTGAAGATGTATATCCGAAAGAATTATCCGGTGGCATGAAACAGCGTGTCGGAATTGCCCGCGCACTGGCAGTCCAACCGGAATTACTTTGTATGGACGAGCCGTTCAGCGGTCTCGATGTTTTAACTGCCGAAAATCTAAGATCGGAAGTCTTGAATCTCTGGCTCGACCACAAGGTAGATACCAAAGCAATATTTTTTGTTACACACAACATAAGCGAAGCAGTATTTTTGGCAAACAGAATTGTCGTATTAAGTGCCAACCCCGGCAAGTTACGAGTCGTCATAAATAACAATATCCCCTTTCCACGGGATTACCGGTCCTCCGAATTTCTATCTATGGTAGATAGGATACATGAGATAATAACGAGCGCAATCCTTCCTGACGAAGTAGTAGTTACTAACGAAACCGGAAAGACAACTCCTCGTGTTGAATCGCTGCCCAAAGCTTTTATAGGCGAAATCGTAGGACTGCTCGAAATATTAGACGATCACAAAGGTCAAATAGATATTTTTCAGCTTTCGATGATTGTTGGAAAGGATTTCGGAAGTGTGATGAATGTTGTTAAAGCTGCGGAGATGCTCGACTTTGTCGACACACCGCGTCGAAATGTAATTTTTACTGTCATCGGGAAAACTTTTCTTAAAGCCGATGTCAATCAACGGAAGATTATTTTTAAAGAACAGATTTTGAAGCTGCGTATTTTTCAGTTGATAACAAGTATTCTGAAACACGGCAAGCAAGCAGGGTTGAGCGAAGATATAGTTCTTGAAACTCTCGCAATGCTGCTGCCCAACGAAGACACTGAAAAACAATTCGATATACTTGTTGATTGGGGAAGATACGGCGAGTTAATCGGGCACGATGCCGAAGAAAAGAAAATGTATCTGGAGGAATAGATGATAACTTTTGACGATGTTAATAACGCATATTCGATTTTAAAAAACGTTGTTCACAAAACTCCGTTGCTTAATTCGCGATCATTCAATAATATTACTGGACTCGATGTCTATTTTAAAGCCGAAAACTTTCAACGAATCGGAGCGTTTAAAATTCGTGGCGCTTATAATAAGATTGTATCTCTTTCGCAAAAGTTGGAAAGATTGGCAGAAAAAATTAAAAGAAAATAATCCTCCCACCGAGATTCG
>JBBIOD010000125.1:0-3461 GCA_037443545.1 Ignavibacteriales bacterium | reverse complement strand
ACTTGAAGAATGGATTGAGCAGCTTGTTAGTATTGGTTATTCCCAAGCTGGAAGTTATGGACTTTTCAGAAATTCATATCTTCAAAACGACTACAATAACCCAGAGAATATTATTTTTAAACGATTGGACGGCGCCAATTACCAAGTTGAAATTTCTCAATACCAGGGATTAAACCCTTATGGGAAATTAATAAAAATTGATGATAGCAGAACTTTTAATTTTCAATTCAGACCCACGCAAAAAAGTCCTGATGGAAAATATCTGCTCTATATATTCCCGTCAAGTTCTGGGCGAGATGGAATCATTGAGTCAGATTCGGAGCCGACAACGGGAGTGTCTGTCTATGATGCCATGTACGAAGTCTCAATTACAAACCATCAAAACACTGGAGTTGTACTATGTCGTTTTAAAATCGAGGATAACGAACTGTCCGTAGATAGCTCGTTTATTCCGGTTGGCGTTTTTATCGACAGCTCTCCGAATTGTGCTGTTGCAGGAAACGGAATTTTAACTAAGTTCAGTCTCTGGAGTTCTTTATTAGATACTTACCTCAAATCATTAAAGCCAACTTCAGAACTCGCACTTATATGGAACGCCACTTGCCAATTCATTCGTGCTAATGGATTTTTTAAACCTATTTTTGAGAATTCTCATACACCGACGTTCAACTATTTTAATAGTTTACAACAGTTTTTTAATCAAGTTAAAAGTGAATTACAAATTCTATCAGTCGGGTGGGAACAAGCCACACTCAAGCAAAGAATTAATGAGGTAGTAGAAAAACTTGATGAGTCTATCATATCTCCGAATGAACCGCAAGTAGAATTAAACACAGCATTTTCTTACGCTGAAAAATTGTTCGACGATATCACTAAATTGCTTGCTTATTTTCCAGCTGGCCCTATAGCTGAGAAAACGCTTCCGATCTCACGAGTTGAGTTGATGAAAGAAGCCGCCGGAAATCGTTTGAACATATATCTTGAAACTGAAGCTCAGTTTGTAAAAGGTAAAACTCAAATAACATTTCAACTGAGGGAATTTTCAAAATCCGACCCGGTCGGAAAGAATATCCGTGTAGGTATGGGCAGTGCAATTTTTGCTCAACTCTTAGACTTAAAAAACTTGTTGAAACGAGTTCCCGGGGAATCGTTTACATATACAATCGAATGTCCTCCCGAAGTTGTAACCAAAGACAAAGCCTCACAGCTTACACTTTTTCTTCCCCAACCGCTCGGTGAAGGTGTCATAGATTTGAAATCGCACATAACTATAATAATAAGGGATTGAGATAATGCCGCAACCAGTTACTGAAATAGCGCGTGATTTTAATAAACAGTGCCTTACTCTTGCCGACTTTTTAAGAGATATCGACTCAGGCACAGATATTACTCAAAAGCAGGATAAGATATCGAAAGCTGTTCACGGTTTTTTCGATGCGTTACAGCAGCTCCCGAACCAGATAGCGCCCCTTGATACGCGCGAAACAATTTTATTCGAGATAGATCGTGCATTGATTGGAAGTTATGGCTCAAAAGTTTTTTCTGCCTCTGAAAGTACAAATCAAACTCGCCGACTTTTAAGAGATTTAACAGCCCTCTGGCAACGCTATTATCTAATTGCCGGTTTAGCGCATACAGAGACCGGTGGAACTGCATCAGGAACAATGAGTTTTTATGAAGAATGGATTAAATCTGAAAACGTTGGAATAGAAGAATCGGAGTATGATAGAATGCTTGCCGATGTATCTGCTTTGCTTCAGAGTTCAGAAAACCTTAATGTTTCTACAAAGATTCAGTTGTTTTCATTGATGGGTAAAATTTTAATGACCCTCGGCGTTTCGGAAGATTTTGCTCAAAGTAAATTACAGAGTCATTTCGATGAAATTAAACAAAGAACTAGCAACACTGCAAGTATTTCGTTTGCCGAAATTTTACTTTGCTTACAAGTGTTAGGTTCGAAGGGCAAAGGTTTTGATACAACTGGGGCGAACTCCGTCGAAATACAAAAAGCAATCCGTTTTTGGTGTAGTAAAGACGACTTCATCAACAATCTCTTTAAAAATTGGGGTTGGTACTGGGAAAACGATTATGTTAGCCCTTTAGCAATGGGCGACCAGATTTATTTAAAGGAGAGAAGTCCATTATACATCTCTCACGCAAACAACACGATGAAGTTAGGTATCGGACATTCATACCTTGAGCTTACAGAACATAAAAAACAAAACCCACTTCTCACAACTCTTTTCCAACCAGTTCCCATTTTCTTATTCGGTCAATCCGGAGTTGGGAAGAGCAGTTACATATCGTCGTTTTGTTACGAGGCGCAGATGCGCGCTGGAAAACCTGTAACACTCGGAAGAGAATTACAGGTTTATTACGAAGGTGTTTCCGACGCTTGGCGCTCAAACAGCATACCGCCATCTAGCGGTTTAAACAGTTATAACTTCTGGGAAGACTTGAATGTAACGAGTTATACGACTTTTGACTACGGCGGTAAAGATACACAACCCGATCAATGGGAACACCAACTGCAGGATATTTTTAGAAAAGCAAAAGGTTTATTTTTCTTCATCGATGAGAAAGATTATAAGGATCCGGTAAAATTGAGGAAAAGAGCAAACTGGTTCGATGCAATTCTTCAATACTGGGTGCAAAGTAATCCGAATATCCGCCACGTTCCCATCGGATTAATTCTAACAAAATGTGATACAGTATTTGGTGAATCTTTAGAACAGCTTGGGAGGTCGTCATTAATCCCTTCAAACTTCCAACCCGTTCTAATTGAATCTCTTTTACCTCAGCGGTTTCCGAAGATGACTGAAGAAATGAAAACTCCTTATGGAAGGTTGCGTGATTTTATGTTGCGCGACAGAGCAAACAATGCTCATCCTGTACTGCAGGATATCGTTCAAACGTTGCTCGATAATTTTTCACAATTCTTTAATCGTGTTTTAGATTTGACTTTTCACTATCAGATATTCATTACGTCGGCGCAACCACCTCGTGAGATTAATGACCCGTTATTCCCTTGGGGTATTAAAGATTCAATGATGTGGATGATGAATATTGTTGAAAAATTCCATCTCCGCGAAAGTTTGATGAAATTCAGGAGCGAAGAGGGGCAGATCGAAAGCGAGATCAAGATTCTTCGCGAAGATATAAATCAAATGCAGAAATACAGGGATGAGATTTCTTCTGCGAATACTGAAATTACACGTTTGCGACAGAAATCCACAATCTTTCAGGCAGCGATGAAAGACAGGATTAAATTTCACGAAGAAAACCGCCAGCGTGCTGAGCAAGATTTTATGACGATACTGAATAGATATATCAAAGATTCTCCCGAAGCAAACAAAGCTGCTGGAATTCAAACCGTCGAAAGAGAAATTCGTAAAAAAGAAGAACTGCTCGGCGGCTTGCGTGAAAAACGGAATGACTATGAGAGCAGATTAAAATTTTAA
>JBBIOD010000124.1:0-3747 GCA_037443545.1 Ignavibacteriales bacterium | reverse complement strand
TTGCAGTGGATTCATCGCCATGCATTTGAGACCAGAGCAGGATTTTTATTTTTCCAGTCCCAACTTTTATTAAACGTATTTGTCTTCCCTCAAACGATTTTTCGATTTCGTTAATTTCAAATAATTCTTTTTTGGGAAGAATAATTTTATCGATGAGTGAGTGAAAGAACTCGGGAGAGAATATGCGAGATGTGAAGTCGCTTACAAGCCAGTTATCATACGAATCGAATACTTGTTTAATCATTACTGTTTTCTCCATTCACTCGTTGAAGTGTCAAAAATTAACTATGTCATTATATATAACGAATGCCATGAACGCAAGGAGAATAAAAAATCCGGCTTGCTGAATTATCATTTTTGCTTTTACGGGAACTTCACGTCTTATAATAGCTTCAATTACCAAAAAAACAATATGCCCGCCGTCGAGCGCTGGGAACGGAACGATATTGATTATCGCTAAACTCATACTCAACAAAGCCATAAATGCAAGAAAACTAACCCAACCCATTTCGGCTGATTGTGTAGCCATTTGTGCGATTTTAATCGGACCGCCGAATGATTGCGAGAACTTAGTTTTACCTGTAATTAACTGTTCCATCGAGAAGGCGAACAGCCGCATTGCGTTATAAATATTTTTCACACCCGCGCTTAAAGCGCCGGTAATAGAATAATCGACTTTCCTTTGCGGTCCGGTATAAATCGTGGCAATACCGATTCCAAGCCGCCCCTCAGCAGTTACAGTTACGGTTCCCGAAAAGGTCGAGTCGCCTCGCTTCCAATCTATCAACAATTCTTTGTTTGGATTGACCTCGATAAAATTTTTTAATTGCGAAGCATTATTTATTTGTTGTCTGTTTATTGAGATTATTATATCGCCTCCTTTTAACCCTAATCCTACAGCGGGTTTTCCGGGTTCAACTCCGGTTATAAACGCCGCACTCCCTTCAGGAAAAATTCCAAAAGTTTCTTCGTTAAAATTTTTTATATCCTGAGTCGGAATTGATAACTCAATCTGTTTGCCTATTCGATCGACTTTAACTGTTAAATTTCTCCCTACATTCTCAAAAAATAATTGTTGGTTAATTTCGTCCCAGTGTTCAATTTCTTTACCGTTGATTTGAAGAATTTTATCGCCGCTTTTTATACCGATTTTATCGGAAGCGCTGTTTGGGACTACGTATCCGACAACGTTTGTCTCTCTGATAGATTTCCCCTGATAAAAATTGATTCCCCAAAAGATTGCTACCGCAAGCACGATATTCATCAAAACGCCGGCAATCATAACGAAAAATTTTGCAAGAAACGATTTCGACCGAAACTCCCATTTTTCGGGCGGCTTGTTCACAAACTCGGTATCCATACTCTCGTCTATCATTCCGGCGATTTTCACATATCCGCCGATAGGTATCCACGAAATGCAATAATCTGTATCGCCAATTTTTTTGCCGAATGCTCGTGGCGGAAATCCAATCGAAAATCTATCTACACGCATCCCTGTTAACTTGGCTGCAAAAAAATGTCCAAGCTCGTGTACTAAAACTAATATCCCTATTGTAATTAAAAAATAAAATATTGTGCTAATTAATTCCATTTATTTACTTTCTGTATTTTGATTTAATAAAACTTCGTGTTGATGAATTTATGTGAATTATATCTTCGATTGTTGGTTTTTGTTTCACTTCATATTTGTCTAAAGCCATTTTTATCAACTCCGGGATTTTGACGAATGTGATTTTTCCATTCAAAAACAACTCTACTGCGACTTCGTTTGCTGAATTCAGAACAACGGGAGCGGTGCCGCCGGCTTCAAGCGCCCGATATGCGAGCGACAGACACTCGAACTTTTCAAAATCGGGTTGAGCGAATGTCATCTCTCGAAGTTCTGAAAAATTTATTCTCGATGAATTGGAGTGCAACCTTTCAGGATAAGTAAGCGCATATTGAATCGGAATCTTCATATCCGGGATACCTAACTGAGCCTTCACTGAACCATCCACAAACTCTACCATCGAATGAATAATTGATTGCGGATGAATTAGGGTTTCAATCCTTTCTGAAGGAAGTTTGAAAAGGTAGTGAGCTTCGATTACTTCAAGTCCTTTGTTCATTAACGTTGCCGAATCGATTGTGATCTTGCTACCCATCTTCCAGTTTGGATGATTTAGAGCCTGAGCGACTGTGATGTTCGAAAAATCTTTTTTATCCCAATTAAGAAACGGTCCGCCGGATGCTGTTAATAAGAGTTTTGAAATATTTTTAACATCTTCGCCTACTAGACATTGAAGTATGGCGCTGTGCTCGCTGTCGATTGGTATCAATTCGGTTTTATAGTCTGTTAGGAGTTGCGTTATAATTTCACCGGCTACAACTAAAGTTTCCTTGTTGGCAAGCGCTACTCTTTTGCCTGCTTTGATTGCTTCGATGGTAGGAGTTAAACCCGCAAAACCCACGAGCGAGTTGATGACGATATCAACATCGGGGTGCGAGGCGATTTCTTTCAAACCTTCTTCACCAACAAGAATTTTCAAAGTACTGCTAAATTTATGCCGCAGTAATTCCACTGATTTGTTATCCATTACCACTACGCCGTCGGGTTTATGCTTCTCGATTTGTTCGCTGAGTTGATTTATCCCTTTATTTGCCGAAAGATATACAACGCGGAACTTATCAGGAAATTTTGAGATAACTTCCAAGCTGTTATGCCCGATAGACCCGGTCGAACCTAGAATTGATATGTTTTTAATTTTTTCCAAATGATTGCAATAGCTTATAAAAATCAAGCCCCGAATTTATTGATACGGGGCTTATCTGAAAGCGTTCCGACAAAGAACTCGGCAACACGTTCTAAAATTACGGAAATATGCAGTGAAAGGCAATTAGTCGATTTGCCTGTAATAGCCCAGCGAAAATGTCAGGTATAACGCTCAGTAGAAATGTCAGGGTGCACCTTAAACAAATTAATAACCATTTACAAAAAAGGAATATAACTATGCAACTTACAGAAGAAATGATCGAACAAATAAAAGTCGATTTCACCAAAGCTAAAACTTACGAAGATTTAATGGGAAAAGATGGAGCCATCAAAAAACTTATAAAATCATCTCTTGAAACAATGCTGGAATCTGAACTTACTGAACATCTTGGTTACGAAAAATATTCTCCGGCTGGCAAAAACAGCGGCAATAATCGCAATGAAGGATTTCCTGATGCAATTAATGCTGTATTTCCAAAAACTGAAATTCAGTTGTGTGTGATACATTTAATCCGTAATACGTTGAGGTATATAGTCTGGAAAAATATGAAATTATTTATGAAAGATTTAACCCGGATTTGTCATTAGAAATAATCATTTGATACAACAAAAGGCCAGCTGAAAAGCTTTGTATTTGCCCAGAGTCCTTCAAATCCCGTAAAACGGGACAAACCAACGTCTTCTTTTCATCGCTAATGATAGTTTTAGTATTCTTTCGTTACCATTTTTTACAATGTATGAACCATTAGCACCTATAAAATTGTTCTGAAATGTAATGTTGAATTCTTTTTCGAAGAAGGCGGTGTATGTTTTACCTGGCTTTGATACGATCGTTACATTTAAATTATAATTATCAAGTTCCAAAGGTATCTTCCAATATCGAAATAAACGAATATAGTACACGTTATTTATCGGATCAAGAATATTTTGTCTATCAACAGCCTCAAGCGATTGAGGGAACCTCCAGTCAACTATCTTTGTACCGGCACTGACAG
>JBBIOD010000123.1:0-3812 GCA_037443545.1 Ignavibacteriales bacterium | reverse complement strand
TTTTTTTGCCTTACTTTCTGTAGTAAATTGAGCTTAGAGAATAATTTCTACCCCATACTCTGTCTCTCCCTCAGCTTTTGGATGATGGCATTCTTAGCGTTTTTAGACTCAAGACGATCGATGCCGTAGCTGTCGTTATTTTTAACTTTGACCATAGTATATTCTCCATTTGTTTTAGCAAATATAATATCCTCTGGTCATTTGACCTAAACTTTAAAATAATGAACCGCCTCCTTTTAGCAGAGAGTCAATTTCAAAACGGAATTGGCTCTTTTCATTTAATGTGTATTTTTTGTAAAAAATGAGTATATTCATACATCCATAATTAAATATTTGAGAGTTATGAATTATCGTAATATCGTAATATCAATTCTTTTATTAACAATTAACCAAAGTAATTTTTCACAGGTTGATGAGCTACTCAGCAAAGAAAAATTAATTGAATACGCAAAATCTGGGCAATTATCAAAATTATCGTCTTCGCAGTTACGCTCCAAAATTGCTCAACTCGGTATCAGCGAGTCGGAAGTAATACAGTATGCGCGCGAAAAAAATATCGACCTCGAACAATATTTCAAACAAGAAACTGCGGCTAAGGCTACAATCGAACCACCGAAAGTTACAGAGTTAGAAAGACAAATTCTTCAAACTCAATTAGCGCCGCAACCTAAAATTGTATCTGTACCCGCTTTCCGTAATCGTCCGGCTGCCGATTCATTGCCACCTTTTGGTTTCGATATATTCCGATTAGCACCAAATACTTTCGAGCCAATCGTAAATGTTCCGACCCCCGTATCGTATCAAATCGGAGCTTCAGATGAAATAATTGTAAACGTTTGGGGGCAAACGCAGTTGACGTATCAACTCACTGTTACGAGAGATGGATTTATAATAATTCCAAATGTTGGAGTAATTCAGGTTGCCGGTTTAACCATACAGCAAGCACAACAAAAATTATTGATGCAAATGAGCCAGGTGTATGAAGGATTACGCGGAGGCGGTTCCGATGCAAACACTTTTTTAGATGTATCGCTTGGACGATTAAAAACTATACAAGTTTTTGTTATGGGCGAAGTTCAACAGCCGGGGGGCTATTTATTGAACGGGTTTTCAACAGCTTTTACTGCATTATATTATGCTGGAGGCCCGCATGTAAATGGTTCGCTTCGTAAATTACAAATCATCAGAGACAACAAAACAATCGGCGAAGCCGACTTCTATGAGTTCATATTATATGGTAAAAAAACCGGCGATGTAAGGTTACAAGATGGTGATGTTGTATTCCTGCCTCCTGCCGGTAAACGAGTTGCTATTGAAGGAAGTGTTTTCAGAAATGCTGTATATGAATTAAAACACAACGATAATCTCGCTAACCTGATCGAGATGGCAGGAGGTTTAACCTTTGATGCCTATTCAAAGCGAATACATATCGAACGCATAATACCGTTTGAAGAAAGGGGTGAGTATGATAAGAATGTACTCGATATCGATCTGGATTTTAATTCTAAAGATGAATTGATGAAGACTAATTTTATTTTGGAAGATGGAGATGTAGTATCTATATTGTCAATTAATAGAGAGAGAGAAAATCTTGTTACTCTTCGTGGAAACGTTTGGAAACAAGGAAGTTATGCGATAACCGACAATATGGCGGTTAAAGATTTAATACTAAAAGCCGACAGCCTAAAAGAAAATACATTCATGGAACGTGCAACTATCGTCCGTACCCGTTCGACCGATAAAAAGAAGGAGGTTCTTTCGTTTAATTTGGAGCTTGCATTAAAAGGGGACGAAAATAACAATCTAAAATTGCAACGGTTGGATGTGGTTACAATTTACAATAAAGATTTTTTTAAACCACCTCAGTATGTCGTTATTAATGGAGCAGTCCGTAACCCGGGCAGATACGAAAGAACAGAGGGGATGACGGTTGCCGATTTAATTATTACAGCCGGTGGAACCCACGTAGGCGCCGATCTTTCACGAATTGATGTTGCCCGCCTCGATACTACAGAAGAGAAAAAGATTTCAAAAGTCATCGATTCATCCTTGCCGGAGGATTACTGGACATGTGAACGTTCAAAAGACATTGTATTAGAGGATTTTGATATAGTATCCATAAGAATGAAACCGGAATTTAAAAAAACTAAAACAGTTATAGTTAAAGGCGAGGCAAAGTATCCCGGCGTCTATGCAATTCAATATGAAGGTGAAAGATTATCTAATTTAATCAAACGCTTTGGCGGTTTTAAAGAAACTGCCTATAAAGAAGGAATCCGGTTCTTCAGGGCAACGGATATCGGCGGCGTTGATTTAAAAAATATTTCCCAAACAATATCACCGATGCTTGATACTCTCGAAAAATCCCAAAATATTGCAATGCGACTTGCACAGGAAGATGTTCCGATTGATATTGCAACAGTACTAAAATATTCTGGAAGTAAGGCGGACCTCGTTTTGGAAGAGAATGATGAAATTATTATCCCACGCGATCCGGGTGTCGTATATGTACAAGGACAAGTTCAGTTGCCGTCGTCAGTACCCTATACAAAAGGAGCTTCTCTTTCGTATTATTTGAAACAAGCTGGCGGTGTAACTGAAAATGGAGAAAAATCGAAAACAGTAGTAGTATTACCCAACCGCCAGAAGTGGGAATCGAGCGGCTTTTTCCTATTACCCGATTCGGAGATATTATCAGGTTCTACCATTATGGTTCCAATGAAGATGAAAGAGACAAATAACACACTGCAAATTTTGCGTGAGTGGGCATCCATATCGTTGAGTACAGCAACTGTTGGGGTGCTAATATGGCAGGTGCTGAAAAAATAATAAATGACAAAAAAAAATACAAAAGTTAAAATACTAACACCCGAAGAAAAACTCAACCTCTCACTCGAATTATACTGGTCGGCGCGTGAACTTAAAAAAGCGGCTCTTAAAAAGGAATATCCCGAATGGAGCATAGCAGAAATCGAAGCAAAAGTCAAAGAGATTTTCATGTATGCAAGAACATAACTTGTTTCAAAAATTTATTCGTCCGTTAAATGAATTAGGTATTAAATATATTGTTACCGGTGCAGCAGCTTCAATTATTTATGGAGAACCCCGACTAACTAATGATATCGACATTGTAATTGAGATGGAGAATAAAGACGTTAACCGGTTTATAGAAAATTTCCCATCTTCTGAATACTATGTTCCACCCGAAGAAATTATTTTGATCGAAAAGGGAAGGGCAGAGAGAGGGCATATAAACTTAATTGATCACACAACCGGTTTCAAAGCTGATATATATTTTGTAGGTTATAATAAACTAAGTAAATGGGCTTTGGATAATTATAAAAAATATGAATTTAGCGGAACAACAATCAGGTTGGCTCCTCCGGAATATGTTATAGCAATGAAGCTCGAATACTATCGTGAGGGGGGGCATCAAAAGCATATTTTTGATATCGAATCAATTCTTTGTAATTCAAACAAAATAATTGATTTTGAAATACTTAATAATTTTATAGCCGATTTTGCACTTGAGAAAGAGTGGAAAGTTGTAAGAAAATGACGATTTTAAATTTATTTCCAAGACCCGCATCTTACTTTTGGATACGGATTTCCCAGCGCGAGACCGAAAAACGTATACCTATAGGATAGAAAACAACACTTTGCTGGGTCGATAATTTTACGGCTCGGTTACCACGTGCAGCGGAGATATTAAAATAAGATTTGATTCTTTAATGTTTCTTCCTAAAATCTCTTTAAAATAAGAGTTAATGTCAAATTGTGTGTAAATTAAAATTAAGCGGCATAACGAACCT
>JBBIOD010000122.1:0-4031 GCA_037443545.1 Ignavibacteriales bacterium | reverse complement strand
AAGCAATTTACAAAGTGAAGAAAACAGAAGAGATAACTTGAAAAAATACTTTCGTTTTATAAAAATTGAACACACCCTCTTTTCATTACCTCTAATTTATGCAGGGGTTTTTTTAGCAGCCAAAGATACTCCATCTATTCAACTGCTTGTGCTAGTGCTATTTGCCGCCGTAGGTGCACGAATAGTTGCAATGTCGTTAAACCGAATCATTGATGCGGAAATCGATAAACTAAACAGCAGAACTAATAGCAGAGAACTGCCATCGGGGAAAATGAAAATGATTGAAGCAGTCGGAATTACTCTGCTCGGTCTGCTCGTTTATTTATCATCAGCTTATTATATTTCATTTTTTTGTTTTATACTTTCTCCAATTCCCTTAATAATATTTTCATTTTATCCATATCTAAAACGTTTCACAAAATTTGCCCACTTTGGTGTTGGTTTAGGATTGGCGATGGCGCCGATGGGGGGATGGTTCGCTGTAAAAGGCAGCTTTGATGATTTTTTTACAGGATTATTACTGTCGTTTTTCACACTTTTCTGGGCGACAGGTTTTGATATCATTTACTCAACTATGGATGAAGCTTTCGATCGTAGTGTCGGTTTGTATTCTCTTCCATCTCGCTTGGGAACAAAAAAGGCTTTGCAGATATCATCTATTCTTCATATCTTGGCTTTCACAATATTAGTTTTATTGTTCGTTATCTCTATTAAAAGTATAGCTGCGTTTCCGGTTCTTCTGATAGTTGGCTTTTTACTTTATCTCGAACAAAAAAAATCTTCCGATGTCAAAGTAGCTTTCTTTAAAATAAATGCAGTCATCGGTTTTGTAATTCTACTTATGGTTTTGATGAAAGGTATCCAAATATGAAAATAGCTGTCGGCATTACCGGTTCGTCGGGTTCAATATATGCTGTTGAATTTCTCAAGAATTGCCCTGCTGAAAAATTTCTCGTAATTACTCAATGGGGTAAAGCTGTATTAAAAGACGAACTAAATCTGAGCGATAGCGATCTTCAACCATATATAAAAAAACAATTTTCAAATGAAGATCTTACAGCTCCCCTCGCCTCAGGAACGAACAAACTTGATGCTGTCGTAATTCTTCCTTGTTCAATATCTACGATTGGGAAGATAGCCTCCGGAATCGGCGACACGTTATTAACTCGGATGGCGGCAGTTGCTTTGAAAGAAAGATTTAAAATGATACTGTGCGTTCGTGAAACTCCGCTCTCGACAATAACACTTGAACAGTGTACAAAACTATCTCGTGATGGAGTTATCATAATGCCAATATCGCCACCGACCTACTTCCATCCGCAAAACATAGATGAGTTTATAAAAGCTTTTATTGGTAAATTAAATTCAGTATTAGGTATTGAAGGCTCAAAGGGCTGGCGATCAGGAGATATGGAATGAAACAGGATTTTTTTGCATTGAGTGATTTTCTTCGTTACTTGGAAAAAAACGGGGAATTGCATCGCATAAAGAATGAAATCGACCCCGACTTGGAATCGACAGAGATAGCGATACGTGCACTTAAACAAAATAAACCCGCTTTGTTATTCGAAAATCCGAAAGGTTCAAAATATCCTCTTGCAATGAATATACTTGCGAGTGAAAGAAGAATCGAACTCGCACTCGGTATGCACCCGGAAGAATTAGGCGAAAAATTGATCGAGTTTATGGAGCAAGCAATGCCGCCAAGCATGAACACGATATTAGGAAATAAGCAAATTGTTAAGCGGCTTATTTCATCTCGTCCGAAAAGAATTAGCGGCGGGCTTGCACAGGAAATTGTTGATACTCCGAACCTCTCTCAATTCCCGATTCAAAAATGTTGGCCTAACGATGGTGGGCGTTTTGTTACTCTCGGTCAGGTATTCACCTACGATCCACTTACAAAGAAACGAAATGTCGGTATTTATCGTATGCAATTGTTTGATGATTCATCTACAGGAATGCACTGGCAGATTCAAAAAGGGGGAGGATTTCATTACTATCAAGCTCAAAAACTTAATAAAGAATTTGAAGTTGCTGTTGCACTCGGAACTGATCCTGCAATGCTGTTAGCAAGTGTTGCAGCTTTACCAGAGGGAATCGATGAAGTAATGTTTGCAGGTTTTTTGCGAGGCGCAAGAATGAAAATGACTCGCGGAAAAAGTATTTCAATAGACGTCCCGGCTAATGCTGAATTTATTTTAGAAGGGAAAGTTTCATTAACTGAATCACGACTCGAAGGACCGTTCGGCGATCACTTCGGTCATTACTCAGCAGCATCAGAGTTTCCTGTATTTCGATTGAGTGCTATCACACATCGCAAAAATCCGATTTATCCCGGAACCGTTGTCGGCAAACCACCGATGGAAGATAAATTTCTTGGCGATGCAACTCAACAAATTTTAGGTCCGTTAATCCGACTGATGCACCCCGAAATAAAAAGTCTTTGGGCTTATTATGAAGCGGGATTTCATAACTTACTCGTCGTAGAAATTGAAGAACGCTATGCCAAAGAAGCCGCTAAAACTGCTATGTCGTTGATGGGTGAAGGACAACTCTCACTGACGAAGTGCATTGTAACAGTTTCTGCTGGTGTTGATCCGAAAAATTGGAATGCTGTGTTGAGGGAGATTCGAGAGAATTATGACCCGCATTATGATTTTATTATGATACCTAAAGTTCCGCTTGATACACTCGACTTCACAAGTTATAAGATGAATTTAGGTAGTAAAATGGTGATAGATGCCTGTCGAAAGAAAGGAGCAAAGAGCTATAAGCACGGAGTAGAAAGTAAAGTTCTACGCTCTATGCTCATAGCTCAAGATCGTCGGATATTAGACATCAATCTGATTGAGAATACACTATTGATTGTAAAAGTTGATTCCCAAATCCACCAATCCAGCGATACAAAAATCCATCGATCGATTGGGAAAGAAATTCTCCAAAAACTTCTCATCCTTCCTGAACTTTCTTCGCTCAAACTCGTCGCGGTTGTCAGCGAGGATGTTGATATCCACAATAAAGAAAACTACATCTGGGGTATATTTACACGGTTTGATTGTGAGCGGGATGTTCTTTTTACAGAACAAAAGCTGATCGGGATTTCTCCAGTCTATTCTGGTGTTATGGGTATCGATGCGACATGGAAACAAGGATACCAAAAACCACTCACCATGGATGAAAGAATTGTGAAGTTAGTTGATGAAAAGTGGATATCATATTGGAAATGAATCGAAAAATGAAAAATGTTTAAGATGCCCAATAAGTAATTATTTAATTATGTTGACTGAAATAAATATTAAAGATAAATCGTTATTCCCCGTCTGGCAAAAACTCCAGAATGGTGAACGCCTTTCACTTGAAGACGGTCTTGTTTTATATAGAACTAACGACCTCATCTCGCTCGGTAAGATGGCGCAGTACGTATGCCGACAAAAAAATGGTGATGCCGTTTATTTCGTCGTGAATCAGAAAATTGAGCATACAAACGTCTGTGTGCTGTCGTGCGAGTTCTGCGACTTTGCAAGAAAGAAAGGCGAACGCGGCGCTTATGAAATGACCACCGAAGAAATTCTTTCAAAACTTTCTCCTGAAATTAAAGAAGTCCATATTACTGGCGGTATGCCGAGCGATTGGCCCTGGGAAAGATACATTGATATCGTCTCTTCAATTCATAAGAAATTTCCAGAGACTGATGTTAAAGCTTACACTGCAATCGAGATAGATTTCTTCCATAAAAAATTTAAAATGCCGATAGAAGAAGTCCTGCGCCAGTTGAAGGAAGCCGGATTGAAAACAATGCCCGGCGGCGGTGCTGAAGTTTTTTCGGAACGAGTTCGCGCCAAATTGTTCCATCAAAAAGTCGGAGAAAAAGTCTGGCTCGATGTCCATAAAACCGCTCATCGTATTGGAATTCCAACCAACGCAACAATGCTTTATGGTCATATCGAGACGATAGAGGAGCGGCTTATACATTTAATCAAACTTCGGGAAGCTCAGGATGAGACCGGCGGGTTTCTCACGTTTATTCC
>JBBIOD010000121.1:0-4172 GCA_037443545.1 Ignavibacteriales bacterium | reverse complement strand
CACCACTCCACCACTCCACTAATCCAATAATCCATCATTATCATCCTTACTCACTTTTCACAATTAACTACTTACCAAACCAAAAATAGTCAATTTTATCTATTTACTTTTTTATCTTACAAATATATATTTGTTGAGAAAGTTTTTTTATCAATCAATTTAAAATTAAGAACAGAAGTGAGGTAAGCTTATGGGAAAATTAATTTCAAGATTTATAGTTTTACTTTTTGTTATAGCACTACCGACAGAAATTTTGTTTCCGCAAAATACTCAGATGAGATGGTCATCCTTTAACATGGGATACGATCATCCTAAGACAAGCAACACGAGGATAATGTCGGTGGCTGGACAAATGTTTACCGGTACGACACGACATTTAAACACACAGATATCGATTGGTTTTCTTGTTGATACACTTTTGCGAAATCCGACAGTTAGCGTGGAGAATAAAAATATATTGCCAACATCTTATTCGCTTTCACAAAATTATCCGAATCCCTTTAATCCATCGACAGTTGTTCAATTTCAATTGCCAATTGATGGTTATGTAACGTTGAAAGTGTATAACACACTTGGAAGTGAGGTTGCGATCCTCGTAAATGATCATAAAAAAGCCGGAACATATAAAATTGAATTCTGCCCCACCACATTATCAAGCGGTGTTTATTTTTATCGGATAGTGGCAAATGATTTTTCCTCGACCAAGAAATTAATGTTACTTAAGTAAGATTTTAAATAAAAATAATAAACCATTTAACAAACTATTTTGGAGAAAGTTATGAAAAAATGTGCATTTTTTTTAACAAATATTTTTATAATTGTAATTGTTACATGTACAACAGTACTGTCGCAAATTCCTTACAAGTTATCTTATCAGGGTATTTTAACAGATACACTCGGCTATTCTTTGGCTGACGGGGAATGGGGAATAACATTCCGATTATATGATTCTCACGCTGGAGGTAATCAGCTCTGGACTGAATCTAAACAAATCCAGACTAACCGGGGTTTGTTTTCTACAATATTAGGGGATGTTAATTCTCTCGAAGGCGCAACCAGATTTGATAAACCTTATTGGTTATCTCTCCAATTAAGCGGGCAATCAGAAATGTTACCCCGTATTCAACTTACTGCCGTTGGATATAGTTTAAATTCTATTAGGTCCGATACTGCCAAAACAGTTATAAGCATTCCCGATGGAATCGTAACTGAATCAAAAATTGCCAACAACACAATATCATCACAAAAAATTGTGGATGGGACTATATCTACCGCCGACATTGCAAATAATTCAATCACTACGACAAAAATTGCAAGTGGTCAGGTTGTAAAAAGTTTGAATAACTTAAAAGATAACATCATATTGTCTGCCGAGGGTGGGGCATCTATCACATCAAGTGGCGACACAATCAAGATCAATGCTGGTAGCGGTGGAGGGGGCACAGGTATACAAGGGGTTCAAAATACAAATAATACTTTAAATATTACTAATCCGAATGGTCCAACTGCAACTATTAATTTGAAGGTACCCCTAACGTTGAGTGATTCTTTACAAAATACTGCTTATGAACGCGGTGTTTTTAAGACTTCAAACCATGGTACGGGGAGTGCGATTTATGGAGTACAAACTAGTTCTGGAAAATCTATTTATGGCTTAAATACTGGAACAGGAAAAGCCGGTGTATTCAGTATCGAGAATGCTTCTAACACTCAAGTAGCGCTTACTGGCGAAACGAATGGTACTGGGCGAGCTATTTTTGCAAATCAGACTGGAACCGGTAGGGCTTTACATGCACAAATTAATAACGCCTCTAATTCACAAGCCGCGCTTACAGGTGAAACCAATGGTAGTGGCACCGCGGTTAATGGATCAGCAACCTCCGCGAGCGGTGCAACTACAGGGGTCTATGGTTTGAGTGCTTCAACTTCGGGGCGAGGTGTAATTGGTTTTGCATCGGCATCGAGCGGTACAACTTATGGAATTTTAGGACAAACTAATTCACCGGGTGGATACGGAGTATATGGTCTTGCAACAAGTTCAAGCGGGTCTAATTACGGTTTGTACGGTGAAAGCAATTCATCGACTGGCCGGGGTGTGCAGGGTGTTTCACCATATTTAGGTACTTATGGTAGGGCTGAAGCAACAACTGGAGTTAATTACGGGGTGTATGGAAGAAGCAATTCCACGGAAGGTTATGGAGTGTTTGGAATTAATGCAGCTACGACTGGATATAATTACGGAATTTATGGTGAAACTAATTCGCCTAACGGGCGTGCAGTGTACGGACTTGCCGATGGAACAACCGGGTCTGCTTTTGGAGTATACGGGAATAGCAAATCAGCAAACGGTACCGGTGTGTATGGTGTTTGTAATGGTGCAGGTGGGTATGGCGTCTTTGGTTCGGCTATTACTGGCTACGCAGGATATTTTGCCGGACGCGTTAATGTGGAGGGAACACTTTCCAAGGGTGCTGGCTCTTTTAAAATTGACCATCCGTTAGACCCGGAGAACAAATATCTTTACCACTCATTTGTAGAATCGCCAGATATGATGAACATATATAATGGCAATATTGTATTGAACGAAAGAGGTGAAGCAACAATTCTGCTTCCAGATTGGTTTGATGCATTGAATAAAGATTTTCGTTATCAATTAACTTGTATCGGCGGTTTTGCCAACATTTATATCGCCGAAAAAGTTAATAAAAACAAATTCAAAATTGCAGGAGGATATAATGGTTTAGAAGTTTCTTGGCAAGTTACAGGTATCAGGAAAGATGCATTTGCCGAGAAAAATCGAATTCCTGTTGAAGAAGATAAAATTGATAATGAGAAAGGTAAGTATATCCATCCCGAAGCTTTTGGACTATCAAAAAAACACGGGATTAATGAGCTAAACTTACAGCACGATGATACAAGTGAGAATAAAATTATAGAGTAACTGCCATGAAAATAGGATCGGAAAACAGAGGTTATGTCCTGCGGCTATGCTCAGCACCCAGCCTTCACGTCATGCTGACATTCTTTTGGTCAGCATCTAAGCCTAGCCAATTGAGGATTGCTCGGTTAAGATTCCGACCAGAAACATGTCGGAATGACGTGTTTGCAGTATTTTCATTCTCGGTGGTGAACGCCAGTTCATGAACGCTGATGCTACGCAAGAAAATGGTTTATGACAAAAGTTTCACGTGTCTTTGCGTCCTCTGCGACTCTGCGTTTAACCAAAATGCTAAAGAGATTAATTCAAATAATAATAACAAATATTAATAACAATGAAAGGATTAACAACAATGAAATACTTAACTATTTTATTGGCTATATGCTTGGTGACTGCAACTCTCGTTGCTCAGGCGCCAAATAAGATCTCCTATCAGGGACTTCTTAAAACCTCATCCTGCACTTTTGTTGCGGATGGAAATTACGATATTCAGTTCGATTTTTATGATGCCCTTACTTCTGGCAATCTGGAACATACTGAAACTAAAAACAGTGTTCCTGTAACTAAAGGAACGTTTAATGTTGTATTAGGACCTCTGCCTTTGATCTTCAATGAAGCGCTTTTCGTTGAGGTTACGGTTCTTGCGGGTCCTGACATTGTAGCATCGCAAACCTTTTCACCAAGGTACGAGCTGACTTCAGCGCCTTATGCATTCAATGCGATTCATGCGATGACTGCAAATCCTGTTGGACCGGCGGGCGGTGATTTAACAGGCACATATCCCGATCCGACAATTAAACCGGATGCCGTTACTACAGACAAAATTCTTGACGGGACAATTGTAGGCGCTGATGTAGCAAACGGTCAGGTTGTTCGCAGTTTAAACAATTTAACTGACCATCTAAAACTTGTAGGTAAAGGGGGAGCGGCAGTTACCTCTAATTTAGACACAATATTTATACATGCCGGAGGCGGTGGTGGAGGTGGTGGTATTTCTGCTCTACAAAACTCAGATGGAAGATTAGAGATTACCGACCCGACCGGACCGACTGCAACAATAAATATAAGTAAAACAGGAGCCGCCACAGGACAGGCGCTTATGTATGACGGCTCGAATGTTGTGTGGCAAACGCCAGGCGGCGGTGGTGGTGGATTTACATTACCATATGCAGGGACTGCATCGTCTGTTTCTCCAATATTTTCAATAACAAATTCCGGAACGGGACACGGTATT
>JBBIOD010000120.1:0-4230 GCA_037443545.1 Ignavibacteriales bacterium | reverse complement strand
CCAATTGTGAGCAAAGTTTGGTTAGTTGACATATTTCTTGTCTCCTCACTTGTTAATTGTTGTAAGTATCGTTTTAATTTTCATTTATTATTATTGAAAAATAAATTTAAGTCACTTCCTTTCTTATCAATCACAAAAATGATGAATGAAAGTGAGAAATATCACTAATAAAATAACAATGGATGTGCCATGCAGGAATATTAAGATATGAAGATTTAAATATATAACTTTCGGAAAGAGAGTAAATGTAAAATATTAAGACAGAAAGGTAAAAATTACCTTCAACCCTTGTAAAATCTACAATAATGAGACTAATCTTCAGTTGTTGTGGCAAGTATTTCCTCGAATGTTGTTACACCTTCCATCATCCTTTCCATACCGGCTCTACGTAACGACCACACACCATCTTTGGCTGCCTGGTCTCGAATTGCATTTTCATCTATTTCGTTTCCTGCGCCTACAATCAATTGTTTAATTTCGCGTGTGAAATATAGAGCTTCGTGAATTGCGCATCGTCCCTTCCAGCCCTGATTACATTTTTCGCAACCGATTGGCTCGTAAAATGTGCTGACGTCCAGCATTTCTTCAGTAAAACCAAATTTTTTATAGATTTCTCTCTCCGATTCGGTTAACTTCATTGGTTTTTTGCAATTTTTGCACAAGGTTCGTATAAGTCGTTGAGCAACTACTATATTTATGGCATAAGCTATGAGGAACGGTTCCACCCCCATCTTAAATAAACGTGATATTGCACTTGGCGCATCGTTGGTATGGAGTGTAGAAAAAGTTAAGTGACCTGTGTTTGCAAGTTTAATAGCGATTTCTGCTGTAGTTTTATCACGCATTTCTCCCACAAGAACTATATCAGGGTCATGCCGTAAAATACCACGGATAGCATTGTCAAAATCCATCTTGGGACCAATCTTTAATTGTCTGGCTCCTCTAATAATGTATTCAACGGGATCTTCTACGGTTAGTACGTTCACGGTGGGATCGATGACCTGATGTAAGGCTGCAATCAGTGTTGTACTTTTTCCGCTTCCCGTAGGCCCGGTTAAAATCACGATTCCTTGTGGTTTTGAAATTGCTTTGTAAAAAAAATCGCGTGCAGGTCCTTGTAAACCAAGTTTGTTTAAATCTGTAATTACTTTTCTATCATCGAGAACACGAATTACAATGCTTTCTAATTTATGGCTGAACTCGGTAGCTACAATAGGCATAATTGAAACGCGAAAACGTATTTGATGTCCATCGATTAGACGCTGTATAAAACCATCCTGACTCATTTCACGTTCGAATCGGTCGATATTTTTCGAGCGATCTTTTACAACTGCGGCGATGGCTTCGGGCATCGTGTTTTCTTGTGTGTGCCAAAGCTTTAAGTTGCCGTCTAATCTAAACAGGAAATCTGTGCGGTTCCCTTCTCTCGCAATAATATGGATATCGCTGGCACCCTGCCGAACTGCTTCGACAAGAGCTCCTTCGACTAAATTTATCAGCGCGCTTTTACTGATTTCAGCTTCGAGGGCTTCTTCGTCAACCCCTTCTTCTTCTTTTACATTAATTCCGATGTCCGAAGTTTCGAGGAGTTTTAAAAATTCATTTTCCGGAGGGAATATTTTCTCTAGTAAGTTTGTAATTTCTTTAAAGCGACAGTAGCAAACTTCGTATTTTTTAACACCGAAATTCCGGGCTATAATCGGGATCCTTTTATCGGTAGGGTCGGCTGCTATGATTATAAGTTTTTCTGAAACTTTATCGTCGAACTTAAGAGGTATAATTTTGGTCTCTATCAACATCGAACGATAGGTATCCGGCAGACCTTCGACCGTTTTTTTTATGAAGGCGATGCGGGATATATCGAGAACTTCATCGGAGAGATAGATTTCACGAAAGGCGTATAAATTGGCTACTTCACGGAACACAGCATCGTGATCGATCTGAAAATCAGAGACAAGAATTTGACCCAAATTACGGCGTTTTTTCTTATCCTCTGAATCCTTTATACGGAGCGAATGTTCTAATACTTCATAATCGATAATACCCTTCTTTAGAAGTGTATATCCTATTTTATCGGTAATGTCGATTTCGGGCATATTTAAGTAAACCAACCAATTAGATTTTGGATTTCGATGAAGCCCATACCGGGACGTTTCGGTTTTATAAATGCTGTCTCAGATGAAACGAGTGTCAAAGCTGTAAGCACTATCATAATAATCATTGTTATCCAGAGTTGTATAAAATCGATAGCATTACGCATCTTATAACTGGTTTCTTTTTCATAGTATTCAGCCAATTGGTGAGCTGTATGTTTTACTGTTCCAGTTTCGGCGCCGCTATGGAAGCGAGATATTGCTGTTCTTGTGAATACACCCGTTGCCTCGAAAGCATCGGTGATACCGGCACCCTTTTCGACCATCATTGGAATTGCTACGGTTTTAATTTGTGCTTCCATATATCTGTTTCCGCAAGCTTCGGCAGCCATTTTTATAACATCGATATTTTCGCCTGAACCGCTATAGAGTGCATGAAAAACACGACAAAATATTTCTATACTTGTTTTATGAAGCAACGACCCGATTGCCGGAATTTTCCAGATAAACTTGTCCAATATGTACTTCCCCCGCGGAGTGGTAAAAAATCGTATTGCAATAACAGTAGGAAGCAATGTTACAATCAGAATCACAATTATATTATCGAGTATAAAATAGCTCAAATCAAGGGTTGCCTTAGTCATTGGTGGCAGATCTATTTTCATTTTAGCAAAAATCTCAGCCATCGGTTTGAATATCCATCCGATGTAATAAATTACTGCGGCAAAAAGGGCAGCCAATGTAACTAATGGCATAATGAGTGCACTTTTTAAATCTTTTTTAAACTGTGCCTGGCGTTCAAGAAATTTTGCAGTGCTTTCATAAATCTCAGCCATATTACCACTTTTTGATGCAAGCCCTAACATGTGCGCAGTAAATTTTCCAAATACTGCTTCTTGTTTTACAAAAACTTTTTCGCTGTCTTTGCCCTGCTTAAGCTCCGTGTTTATTTCGCGTATCGTATCCCTGAGTGTTTTATTCTCGATATCGTTTGTCATTAATTGCAGAATTTCGTTGTAAGGTAACTTTTGCCGTATCAAATCGGCGCTAACGCGGACAAATGTTACAATATCCGACATAGGCGGTTTGGGTTTTAGATCGAATAGTTTTTTCCGGACATATAAAACACGAAAGCCCATTTTCGAAAGGGCTTCCTGAACCTCTTCTTTTGTAAAAGCTTTTTGTTCACCAGTAACAGGTTTTTCATTCCCCTTCTGTACTTTGTAAAGAAAAGTACCCCGTATAGTCAGCTTTAGAACTTTAAACTTCCGCTGCACAGCCATCTGGTTAGCTTTTTCCTTTGCGAGCCTGGGGTTGTCAGCTTCGAGAATACCTTGTACTGTTTTTCCGTTTGTTGATATTCCTTCTAATCGAAATTCTGGCATTTTATTTTCCTCTATAAATTATAACCGATATATATAATTTTTGTATCACTTTATTGGAAGTCACCGTTAAACGTATACGCACCTAATCTACCATCGGCATCCAATTCAACCACGATTGTCCCATATCCAAATTTGGAAGTCGCTGTAAATGTAACAGTATTAGCTTCTACCACATAAGTATATGTTGCATTCTCGTTATCTGCAAGATTTGCCGGTATATTGAAATTAAGATACGACCTGCTACCGCCGCCTAAAGGTTCGGGTTTCAAACGATATCTATACGCATATTGCCCGAGGTTCATCATATCGTTTATAATTGCATCTTTATTAGAGCTTACAGAGGTAGCTGTAAACAAATAGATTCCGACTGTAATTGCGATTCCAACGATGATTACGCCGAGTATGAGTAACATTAGTTGTTGTTGACCCATAAAGAAACCTTTCTGTTATTAGCGTCAAAAAATAAAACGCTGCCAAATACAAGAGTGGTTAGAAAAAATTTCATTTGGCAGCGCATTGAACTGAATAACTTTAAATTACGAGATTATTGAAACTCACCAGTATAAGTCCAACCAGATAATTTACCATCAACACCTACGGTTGCTTCTACAGTACCATAATCCTGTGATGAAGTTGCTGTTAGTGTGACGGCATCTGCGGCGACGCCTGCTGTGTAAGTAGCATTTTCGGTGCTGGCTAATTTTGTTGGAATAGTATAACCGGTATATTGACCCGCGCCACCGCCCATTGAG
>JBBIOD010000119.1:0-4295 GCA_037443545.1 Ignavibacteriales bacterium | reverse complement strand
TTGCACTGCTTATTTAGAGACACTCAAAAAAACTGTTCTGTTATACAAAAATCAACAAAGTCCCGCATTACTAAAATCTACACGAAAAAATTTGATCCGTTCTATATTGTTTCAAAAATCCTCAAAAATAGTTAAAAAACGGAATATTTCGGACAAATAGCTTTACCCTTTTTTTTATATTGAACCACATCACGGATATTCGCATCCCCCTTTCCAACCATTGATTTTTAATGATAAAAGCATTAATATTAAGTAGAAAAAATATTTAAATAACAATAGAAAGTAATTATTATGCGCCGTCTCCCGAGCGCTATTGTAATATACATAATAGCAATATCGTGCTGCATTTTTACGTCAGCATCTTACGGTCAAACCGATACCTTGACTATCGCAACTTACAACATTTTAAATTATCCCGGTTCAGATGCCGCAATCCGAAATCCATACTTCCGGCCTGTCATCCATTCGATGAAGCCTGATGTTCTGATTGTTCAAGAAATGCAAAGTCAAGCCGGCGTTACAACTTTTCTGAACGAAGTAATGAATAAATATCAGTCTGGATTGTACTCTACAGTTGTTTTTAATGATGGTCCAGATACTGATAATAGTTTTTATTATCGATCGGACAAGATTACTTATATCGGTGCCCAATACATCACCACAGCATTAAGAAGAATTGCTGAATACACATTCCAACATAAAAACAGTGGCGAAGTCATAAAAATCTATTCATTGCACCTGAAAGCCAGTGCGACTACGGATGATGAAAACAAGAGGCTTGCTGAAGTAACGATCTTGAGGGATCATATGAATGCTTTACCTGCAAATACTAATTTTATCGTCGGCGGCGATTTTAATATCTACACAAGCACAGAACCTGCGTATCAAAAATTAATAGGAAGCGAAGCTGATAACGATGGAAGGTGTTTCGACCCGAAAACTTTGACTGGTACTTGGAACCAAAGCGCCTACGCAATCCACCACACTCAGTCGCCACGCGTGCGAGCTTTTGGAGGTGGTGTAACCGGAGGTCTGGACGACCGGTTCGATATGTTGTTAAATTCTTTTAGTTTAACAGATAATCTCATCAGTGCATCTTACAAAGCTTATGGTAACGACGGTAATCACTACAACGACTCGATAAACCGTCTTCCGAACTCTGCTGTGCCTGATAGCGTTGCTCATGGGTTGCATTATGCAGCCGACCATATACCTGTGGTTGCAAAGTATGTTTTTCAGAGTTTATCTGCTTTTAATTTACTATCGCCAGCTAATAATTCTTTAGACCAATCACTCAGCGGATTGTTAACTTGGCAAGCTTCTACCGGTGCCGCCGGTTATGATGTTTATTTTGGAACCACCAATCCGCCGACAACGATCGTTAGCGCAAATCAAACTGGCACTTCATACTCGTACAGCGCCACCGCGTATAACACAACTTACTATTGGAAAGTTGTAGCAAAAAATAGTACTAATACACTTGAAGCATCAGGTTCACCGTGGAATTTTAAAACTCTCGCTTTAGCTGCACCGGGTGGTTTTAATTTGTTGTTGCCCACTAACGGTGCTATCAATCAACTTCGATCGGGAAGTTTGACCTGGAGTACTTCTTCGCAAGCCGCAAGTTATGATGTTTATCTGGATACGCTGAGTAATCCTTTAACAGTTGTAAGTTCGAATCAAACTTCCACATCGTACGAGTATCAGAATTTAACCTCGGGCAAAACTTACTTTTGGAAAGTTATTGCAAAGAATGCTACCGGGACGACTGTCGGCACAGGTTCGCCTAGCAGTTTCACAATTGCAAATGTACCTGAAGGACCTTCAAATTTAGTAATTACCGAAAAATCGGACTCACAAATTAAGTTTACATGGATTGATAATGCAAACGACGAATTAGGTTACCGCATTTACCGTTGGAATGGCTCGGCACCATCAAATGTCAGCGGGGACCTTCCCCCAAATACAACTACGTTTACTGATACTCTTCTGTTACCGAATACCCAATATACTTACGAAGTATTAGCATTCAATCAACAGGGTGAAGGGAATTTTGCAACTGCAACAAGTTATACATTGGCTTCGAAGCCGGATATTAAAGACAATTTTACATACGGAACCACGTCGATTTTTGTTGTGATTGATACAAAATCGAATCCGCCTGTAACAGAGTATGCGATAAAAGTTACCAGCGATAGTTTAATCGATTCTTATATTCAGAACGATGGAACATTGGGAATTGCTCCAGTCTGGAAAACTTATTCATCTTGGAATGGAATTGCAGGAGTTCAAGTGGTTGGGCTTAATACTGCCAGCGAATATTTTATTAAGGTGTTGGCCCGGAATGTGGATAATACTGTTAACTCGATGGTTGATTTCAAAAATATTACAACCGGTTCGTTTTCGGTTTCAAGAAATGTGAATCAAGGTTGGAATTTGGTATCCGTCCCGACCTCGAGAACTGAACTAAGATATATTTCCGTATTTCCGTTCAGAACTTCGCCGGCTTATGCTTTTTCAGGTGGATATTTTTTGAAAGATACACTCTCCCAAGGTTCTGGTTATTGGTTAAAATTTCCTTCGACACAATTAATTGAGGTCAACGGTAATCCGTTACAAAACGATACGATTAATTTAACGATCGGATGGAATATGATTGGCTCTATCACCAGACCTGTTTCGACAGGTAGCATTTTACAGGCTCCATCTGGTATAATAAGTTCAGTTTTTTGGGGTTACGATAACGGATACAAAGCTGCCGAAAATATTGAACCGATGAAGGGTTACTGGGTGAAAGCAAATGGTTCGGGAATATTAATACTTTCGGCATCAGGCGGATTTGTTTCCAATTCTAATTCTAAAAACACCACGGCAACTTCTCAGATTAATGCAAATAAACTGAAGTTCATAGATAGAGGAGGCAAACAGCAGGTTTTATATTTTACGGACAAAGTAAATTTGCCACTCGATAAATTTGAGCTGCCACCTATCCCACCGACCGATGCCTTTGATATTCGATTCGAATCAGGACATTCAGCGGCTTTAATCAACGATCACAAAAAGCATCGCATATTACTGCAAACTTCATCACTTCCGCTGCAGCTTGAGTGGGAAATTACGGATAACATGATCTACAGAATTACAGACCGGCAGGGAAATTTTGATTATGAATTGAAAGGTAATGGATCTATTTCTATTAACGACGAATTGTTAAAATCGATTTCATTGGAGCGACTTGCTGGTGCCGCTCAGAGTGTAGAAATAACAACGTATGCATTGAAGCAGAACTATCCAAATCCTTTTAATCCGTCAACGACGATTACTTATCAGATAGCCTCGGGTAGTTTCGTTATACTAAAAGTATATGATATTTTGGGGCAGGAAGTTGCAGTAATTGTTGATAAATTTCAGGAACCGGGCAGTTACACTGTGGAGTTTGATTCCCAAAATTTATCCGGCGGAATGTATTATTATAAATTACAAGCCGACACTTATACAGAAACCCGTAAGATGATTTTATTAAAATAATGGCTCCCAAAATATTTATCTTTCTTTTTATTATAGTCTCACTTTCAGCGTGCAATAAAAAAAGTAACATTGAATATTTAGTTCCTGAAAAACTTGCTGGAATGGATTTACATCGAACCTTAGATAATAAGGAAGCCGAGCAAAATATAAATCAATTACATAATAAATTTGTTTCTGGTACAGAAAACATCGTCGCCTTTTATCAGGATGATGATACTAAGTGCGAGCTTTATATTTCTACTTTTCCGGACACGTTAAAGGCGCTCGATGTATTTCATAAAATGATGCGTGGAGTGAGGCAGGATACTTCGGTTTTTACACATTTTACCCCTCGAGTTATCGGTGATCAAGGTATAATAATGTTGTTAGGGATGGGGCGTGTTCATTATTTTTTTACGAAGGGGAAAGAAGTTTATTGGCTACAGTCTGATCAGGGAAAAGCGGAAGAAGCTATAACAGAATTGGTGAATTCAGAATAACCATTGATTATTAAAACTGAACTTCGTATATTTCTAAGTCAAAATTGCTAACATGTCCGCCGAAATTTTGTTGTAGGCGGATGGCTAATAGCCAATTGGCCATCAACAATTAGAATTCGCCAGTAGTTTCAATCGGACATAACTTAAAAAAAGAATTGCGATTAAGTTATCGGTCAGATTGACAATCCCGCTAAATCCGCCGAAGGCGGGGAAGGGGGACTCAACAATAGATATTCGCGCCAGTAGCTCAACTGGATAGAGCATCAGCCTACGGAGCTGAGGGTTAGG
>JBBIOD010000118.1:0-4400 GCA_037443545.1 Ignavibacteriales bacterium | reverse complement strand
ATGGGAATTGATGATGCTGTGAAAGCTGTTGAATTAGTAAGACCTAAATATGTAGCGCCGATGCATTATAATACTTTCCCTGTGATCGAAGCCGACCCAAATGTTTTTATTGCAAAAGTAAAAGCTAATGGATTTAATGGAATAATTTTTAATATTGGTGAAACAGTTGAATATTAAGATTGAGATAACGAGTTGAGTAAAGTAGTAACGGTTGCAAATCAAAAGGGTGGAGTTGGTAAAACAACTACCACGATAAATTTAGCAGCATGTGTAGCAGCGGCTGAAGTTCCGGTTCTGATAATAGATTACGATCCGCAAGCTAATGCTACTTCGGGGTTAGGATTTGATGCTCGAAAGGGCGGGAAAAATATTTACGATGTGTTAATCGACGAAGTTAATCCGTTCGAGGCAATACAGCAAACAAGTATGCCTTTTCTTTCGCTCCTACCATCGAGTATAAATTTGGTGGGTGCAGAAATAGAAATGGTAGAAATAGAGGATCGCGAAAAATTGCTTGCGAATGTTGTAGATACCATCAAAAATAATTACAGTTATATTTTTATCGACTGTCCGCCGTCGTTAGGATTGATAACATTGAATTCATTAGTTGCCGCCGATTCAGTTTTGATTCCGGTGCAGTGCGAGTATTATGCCCTCGAAGGACTGACTCAATTGTTGAACACAATCAACATCGTTAAGAAAAATCTGAATCAAAAGTTGGAGATAGAAGGGGTTCTGATGACTATGTTCGATGGGAGGCTGCGTCTTTCGAATCAAATTGTTGAAGAGGTTAAAAAATATTTTGGCAACAAAGTTTATCAAACAATTGTGAACCGAAATGTTCGCTTGAGCGAAGCTCCCAGTTACGGTAAACCGATTTTGTTATACGATGCTTTATCGAGCGGCTCGAAAAATTATATGAATTTAGCGCAAGAATTCTTATTAAGAAACAATCATTTTCAAAAAGAAGAGGTCAATATAGATGTCGAAAATTAAAGGCGGGCTTGGAAAAGGGCTTGGTGCATTAATCCGTCCATCAGAAACGGACGAAGAAACTCCAGCCGTGGTTGAGAGGGAAGTAATAGTTCAAACAGTAACTCGTGAAACCGAAGGCATAATCTTAATAGATGTTGATAAAATAAAACCGAATCCGTTTCAACCTCGTGCCGATTTTGATGTGCAAGCGCTCGATGAATTAAAGAAATCGATTCTCGAAAAAGGAATTATCCAGCCGATTACAGTCCGCAGGAAAGACGACTTTTACGAGCTGATCGCCGGTGAACGAAGAGTGAGAGCTTCCACTGATGCAGGGATCGAACAAATTCCGGCTTACATAATCGATGTTAAAACCGATGAAGATATGTTGGAGTTAGCACTCGTCGAAAATCTCCAGCGCGAACATTTGAATTCTATCGAAATTGCAATTTCTTACCAACGTTTAATCACAGATTGTAATCTCACTTACGAAGAAGTTGCGAAGCGAATCGGAAAGGATAGGACTACTGTAATCAATTTTATCAGGTTGTTGCGGTTACCCGATGAAGTGCAACGCTCACTAAGAAGGGGACAAATTACTGCAGGGCACGCCCGTATGTTAGTAAGTTTACCCGACGAAAAGTTACAGATGAAATTGTTCCATAAGATTATTAAGAACGATTTGAATGTCCGTCAGGTCGAAAAATTAGTGCGCGACATTAATAAAAAGCCTGAAACTGAATCTAAAAAAGTTGAATTTGTTTCTGACTCCCCTTTCTCTGATGTCGAGCAAAAGCTTCGGCAGATTTTTGGAACGAAAGTAAAATTGCATCATCGAGCTGATGGAAAAGGTGAAATACTGATTGAGTATTATTCGAACGACGATTTAGATCGTTTAATTGAAATAATGATGGTAATGAAAAATCATTCTTGAAAGGAAATTAAAAAATGAGAAAAAAAATTTATACTGATGCAGCTCCTGCGCCAATCGGACCTTACAGTCAAGCAATAATCGGTTCCGGCTGTTTTGTTTTTACAGCAGGGCAGATACCGATTGATCCCGCGACGGGACAAATTGTTTCTGGTGATATAAAAGCACAAACCAAACAGGTATTAAAAAACTTAGCTGCAATTTTAGAGGCCGGTGGTGCAACCCTCCAATCGGTTCTGAAAACAACTGTCTTTCTAACAGATATGAACGAGTTTGCCGGAATGAATGAAATTTACGGAGAATTTTTTTCGGATTCTCTACCCGCCAGAACAACAGTACAAGTATCACGACTACCGCGAGATGTGAAAGTTGAAATAGAAGCAGTGGCATTAATAGTTAACGCCTGATTCAATTATCCTCGAATTATGTTTCAACCGAAAATATATGCTTCTGTTGTGTTTTTATTATTTTTTTTTATAATTGCAGATGCTCAACCAAGTTTGTTGAATGACTTGAGCTTGAAAGATGATTCATTGCAACTATTCGCTGATGGATTAAATCGAGTTGAGGTATTTAAAACCAACACTAAATCAACTACTCTGGCTATGTTGTTATCAGCAGGTTTGCCTGGGGCAGGACAGTTTTACAACGAATCGTACTGGAAGATACCGGTGATCCTCGGTTTAGCAAGTTACTGGGGTTACGAATGGGCAAATTTGGAAAGGGAATATAAAAATTATAAGAATCTTTATTCTGAAAGTTTAAAACTATACCCCCTAATGGGTAATTACCAATATCGAAAAATCCGCGATTTTTACAGAAGCGAGAGAGATAAGTTTGCATGGTATTTAGGTATTTTATATGTGGTAAATATCCTAGATGCTTATGTGGATGCTAGCTTGTTTGAGTTTAGCGTGGATGATAATTTGGCGAATTTTGCATACTGTGGAATAAAAATAAACTTATATTTTTCAAACTAAAGTAATAGTTGACAATAACGATATAAAGTATTATATTAAAGTAGTTAGCGTTAAAAAACTCTCAATTAAAAAAAAGAAAGGATTCAAAGCATGAGAAAGTTTACAATTACTTTTGTATCATTCGCAATTATTTTTGTAATTTTAAGCATCCCTCTAAAGGCTAAAATTTCAATTAACCAATTGAATTTTGGAAATGTTTATGTCGAATCCACTTGGTTGGACACCGTTTCCATTTTTTCTGTATATCCAAATGATTTAAATTTTGGTAGTGTGTATGTCGAAACGACTTGGACAGACAGTGTTACTGTTACAAATACCGGAGAAAGGAGTTTAAATATTAATTCTGTCTATTCCACAAACAACCAGTTTAGTGTAGTGCCTGTAAACGCTGTTGTAGAACCTTTAGCAAACCAAAAATTTGCTATAACTTTTGCACCTACTACTAGAGGGTTAAAAACAGGTAATATCGTATTTTTACACAATGGCACAACACTCAGCGATACGATCTCAGTTCGAGGCATTGGCATAAATACCATCGCCCAAGCTCGTGCATTACCAAACACTTCCGAGGTAACCATAGAAGGTGTCATCACTCGTGGTATGGGTGCTTTCACACGCATACAAGATGCAACTGCCGGCATTGTCATCCGTCAAACCAGCGGTTCGTTTTTTAACGATCTTGCCGCTGGTGCTTTAAGGGCAGGCGATAAAATAAGAGTTACTGGAAAAACGTCTGAGTTTAATTCTTTAAAACAAATCAATGCGGCTGATTTATTAAGTTGGGAACGACTTTCGCGGGATAATACAATGCCAACTCCACAACTTGTTACTCTTGCAGAAATTGAGGCAAACGGCGAGTTATACGAGAGCGAACTTATCAAAGTAACTGATATGATTATCGATCCCGCGGGCGATTTGAATTTCGTTGCCGCAAAAACTTATTCTAATATCAGTGACCCTTCAAGCCCAACAAGTTTAGTTGTTTTACGAACTCCTAATGCAGCCGATTCAGACATCGATGGTACACCAATCCCGACAGCAAAATGTATATTTACTGGTGTATTGGGACAGTTTCATTCTACCAATCCAGCAGCTGGATACCAACTAACTCCTGTGTTCGCGTCGGACGTTACAATTCAGGTAAACGTAAATGAAACGAATGTATTGCCGGCTAAATTTTCTCTAAATAGTAATTATCCTAATCCGTTTAACCCAGTTACTAAAATATCTTTCGAGCTTCCTAAGTCAACGAATATTAGTATCACAGTTTATAATGTACTAGGACAGAAAGTGAAAGACTTAATAACCAATCAAAATTATGGAGCCGGGAGACACGAAGTTTCATTCGATGCTTCAGGTTATTCAACCGGTGTATATCTTTACAAATTATCATCATCCGAATTTACGGCTGTCAAGAAGATGATCCTCAGTAAATAAAAAGTATTGGTGAAAAAATCTTAATTAATAAAAGCCGGCTTATTGAAAAATGAGTCGGCTTTTCTATTATTAGATAG
>JBBIOD010000117.1:0-4442 GCA_037443545.1 Ignavibacteriales bacterium | reverse complement strand
ATACGATTTGCCTCACTAAAAATCTAAAGGGAAAGTATTCGTTGATTCATGTAAGTATCTATATGAAAATTAAATAAAGCGACGTTGTTTTATATGAGACTATACCCGATTTTCTTAGATATTAAGCCAAAACTGTTGATTAAGAATAGCTATTCGACAGAAATCGGAACAGGAGACAACTATGACAAAAGCATTTGCACACCGTTACCAACAATCAAGGGGGTGAAAACCATCAACGAGTTCGGAACTACAAAAAAGAAACGGTCAAAAAGATCTCGCACTCGTGTGTATGATGAACGAGTTGATAAAGCATTGAAACAACTTTGGTACATCGCAGACGGTATTTGTGGTAAATCCCGTATGGCGGGACCAATTTATACGAGACTGTTTACACACACTTAGTGCGCTTTGAGGAACTTGTTATCGATTCAGAAACTCGAAGTAAACTTCTTAGTATGAGCCCGGCTACTATCGACAGACATCTTAGAGCTGAACTTAAAAAGTCTCAGTTAAAAGGCAGGTCAACTACAAAACCAGGTACGCTACTTAAACACCATATTCATACCTTCTTTTGATTTTGCTAATTATATTGCAAATACCTTTTCCTCTAATCAGTTTCATCAAGGTTTGCAAGTGAAGCAATAGTTTATAGTTGAAAAAGTTTCCCATCCTCAATACGCAAAACACGATGCGAACGGTTAGCTAAATTTTCGTTATGAGTTGCTATTACAAATGTTTGCGTGTTCTCTTTATTTAATCTCTGAATAAGTGAGAATAACTCTTCCGAAGTAGTAGAATCCAAATTACCCGTCGGCTCGTCGGCTAAAACAACTTTTGGTTTATTAACGATTGCTCTGGCGATTGCGATACGCTGTTGCTCGCCACCAGATAATTCACTCGGCTTATGGTTTGACCGCTCTGCTAAACCAACGAGGGGTAAAACCGACTTGGCGCTATCTTGGGCAACGGTCAAAGTTTTCCCGAGAATCATTTGTGGCATTGCTACATTTTCAAGAGCAGTGAACTCTGGCAACAGATGATGAAATTGAAAAACAAAACCTACATTCTTAGTTCGCAGTCTTGCTAAAGATTCGTCGCTGAGTTCGGAAATATTTTTCTCTTCCCAATAAATTTCTCCTTCGGACGGTTTATCTAATCCGCCGAGTATGTGCAGAAGAGTACTTTTACCGGCACCCGATGCACCAACAATCGTAACAATTTCACCCTCATAAATTTCTAAATCGATACCTCTAAGAACTTGAAGAAAACTATCTGACTTTTTGCCGGTAATAAATTTCTTTCGAACGTTTGAACAGCGAATAATTATTTTATTTTCCATATCACTCCCATCTTATTGATTCAATCGGAATTATTTTTGACGCACGCCGGGCTGGATAATATGATGCAAGAAGAGTCAGTATCATACAAGCGGCTGTTACTGTAACAAAATCGATTAGGTGCACCTCGACCGGAATTGCCGGGATAATATAAACTGTCTGGTCGAGTGGAAATAAATGGTATTGTTGTTGTAAGAATATCAAAACCAATCCGAGAATAATTCCCAACGCATTTCCGATCAGCCCGATCAGTATTCCTTCAAACATAAAAATCCTGATTATGCTTTTCTGTGATGCACCCATTGATTGCAACACTCCAATGTCGCGCCGCTTTTCTATTACCGTCATATACAACGAACCCAGCAAATTAAAACTTGCAACAAGTATTATCAAGCTTAATAAGATGTAAGCAACGTACCTTTCGATTTTCATCATCGAATATAAATCGGCATGCAAATCATACCAAGTTTCTATTTCAATTTCTGATGGTAGTTTATTTAGGAGATTTGATTTGAAGGATTCCGATTTTTCAAGATCATCCAGCCGGACTTCCACTCCGGAATACCGTCCACTCATCTCGAATAAAGCCTCCGCCGATTCAAGTGAGATATACGCAAATTGAGAATCATACTCTTTGTTATTCGACTCGTAGATACCTGAAACTTTGAATTTTTTTACCGCGGGTGTGCTGAAAGGTGTTAGCGATGCAAAGAATGCATACGGACTAACTATATCCACATAGTCGCCTACTACCGCTCCCAATCTATCTGATAGTGTCAGACCTAAAACGATTGAGCTGTATTCTTTCGAGTCTCTCAAATCAAAATCACCCAAAACAATTTTATCTTTTACTCCTGAAACAGCGGCGATCTTTCCTTCATCTACCCCTCTGATAAATACGACTTTATTAAGAGCTTGTGAAATAATCATCGCCTTCCCGGAAATAAATGGTGAATATCCCGATACAAGTTTTTCGTTTTTTAAAACATCCGACACACGGTTGTAATTCTGTAAATCAATACCGCCTCTTTGTTCAATACGGATATGAGGGTCGAACCCTATTAGAATAGATGTAACAATTCCTGTAAAGCCGTTAAAAACCGACATCACAATCAGTAAAGCAGCTACTCCCACTGTAATACCGATTATAGAAATAAAACTAATGATTGTAATGAATTGAATTTTTCGTTTCGAGGCAAGATATCTTCGCGCTATAAAATTTTCAAATCGCATCAACGAAACCTTAAAGTTGTTACGGCATCTAACTTTGCAGCAGCCCTTGAGGGAAGTAAAGAGGAAACGAAGCAAAGTAATAATACGATTGCACTTACTATTACAAAATTTTCCCATTGCAATAAAATTGGGACAGTGTTCATAAAATAAATATCGGATGGAAGAGAGAAAAATTGTAGCTCAAGCTGTAAAAAACATAGTGCGAAAGCTAATAGATTACCCAATGCAACACCAATACCGGCAATAAACATACCCTGAATTAAAAATATTTTTTGAATATCAGAGGCACTTGAACCTAACGACTTCAGTATCCCGATATCTTGTGTCCGTTCTAAAACCATCATCAACAAAGAGCCAATGATGTTCACAATTGCTACGATTACAATCAAACCTAAAAGTATGGGGGCCGGTTTTTTTTGCAATTCAATCCAGGCAAAAAGGTTCCGATATAGCTGGGCGGCTGTCCGCGCATGATGCGGATACCCTAAAACTTCTTGAATCTGATTTGCGATTGTAGTTGCTTTAGGAACACTATCCACAACTACGTCAAAACCGAGAAAACTTTCGCCAAGTCCGAAGAGCCCTTGAGCAATGGTTAGATTTGTGAAGGCATACAAATCGTCGTACTCAGCCATCCCTGATTCGAAAATCCCAGCCACAAAAAACACGGACGCACGCGGTTGATAGCTAACCTGCCCCGATGGTAAACCGAACACTACTACTTTGTCGCCGACACCAACATCCAACTTTCGTGCGAGCTTCTTCCCGATTACGATTTCTGATTTATGGGATTTATTTTTCGAGAGATATTTTCCTTCTTTGATAAACGATTTAATTTTCGATTGGTCGGTTTCCACTTCGATTCCTTTCAAAAAAATCCCATCAACATTATCACCGGCACGGATCATTGCTTCTTTTGCAACAAAAGGGGAGATGCTTAGCACATCCGGAACTTTTTCTTTCAGCAATGCAGTTGATTTTTGATAATTAAAAAGAGGCTGCCCTTGAAATCCTTGTACTTGGATGTGCGACATAAACCCGAAAACTTTTTCCTTAATTTCTTTTTCAAAACCTCCCAAAATCGAAAGTGTGATGATGAGAGCAGCAGTTCCCAGCGTAACACCGATAATTGAGAAGCCGGTAATAAACGAGATGAACCTCGATTTACGGCTAGATCCGATGTATCGTTTAGCTATGAACCATTTATATGGCATTAGGAATGATTTTAGATTTAAGATTTTACCCGTCCGACTGAACGACTCCAGTCGTTTGAACAGAGACTATCGATTGCTCACGTCTCAAATAAAATACAAGAATATGCCAGTTAGCGCGATTGTTCCGCCTGCCATTGCGTGCGAAAATTTTTCGGCAAACCTATGTTTAATTAACTGAAAACCCGAATAACCTAACAAACTTTGTCCAACCATCATTATCAGCGTAATGGCAGCAAAAACTCCGGCTACCGTTGCGATACCCACCCATCCGTAAGCAGTTGCTAAAAACATAAGTGGGATTAAAGGTTCGCAAGGACCGAGAACGAATACTGCGAACAAAGACCATACGGTCACAACTTTCTTTTTTGATAAATCGGGGATGTGTGAATGGCGATGCCTTGCGTTTTTCAATCCCCACAAAGCATAGGCAACACCGAAACCGATGAGTAAATACACGCCGATTTCACCGCGGGTTGATTCAATACCTTCGAGATGGATTGAAGCAACTCCGGCTAAAATTCCGATTGCACCTAATAAAATTGACGAGCCACATGACCAAGTCCGGCGATTAAAGCTACTAACGACAAGCGAGGTTTAGTCCATTTTTGTGCTTTGCCAATCATCACGAAAGGAAGCCAGTGGTCGGGTGCGAATGCGT
>JBBIOD010000116.1:0-4543 GCA_037443545.1 Ignavibacteriales bacterium | reverse complement strand
CAACCAAAAAAACTTGAATACCTCTCAAAAACTGTTTGGCTTTAGGGTTTTATGTAATCATTACTATCAGTATGAAATTTCCAACCCATGGACAAAATAACCCTAACATTCAAAAATAAATTACTTTTTTCTACCGATTAACCAAATTACCATAGATACTCCTAGCCCAGGAAACATCGGCTCAATTCCCAATGGATAACTTTTTGTCTGTCCCCCAGCCATAACATACCCGCTAATCAACCACAGCAACGATATTAACCAACCAGACAGCATCGAGAAGAAAGCGTAATCGGGTTTCATTTCTAATTTTTTAAAATAGCTCGTAATCAAAGGAACAAACAGACCCGGAATTACAACCGTTCCTATCGTGTACCAAATTTTTATGACACTTGGAATAGCGACGGCAATAATAACAGAAAACATAAAAGATACCACCAAACCAATCCTGGTATATTTAGTAACCAGTTCACCACCCGATATTAGATACTCGTCCGCCATCGGCGGATTCGTCCGGCGTAGATGGATTCGTCCGTCGCCGACGGCTGTATTTTTTAATCTGAGGAGTATATCCCTGCCCAAAGTTTGAGCTGATACCAGACCAAGCGTGTTGAGAGTGGACATCATTGTTGCCAACATACCTGCAAAGAAAAGTCCTTTTGCAGCCGGAGGTAGAATTAAGTCAGCTAATTGCGGGTAAGCCATAATCGGTTGCGTAAGCTTAGGGAGTGCGGCTCGTGCATACATACCGGTAAAAGAGGTCATCATATCGAAGATAAACCAGAAAATGATGGAGATAAAAATACCCCGCATTGCAGTTTTACCGTCTTTGGCTGCATAACATCGCTGGTAAAAAGCCGGATCGACGAGAGTCCAGAGTGCAATAAAAAACCAGACAACAATATACTGCGGATTATGTCCGCCGTGCCATACGAGATGCAGCGATGGTAAATTTGCTTGTAAAAACTCGACTCCCCCAAATTTTAAGAACGCAAATGGTAAAATTATCGCAAAGCCTAAGAACATAAAAACGAATTCAAAAACATCAGTGTAAATATCAGACCGGAAACCGCCGAAGTACAAATACGATAAAGCCACAACGGCAGTAACTAATACGCTTGTAAAAAAAGTCCATCCGAACATCATCTGAAAAATCACACTCAACATTAACACATAAGGAGCCGGTGTCATCAAAATAAAAGTGAGTAACGAACCGAGCAAGGCGGTTTTCTTGCCATACGCTTTTTGTAATTGGTCTGGAATCGAAACCAAATTAGATTCCCGAATCCGTTTGGCAAGAATGGCGGCGAATATGGCAGCAAAGAAGTAATAAGGAACTCCCTGCAAGAACCAGTTTGAAATTCCGTAGCGATACGAAAACTCGCCAACACCCAAAATACCTCCATACCAAGTCGAAACCAGAGTCATTACGAACAAGGGAAGTGTTAACGAGCGTCCTGCTAACAGAAAATCGACTTCATCTTTTTTTGTTTTACGGGCAAATGCAAAACCTATAAGAACAACAGCGGCAAAATAAACAATTACTACGATATAATCTAATAAATGGAATGTGACCATAAATTTTTAACATCAATTATAAAAATAATTTGCCGCTCAACCGCCTTATCTTGAAGTTCTATCCGGGAGTAAATAGAGTTCTTCGTTAGGTTAGGTATGAGCGGCATTTTTATTAAAATTGGAATTTGAGAGTTAAAAAAAAGTTTCGTGTGGCTGCCGGAATCCAATAAACCACTCCTTCTTCAACATACCCACTAGTCTCGTATAAGCGATCCAATAAATTATTTCCGATTAAATTAATTTCAACACCGAATTTATCCGAAATATTTTTTAGCTCATAAGCAATGCCACCATTCAAAACAGAAAAAGGCGAAATAGCTACTTGTTTGTTTTCAGTATTATCTAAATATATCCTTCCGACATTCATCAAATGGATTGTTGCTTTTAGCGGGAGTAATAATTTTGTAAAATTATATGTGAGACGAAGATTACTTAAATTAGTGGGGAAACCACCTAAACGTTTATTGTTGTAAATAATTTCTTTGGTCGTTGGAGGACTAGTTGTCCAATCGGTTACGATATATTCCGAGTGTTTGATAAAACGATCGTCGTTAAAAGATATGTTACCGTCGAAGTAGAGATTCTCGAATATATTGAATCTTCCCGAAAACTCGACACCCCGATGCACCGACTGTTCAGCATTACCTGATATTGGAATGCCGTTATCATCAATCTGACCTGTCAGTATAATTTCGTCGCGGAAATCCATTAGGTAGAGATTGAATTTTAAATTAATATCATCGGTACGATAACCAGAACCGATTTCATAATTCACTAATTTTTCGGGCTTGAGTGTCTTCCCAACAAATCTATACAGCTCGCCATCCTTTAAAAAATTTTTAGGAAGGTTTACTGGACTGATCCAATAATCTTGTGGATTATAAATATCTTTGAAAGCCGGTTCGCGCTTTGCCACAGATATATTCGCAAAAACGTTTAACTCATCGGTAAAATTATAATTGACGCCACCACGGGGCGTTACAAATGTATATTTCCTCTCAAATTCAGTAAAATATCGTTTTTCGTTTTTTAATTTGATGTTATGATGACGGATTTGTAAGTCAGTCATTATCGATAGTTCGGGCAACAGATGGTATAATGAATGTATGTAACCTGACAGAGAAATCTTGGGGACGACATAATCGTAATAGCGCCAATTGGGTAACACATTCGGAGGGATGATGTTAGCCCAAGTTACCTCGCCAAAATGATGCCCTGAATGATAACGATACTCACCGCCCAAAATTATATTTCCTTTATGATGTTTGAAAGTAAAACGAGGCAACCAACCGTAATCAATATCGTCGACAGATCGTTTTCGTGTGAGGTCGAGGCGGCGCACTTCAAACAAACCTGCTGCATCCCGAACTGGATTACCGGATGCATCTGTTTTGTAATAACCTGATGGTAATAATGTAGAGTCGGCAATTTTGAAACGCGGGATATTGTATTCACGCACATCTCTCTTTGAACGGAATTGTGTGTAATTTCCTTCCCCAAGAAAAACGTACCATGTATTTTCGAGACGCATTATTTCTGAAATCTGCCAATCGTTGATAAGCTGATAATGGGGTTGATAGAAATTATCGATCTCGTTAGGAAATTGGAAAGGATTGGTTCGCCGCGAATTTCTATCTTTCAACCAATCGCGAATAACACCGCGATACGATAGATAGCTTTGTTCAGGTCCACCGAAAATATTTATTCTCGTAACCATATTTTCGTCGTAACGGGTTATTCCAAAAAAATACGACCAGAGTTTAGACCAGGATGGTTTGCGATAACCGTCGGTGTCAATGCGGGAGAAGCGTCCGTACAAGTTGTATGTATTATCAATCAAACCTGAGTTAGCCGAAATGGAAAACCTTCGTGTATTAAAAGTTCCGTAACCAGCATCCAATTGAACTTTTGGCAAGTGTGTAAAACCGGCAGTTATTAAGTTCACTGAGCCGCCGAAAGCCGAAGCACCGTAAAGCGAGTTTCCTACTCCGCGCTGAACTTGAATGTCTTCTGAGTTCGCCCCAATGTCCGGATGATCGACCCAAAAGACTTCGTGCGATTCGGCATCGTTGAGCGGCACTCCGTTAATCATAACGCCGATTCTTCGCTGGTCGAATCCACGGATTTTCATATACGAATATCCGATACCATTCCCGTTATCAGAGTAGGAATAAACGTTCGGAAGTTCGTTCAGCATCATCGGTATATCTTGTGCCCAATGTTTCGATTCGATTTCTTTGCGGCTCATGTTGGTGAAAGCAACGGGAGTTTCACGCTCCTTCGCACGTGTTGCAGTAACTAATACTTCCTGCCCTGAAAGTATAGTGGGTTCTAACTCGAATGTGATGTTGGTTGTTTCAGAAGGTTTAACATTAACAGATTTTTTCTGAACTTTAAATCCTAAATAACTTGCACTTATCGAATAGATACCCGGTTCGATATTTTCTAAAACGAACTTCCCGTCGTGTCCGGTGCTCGTTCCGATTTTTATTCCCTCAAGAATGACCGAGGCGCCCGGTAAATATTCATCACTTTCTTTACTTCGAACTATTCCTTCAATAACACCCTTCGCATTTGAAACATCAAAATAAATAGTTAAAAATATAATCAACACTATTAACTTGTTCATATTACATCTCCATAGTTTGTTTAAAAATGAAATCGCCGTTTCCCTGACTTTGAATAATACACAAAGAGAGAAAAACGGCGATTCTACAAACATCCGTTTGCCTACGCTGGTATTATCCAGATCAGGTTCCTGCCTGCGCTGCGGCTTTTGCAGACAAGCTAAGGGTTTAATCTCAGCCGACAGTCGGTTAGTCAATTGACTAATATCAATAACAACTGCCAAGCACCCCTAACGGTACGGTGATAATATAAAATCTTAATGTCTAAAATGCAAATTTGTTTTTCAATGTAATAGCCCAGCGAAAATGTCAGGTATAACGCTCAGTAGAAATGTCAGGGT
>JBBIOD010000115.1:0-4550 GCA_037443545.1 Ignavibacteriales bacterium | reverse complement strand
ATGTTCGTGATGAAAAACAAGTTTCGTTTGAAGACTTCGATTTCTTCCCTTTCTTTTTCATTTCAGAGAACTACCTGCTTAACAATTTTAATGGGAAGCATTGGGTAAAACGGCTCGAAGGCAAGAACTATTTCGACCACATCGTTGCCTTCTCCAGATGGTTCGATATGTGGGATTACATACACAACTTATTGAACAATCATAATCAGCAAACGGGTAAAAATCTTTCCTCGTTTACCGACCTTCCATTCCTTCATTTGATACCTGATCAGGTTTCACAATTCCTAATTCAAGCGGGCAGAACATTCTTTAAAGAAATGGATTTTGAAGATGTCCACAGATTGCAAATCAGTATCGAAACTTATAAAAAGCCGGGAGCAAGGCAGAGCAACTCTAATCGTTCGGACGATAGAATTTTATACATCGCACTGACTGACAACAAAGGCTGGGAAAAAATAATCGGCAAGAAAGAGAAATCGGAAAAGGAAATAATCGCTCGCCTAATCGAAATGATAAGAGACCGCAATCCCGATGTAATCGAAGGACACTATCTTCACAACCACATACTTCCATATATTTTGAAACGCTGCGAAATGATGGAGTGCGAATTCGCAATCGGTCGCGACGATAAATCGCCAACAGTTTGTGAAAATCTATTTTATCAACAGGACTTCCAACAGGATCCAAAAAAATATGAAAGTAACGGGCGGATTTTTGTTGACAGTTTAAGTTTGTTGCACAATTACGATGCGTCAGGAAAAATTTTGCAGAGCTATAATCTTAAATATGTGAGCGATTTCGTTGGCTATACTTCCAGAACGAAGCAACCTGATGTAGCTATAACAGATACAGAAGCTGCTTATCCCGTCGCCGAATGTTTAGAGAATGCAAAACGAATTCGTTATCTAACCGGATCGTTGCTGCCGAATTATTTTAAACAAGCTCAAATTTTTCCATATAAGTTAGATAGTCTGATCGATTCAGGTTCGGTTGCAAAAATTGAACTGTTGCTGATAAGGGAATATGTTTATAATAAATACTCGATTCCAAAACCACAGAGTCAGAAACAAATTTCAGGCGGTCATACAGATATCTTCCTGCGCGGGGTAATAGGACCGGTTCTATATGCCGACGTCGAGTCGATGTATCCCACAATAATTATCGAACAAAATATTGCGCCGGCTTCAGATGTTTTAAATATCTTCCACACGACTTTACAAGAATTGACTAAAATACGATTAGAGTATAAAAATAAATTTCAAGAGGATAAAAACAATCAATCGCATTTTCATATTCAGAAGGATTTTAAACAACTCATCAATTCGTACTACGGTTATCTTGCATATCACCGCGGTCTATTTAATGACTACGATATGGCTGATAAAATTTCTGAAACAGGGAAAGAAATTTTAAAAAATGTAATTGAGATAATTCAATCGAGAGGCGGAAAAATTATCGAAGTCGATACTGACGGAATTTATTTTATCCCTCCCGAACACGTTACAGACGAAACGGGGGAAGAAAAATTTTTCCAAAGAATGAAGAATGATATTCCACAGGAATACAATTTGATACTCGACAGCAGATATAAAAAAATGCTGAGCTATAAAAAGAAAAACTATGCAACTTTAGATTATGATAACAAAATTCAGATAAAAGGTTCGGCTCTGATTTCAAAAAATATAGAGCGATTCGGAAAAAAATTTATCCAACAATGCATCGAACGTATATTGAACGACGACTTCACCGGTTTGCATATTTTTTATGTAAATCTTTTCCAGGATATAGCTAACCATTGGTGGCAGGTTCAAGATTTTATGAGGGTTGAAACTTTGAAAGAATCGTTATCACGTTACAAAAAAGAAGTTGAAGCGGAGAAAAGAAACCGAAGCGCCGTGTATGAATTAGCCCTTAAATCGGAAAGTAAATATAAAATTGGCGACAGGATTGCTTACTACATAACCGGCACAGACACCAACGTAACATCGTATGAGAACTGCAAAGTGGCTAATAAATGGGACCCGAATTTTCCCGATGAAAATACATCATATTATTTAAAACGCTTGGAAGAACAAACGAAAAAATTCAAACCTTTTTTTGACGAACATGATTTTAATTTAATTTTCTCACTCGAAGAATCACTCGAAGACCTTAACGACATAGTCAAATCTAAAATAATTGAAGTAACTGAAGAAAAGGAACAAGAGGATGGAGAAATTCAAAAAGATACGATTTCAGAAGACGGTGGCATTTGGCTTGCCACAGAATAACTACCTAATCCCTATTCTTCGACACCCATTCACGAACATAATTCGCAATCTCAACGGTAGTAGCACCCGGTGTAAATAATTTGCCCACACCAAGTTTGGCTAATTCTTCGATATCTTGTTCGGGAATAATTCCGCCGCCAAAAATTAATACATTCTCTACCGACTTTTCCTTCATAAGTTTTAAGATGCGTGGGAAAATGGTCATGTGTGCCCCGCTTAAAATGCTAACTCCTATAGCATCGACGTCTTCCTGCAAAGCTGCTTCGACAATCATTTCGGGAGTTTTACGCAGACCAGTGTAAATAACTTCCATACCGGCATCACGCAAAGCAGCAGCAATTACTTTAGCACCGCGGTCGTGACCGTCTAAACCTGCTTTCGCAACTATAACTCGAATTTTTCTTTCCATTGTTATACCTTATGCAATTTCTTTTTGGAATTTTTGTAAAGTAATATAAAATTTTGTGAGCGGAAATCCAACCACGTTATAAAAGCAGCCGTTTATCCGTTCAACAAAAACAGCGCCGTAATCATCCTGAATTCCATAAGCACCCGCTTTATCGGCGGGGGATTTCGATTTTACATACTCAAGTATTTCTTCATCTTCTAAATCTCGAAATTTAACCGATGTAATTTCAACGTTAGAAACAATTTTATTACTCGGTTTATCCACGATAGCAAATCCGGTAAAAACTTTATGTTCCCGTCCGCTTAATTTATTGAGCATTCGAAAAGCGTCCCTATCATCAACGGGCTTACCCATCATCTCGCCATTAAGAACTACAATTGTATCAGCCCCGATTATAAACGCATCATCGATCTCTTTCGCTATATCGAGAACTTTTGCTTCCGCAAGCCTGATTACGTTTTCTTCCGGGGTTTTAGTTTTATCGAACACCTCCTCTATTGAACTTTGTCGAACTTCAAAATCAAATCCGATCTGGTGAAACAAAGTTTGCCGTCGTGGCGATGCCGATGCTAATATTATTTTCTTTTTGACTTTCATTATTAACAAAAAAAAAGCGACTAATAAAATGTCGCTTTCTGTGTTTCAATTTAAACTTTACAATTGTTTCTATCTAAACATTGCTTTGATGCTGCCCCAAGTCCGTTTGACGCTATTAACAGAGTGGGAAACTGAAATTGGTCCTAGTATAAGCTCAGCATTTCCATTATTAAAAATGATACGAACTTGATATTCGTAAATGTTAGCAGACGTTTTAAAAGCTGTTTGATCTTCAAATGTATATTCAGTCCTGCCTTCTGGAAATTTGGTGCCTATTCGTATAAAAGCTCCACTAATTCCAGCCCTTCGTTCGATCGCATATTTTTCAACATTGATTTCGGTAGCAACCTTCCAAGTTACTTTAATGACCGACCCGTCGCTTGAGGCTCTTATATTATCGTTAGCAACCTGACTTAGGGTAGCAACAAAAAATGTTAGGGAGAGAAGTAATATAATGAACAATTTTTTCATTTGTTTTAAGTTAAAATCACTAACAAGATAATTTTAAGTTTGGATAAAGTCAAGTTTTGATTTCAGTGCGCGAGGCGAGACTTGAACTCGCATGCCCTTTCGGGCGCCACCCCCTCAAGATGGTGTGTCTGCCAGTTCCACCACTCGCGCTAAATCATTTCAAAAATCAAATCCGCTTCTCCTAAGAAATCCAATGGACAAACAAAAACAAACCAAAAAACTTCATTTTTCAGCTTGTTGATTATTTAATTTTGACTTGAATTTGTGAGCCTGGGTGGGCTCGAACCACCGGCCCTCTGCTTAAAAGGCAGATGCTCTACCCCTGAGCTACAGGCTCAACACAAATTGGCGTGAAAATATAAGAATAATTTGGCTGATTTACAAGCCGTTAATCTGTTTAATTAAAGAAAAGCTAATTATTAACCCTTCGCCGTCCCGGGAACAGATGTTTTTGGTGTTTTTTCCTTTCTCTTGTATAAAATTCCGAATGGAATAATTACACAATACCCGAAGATAAGTAAAATCGGAGCCAAAACTAACGGGCGAAAGCCTTCAACCATTGGGACCGATAACGCTATATAACCGGCTACGATAACTATAAGCCCGATTCCTAAGATAATATAATTTATCTTCTCTAATGGAAAAATTAATTCTGTTTTTTTATGAACTTTCGATTTTATTACTTTTGCCATTTTATTTCCTTAATTTTTCTGTCTTAATTTAAAAAATATTAGTTTAAAAACCAATTATACGATTTGCCTCACTAAAAATCTAAAGGGAAAGTATTCGTTGATTCATGTAAG
>JBBIOD010000114.1:0-4633 GCA_037443545.1 Ignavibacteriales bacterium | reverse complement strand
CCCCCCGAACGGAATAATATCCTGCCCCGTATATAATATTATACCGCGATGGAATTTTTTTCCAGCAATCTCAGAAAGAATTTTAAGATTCTTAAAATCATTCATAGTGATAGTCGAGCTTGCTTTTACTTCAACTCCGACAATTTTCCCTTTTCTGTTTTCGAGTACAAGATCAACTTCCTGCCCGCGCAGTGTTCTGAAGTGGTATAATTGCGGTCGTGTTTTCGACCAGGTTATTTGTTTCATTAACTCTGTTGCAACAAAATTTTCCAGAAGCGATCCGATTACATTGCTGCCGTTACTTAATCTGTTCGAGTCAGCATCTATTAAGTGCGATAGCAGACCTGTATCGCATAGGATAACTTTCGGTGTTTTTATCAACCGTTTACCCAGATTGCTGCTCCATGCCGGAATCAATCTGACCAAAAAAATAATTTCAAGCAATGTCAAATACCGTTTGAGTGAGGTTTGTGGCATTGCAATGCTGTTCGATAACTCAGCGATATTCAATAGTGAAGTAGATCGCGCAGCCAACAGAGATAACAGACGCGGTAGTGTTGATAATCCGTTTATTCTGGCAATGTCTCGCACGTCACGCTGAAGGATTGTAGTAACATACGAACCAAACCACGAATGCTGTCGATCCGCCTGTTCCCGCGTTATGATTTCAGGAAATCCGCCTGTAATAATTTTTTTGATTAGTTCGGAACGATCAAGCGCTGGGATTTCCCACTGTAACTTATCATCAGAAAATATAGTATCGATGAAAGCTTCTCTTTTTCCTAATAATTCCCCTTGTGAAAATGGCATGAGCGTAATAATTTCCATTCTCCCCGCCAAAGATTCTGCAATTTTTGGTAGAAGGAGGACGTTGGCTGAACCTGTTAGAATAAATCTTCCCGCTTTTCTGTGTTTATCCACTTCGGCTTTGATAGCAAGAAATAATTCCGGAATTCTCTGCACTTCGTCAAGAGCAGACGGCAGTGTTATGTGTTTTATAAATCCGGCCGGATCGGCTTTTGCACCGGCGAGTACACCGGCTTCATCGAAAGTTATATATGAAGCAGGATAGTCGCTCTCCACTATCATTTTTACCAACGTACTTTTACCGGTTTGCCTTGCACCATTAATAAAAACAACCGGCGTATCTTTAACTGCTTTAAGGATGCTATCTGTTATGTTTCTTTTAATCATGGCTTAATATAGTAGAATATCACAGGAAAATCAACCACAAAGTGGTGTAAATTACACCATTATTTGGTGGATATTCAACGTTTTTATTTTAGTTTGAAAGTGCATTTAAAATAATAAAAATATTATATGAATTTTTCCGCAACACTTAGCAAATGCAACGATTATAAAATATCATAATCCACCAAACTAATAACGGAGTGAAATTTATGGATGAAGATAAGCGATTGGATTTATTGTCAAAATTAGAAAAAGAAACTTTGGAAATATTTCCACGTTTATCTCAAGTAGCTCCTACAGAAACTAGTGTTTGATCCAATCAAGCACCAAAATTCATTGTTCCAGTCAAGTTATGGCTAGTTCTGGTATAGATTGCTGGCAAGTGATTGGCAAGACGTCGTCAGGCCACCAAACCTGATCGAATTGAATCCATTTTATTCATCACTTGTAATGGGTAAAAAATAAGATAAAAATCGCCTGCAATTTTCCCTCATTTATTTTCACTGTTTGAAATAATAATATTCTCAAGTTTTTCGCTGTATTCAGTCCACTCTTTATACAGCTCGTCCAACTCGCCCGTTATTTTTTTATACTCGCTATTAGTTGATTTCACTTTCTGTGTGTCGGAATAAAAATCAGGTTCAGCCATAGCAGCTTGGTAAGCGATTTTTAGTTTTTCCTTTTTCTTAATTTCTGCTTCAACCGCAGCCAATTTTTCTTTTAATGGTTTTGTAATTTTGTAAAGCCGCTGCCGCACTTCTGCTTCGAGTCGTTTGCGTTCCTTCTCTGATATTTCTGAAACGTTACTCTTCGATCTAAGCTCTATGTTCTGATGAAGTTGTGTTTCCTTTTCTTTTGCAGCAATATAATTGGAAATGTTTCCAAGATAAATTTTAATCGACTTGTTTCGGACTTCGATAACTTTATTCACAATCGGATCGAGAAAGTCTCTGTCGTGCGAAACAATTAAAAATGTTCCCTCAAAATCTATTAATGCTTCCTGCAAAACTTTTTTCGATCGCATATCAAGATGGTTTGTCGGCTCGTCCATCACTAAAAAGTTTGCCGGCTGAAGCAACATCTTTGCTAACGCTAACCTGCTTTTCTCGCCCCCCGAAAGGACACGAACTTTTTTAAACACATCATCGCCCTCAAAGAGAAAGCAACCGAGAAGTGTTCTGATTTGAGTTCGAGTTTCGCCCTCCGCAACCGATTCTACAACTTGCAGTACTTCCATATCACTCTCAAGCTCGTCCACTTGTGTTTGTGCAAAATAGGCAGTCGTTACATTGTAACCGAATTTCACTTCTCCCGATGTGGGCAACTCGCTGTTGCTGATTATTCTGCTTAAAGTCGATTTACCGGCGCCGTTCACACCCACAAGCGCAAATTTATCGCCTCGTTCGATAGTTAAGTTAAGGTGGTCCAATACCGTCAGATTGCCGTGTTGTGTACGATACTGTTTTGTCAAATCTTTGATTTCCAACACGACTGCCCCTGACTGCTTTGGCTGTGGAAAGCTAAAACTAATTTCCTTTGCAACTCCCTCGACCTCAATCAAATCGATCTTCTCTAAAAGCTTTATCCGGCTCTGAACCTGTCGTGCTTTTGTAGCTTTATATCTGAAGCGGTCAATAAATTGTTGAGTTTGTTTTAAATGCTGTTGCTGATTTTTTGCTGCGTTAATTAAAAGTTCGCGACGGCTTTGACTTTGAATTTCGTAGAACGAATAATTGCCGGCATAGATTTCAAGTTTGTTGTTTGCCAGTGCAAGTGTTTTGTTCGTCATATTATCGAGAAAAGTTCTGTCGTGCGATACAATGACTATCGAGCCGTTATATGATTTTAAATATTCTTCTAACCAACGAAGCGAATCAAGATCGAGGTGGTTCGTCGGCTCGTCGAGTAAAAGCAAAGAAGGATTACTTAATAGAAGTTTTGCAAGAGCAATCCGCATTTGCCAGCCGCCACTGAACTCATCTGTTAGCCTGTCGAAATCTTCTTCCGAAAAACCAAGTCCCATCAACACTTTTTCAACTTGCGATTGCATCCGGTAAGCGTCTAAACTTTCGAGTTTGATTTGAAGCTCACCTTGCACCTCTATCAATTCATAATAGTCCTGATCTTCGCTCGTCGCATTTACGAAATTCTGGATTTGCGAGTTGATTTCGTCTAACTGCCGCTCGATAGTGTTGATATCCTCGAATGCAGTTTTTGTTTCCTCGTAAAGTGTTTTATTCGATGATGTTACAGCTTCCTGAGGTAAATAACCGACTGAAACATAATTAGCTTTTTGAACGGAGCCGGAATTGGTTTGAGTTAAACCGACTAAAATTTTGAGTAGCGTTGTTTTGCCGGTGCCGTTAGCGCCAACAAGTCCGATGCGGTCGTGAACTCCGATTTGTAGAGTAACATTTTTGAAAAGATACTCGCCGCCGAACTGGATGGATATGTTATCAAGTAAAATCATTGTACAAATATAAGAATTTTTAATACACGAGAAAATTTTTTATATTTGGCTTGTTATTTTAAGAATTAATTAAGGATTTTATGAAAATTGGAATAATAGGCCTTCCATCATCAGGAAAAAGTACCCTTTTCCAGACGATAAGCAAGGCACATATAAAAGAGTCGGATGTTAAGAAAAACAGCGATAATCAAACTGTAGTAAAGGTTCCGGATGATCGGCTGACGAGTTTAATTGATATTTTTAAACCGAAAAAAGAAAACTACGCCGTTATCGATTTTGTTGAAATCTCTGATCTGCAAAATGGTGAGAGCGGCTCTGTAAAATTCACAACAGCTTTTTTGGACAAGGTTAAAACTACTGATGCCCTGCTTCAGGTTGTGCGTCTGTTCGACGATCCCGCCGTACCGCATCCCGAAGGAGATTTGGATGTACTGAGAGATATAAGTATGATGGAGAGTGAGTTCATACTTTCCGATATGGCTCTTATTGAATCACGTGTGGACAGGATGAAGAAGAATTTTCAGAAGTCGGGCGCGGCAATTAACCCTAAAGAATTATCATTACTCGAAAGATGTTTGGTCGCGCTTGAAAATTCTACTCCTTTAAGAAATCTTGAATACGACAGGGAAGAAATAAAAATCTTGCGCGGTTATCAATTACTTTCGGTAAAACCGGTTTTGGTAGTTTTGAATTTGTCGGAAACCGATGTTCATACTTATGAAGAGATTTTGACAAAAGTAAGAAGCATATACAACAGCAAACAAATCAATGTTGATATATTCTTTGGAAAAATTGAAATGGAAATTGCCGAGCTTCAGCCCGACGAAGCTAAATCGTTTATGCTTGAATACGGAATTCAGGAATCTACACTCAGCCGGCTAATCCGCAACGCGTACGATTTGCTGGGTCTGCAATCGTTCTTTACCGTCGGCGAGGATGAGTGCCGTGCATGGACAATCAAAAAGGGAATGA
>JBBIOD010000113.1:0-4832 GCA_037443545.1 Ignavibacteriales bacterium | reverse complement strand
ATTTGATCATACTTGAATTGAAAGCTGCCGATGCGATTGCCCCTGAACATGAAGCGCAAATTATTAATTATCTGAAAGCGACCAAGATTGAAGTCGGGTTGCTTTTCAATTTTGGACCGAAGGCACAATTTATTCGTCGGATTTTAACAAATGACAAAAAGTAAATTAACCACGGATTTGCACTGATGAACACGAATTTTATATCTGTGTCAATCAGTGTCTTTTCCGTGTTATCAGTGGCAAAATAAAACAGGATAAATAAATGTCAAAAATAATCAAACAAATAAATTCTGAAGTAGTAAAAAAGACCGCAACCCGTTGCCGTGAAAAAGGAATTGTTATTCCAACATTTAAGCAGATGCGAAATCCGGATACAATCCCTGCTAATATAAAATCGAAACTTCCTAAGATTGGTTTGTGGGATGTTAATCCTCTCAACCTTTTCCGAATCACTTGGAAAAACGATATCAAAACCGGATTGTATGGCAGTGTGAACTTTCTTGAAATCCCGAAAGAAATTACAGGAGTTAAAGCCCGTATTATCGGACTTGTTGGAAAATATTTTCCTACGGGTGCCCACAAGGTTGGTGCTGCTTTTGGCTGTCTCGTACCGCGTCTTGTGAGCGGTGAATTCAATCCGCAAAAACATAAAGCTGTTTGGCCCTCGACCGGAAATTATTGTCGGGGCGGAGCTTTCAACTCGGTTTTATTAGATTGCACACCCATCGCAATTTTGCCTGAAGAAATGTCGAAGGAACGTTTTGACTGGCTGAAGGAAATTGGCGCTGAAGTAATTGCTACTCCAGGTTGTGAATCGAATGTGAAAGAAATTTATGATAAATGTTGGGAATTAAAGAAAGATCCAAACAACATTATCTTCAATCAGTTCGAGGAGTTCGGAAATCCAATTTGGCATTACAATGTTACAGGTCCGGCAATTGAGGAAGTTTTCCAATCGCTCGAAATGAAAAATGGAAAAGCGTCTGCTTTTATTTCAGCTACAGGTTCCGCCGGCACAATTGCAACCGGTGATTACCTGAAAAATCTTCATCCACATTTGAAAGTAGTTGCCAACGAAGCACTTCAATGTCCTACACTTTTGATGAATGGGTTTGGCGGTCATCGCATTGAAGGTATCGGCGATAAACACGTTCCTTGGGTTCATAATGTCCGCAATACCGACGCAGTTTCGGCAATCGATGATGAAGATTGCATGCGAGTGCTTAGATTATTCAACGAAGACGAGGGTAAGACATATTTAGAAAGTATTGGAGTACAGAGTACAGAGTACAAAGAATTGTCATTGCTTGGAATTTCGAGTATTGCTAATATGCTCGCAGCGATAAAGACTGCGAAATATTTCGAGATGAATGAGGATGATGTTATCTTCACAATGTTTACAGATTCTGCGGACATGTATGGATCGCGAGTAGAAGAATTGGAAAAAGAGCGCGGAAAATATTCTCTGATTGAGGCAGCAAAAGATCACGCCGCTCCAATACTCCATCAATCAATCGACTTTTTCAAGGAACTCTCGTACTATGAGCGAAAAGCAATCCATAATTTAAAATATTATACATGGGTCGAGCAGCAGGGCAAAACTTTTGAAGAAATTAATGAACAATGGAATCCCGAATACTGGCGTAGTTTATTTGAGGGTGAAGTTGTATATTTTGATCAATTGATAAATGAGTTTAATGAATTTGTGAATAAATAATAATAAAATAAGTAAATTAAATAACAGGCAATAAGTAAATTATGAATATCCCTTACGAAAAAATTCTTGAAACAGCGAAGAAAAATGAAAAAGAAGTAGCACAATTCCTACGCGATATCATTGCAATTAAATCAGTAAGCAGTCAGGAAGGAAAAGTTGTTGACCGCATTAAGCAAGAGATGGAAAAAATCGGTTACGATGAAGTAATCATCGACGGAATGGGGAACATACTTGGCAGAATCGGAAACGGCAAACATATAATAGCGATGGATGCCCACATCGATACTGTTGATGTTGGTAATCCTGAAAATTGGACTGTCGATCCATTTATCGGTGCAATGAAAGACGGCATTATATATGGACGAGGTGCCTGCGATATGAAAGGAGCAATGGCATCCTTAGTTTACGGCGGGAAAATTATTAAAGATTTAGGATTACAAGATGATTTTACTTTATACATAGTCGGCAGTGTACAGGAAGAAGACTGCGATGGTTTGTGCTGGCAATATATCATCAACGAATTAAAATTAAAACCCGAGGTTGTGGTAATTGCAGAACCGACAAATCTAGGCGTCTATCGCGGACAGAGAGGGCGTATGGAAATTGAAGTTCGAGTGAAAGGAATTTCTTGCCACGGCTCTGCACCTGAACGCGGCGATAATGCTGTTTACAAGATTGCACCCATCGTTTTAGATATCGAAAAGTTGAATGAAAGATTAACGGGTGAGCCGTTCCTTGGAAAAGGAACTGTAACGATTTCAGAAATTCGCTCAACGACTCCTTCTCTTTGTGCTGTTGCAGATTCTGCTACAATTCATCTCGATAGACGACTGGCAGCAACTGAGACATGGGAATCGGCAGTAAAAGAGATACAGGAATTAGAGAGCGTTAAAAAAGCCAATGCCGAAGTTGTTGTACTCGATTATGCTGTTCCAAGTTGGAAGGGTTTAACTTATCCAACAAAAAAATATTATCCAACGTGGCTTTTGCCCGAAGACCATCAAGTATTAAAAGCTGGCGTTCATACATACAAAAAATTATTTAACGAACAGCCGGTTGTGAATAGGTGGGTTTTCAGCACGAACGGTGTTGCGATTATGGGAATGCACAGAATTCCTTGTGTCGGTTTCGGACCTGGAAACGAAATTTATGCACACATGGCGACGGAACAAATTCCGGTTGACCATCTTGTAAAAGCAGCGGCATGGTATGCGGCTTTTCCTATGACTTATTTAAAAGAAACCGTCAATGGTTAACGGTCAATGGCTAATGGTTAACGGACAATTGACAAGTGACAATTGATAGTTAGCCATTGACAATTGATCGTTAACAATTGGCAATTAAAAGTTTATATTGAAAAAAAATAGATTAAGTAAAAATAAAATTAAAAATTAAGGAAAATAAAATGCCAACAAAACTACCCAAACTTCCGAACACAGTCCGCGGGAAAGATTATATCGAAACAAAGGACTGGTCAGTAAAAGAAATTGAGCTTGCGCTTAAAGTTGCAGCAGATTTAAAAAAACGTTTTAGAAAAGGTCAGCCACACCGCTACCTTCCCGATAAGACAAACTTCTTGTTCTTCTTCGACAAATCTACAAGGACACGCAATTCGTTTGAGGCTGGATTGACTCAATTGGGTGGACACGCCCACTTTATCTCCGCTGAAACTTCGCAAGTCGCTCACGGCGAATCCCCAAAAGATATGGGTATCATACTCTCAAGTTACGGTCATGCAATCGCCATCCGTCACGACTTGGTTCCGGGCGAAGGCAACAAGTATATGCGTGAGGTTGCAGAACATGCCGATGTTCCGGTTATGAATATGCAATGCGATATCGACCATCCGTTTCAGGCGCTTGCCGACCTGATGACAATCCGCGAAGAGTTCGGCAAGAACCTGCGCGGTAAAAAAATTGCTGTATCGTGGGCTTATGCACCGAGTTATGCTAAGCCAATGTCCGTACCACAAGGTTTGATCACACTCATGCCGCGCTTTGGACTCGATGTAGTACTCGCACATCCGCCGGAATATAAATTGATGGATAGTGAAGTGGAATATGCACGCAAAGCCGCAAAGGAAAATGGTACTAAATTTGAAATTGTAGATAATATGGAAGAAGCGTTTGAAGGCGCGCACATCGTTTACCCTAAATCGTGGGGGATTGAATCACTGTTCCATACGCCTGAGAAAGCTCTCGAAATTTCCAAGAAATATAAGAATTGGATTTGCGATGAGAAGCTAATGAAGCTTACTCATAAAGATTCAATTTATATGCATTGTTTACCCGCCGATCGCGGTTACGAAGTTACAGATGCAGTAATCGATGGACCACACTCACGTGTATTCCCCGAAGCGGAAAATCGTTTACATACCTGTAAAGCTGTAATGGCGCTTACAATGTAAAATAGTTAAGAACGTAAAACGTTCTAAATGGTCAATGGTTAATTATCAATTGACAATTGGCAATTAATCCGCCGCAAGCGGATTAACTAGTAGAGATTTTTGAATAATTATAATTTTGTCATGTTGAGCGAAACGGAGTCCTGAGCTTGCCGAAGGACGAAGTGGAGTCGAAACATGGTTAATGGCTTGGCCGTCGACTTTGCTCAGGGTGACTGTATTTTCGATTTTTCAGAAATCTATATTAACTATTCAACAGAAATATTAATCATCAGATAGTGGATTAAAATCTGCTATCTGATTTTTGTTTTTAAATTTTGATTTTGATTTTTACATTTTGATTTTTAACTTAAATTAGTCAAGTAATTGAAAACATTGTGAATAATATTAAAATATACGCCGTAATACTTGCTGCCGGAGAATCAAGCAGAATGGGCTCGCCGAAAGCCTTGCTGAAAATTTCTGATCAAATATTCTTAGAATATGTGGTTTCAAAAATTTATAAAGCAGGGATTGAAAATATATTGGTCATTCTCGGTCATGAGCCTGAATCTGTACTACAGTCAAAGGAAGTTGAAAGCTCAAAAATTTTGAGAAATGTAAAATTTATTATAAACGAAAATTATAAAAGAGGGCAGCTATCGTCCATTCAAACGGGTATCAGAGAATTACCGGAAGACGCAAAAGCAATGCTTCTTTTTACAGTCGATC
>JBBIOD010000112.1:0-5092 GCA_037443545.1 Ignavibacteriales bacterium | reverse complement strand
TCAAATAGCGCCAAATGGCTCTTACTTTTTATTAAGGATATTAATTCCGTTATATATCTTCAAATAGGTTTATAACGGTTTTTTTTTGTGAATTTCAATCTTGGAGTTTTATAGAGTTTTGTTTATATTTTCGAGAAATTTAATTCATTATGAAAGTAACAAATGGCAAAAATTAAGAAGTCCCATCATACGGTAGCAACCGGCACAAAAACTAACTGGTTCGATAATCTCTCAGATTTGAAGAAAGATTTTATCTCAATAGGTATAATTTTTCTTTTAGTTGTCATTTTATTTAACCAAATAATTTTCAAGAACCAGATCTTCTCGGATGCCGGAGACACAGCAGCAGCACACGCATGGGCAAAAGCTGGCGAATATCTTCAAGATGCGGAGGGACAAATTCCACTCTGGTTTCCCCACATCTTCAGCGGAATGCCCGGTTTTGGAAGTTTAGCCTCTATTCCGCATAATGTAAGTTATCTTCAAATTGCTATTCAGTTCGTCGGAAAACTTTTATTCTTGAACGGAGAAATGAGTTGGTTTGTGCTTCATTATTTCCTGGCTGGAATTTTTATGTTCATGCTTGCAAGAACATGGCATTTTTCGCACCTCGCTTCACTGCTCGCTGCAATTGTTTTTATGTTTTCGCCTTATGCCGTAGGACTTGCGGGCGAAGGACACGGCTCAAAAATGATGGCATTAAGTTACATCCCGTTAATGCTATTGTTAACTTACTACTTATTCGAAAAACGAAATTTACTTTCAATCGGTTTGTTATCAGTTGCTATTGGTACAGCTCTGTTAACAAATCACGTTCAAATGGTGTATTATGGATTTATGCTAATCGGATTATTCTTTGCGTATGAATTCATTTTAAATTTTAAATCACAAAAATTACTGATGAGCAAAACTGCTCTTTTCTTTTTTATAACTTTGATACTCGGTTTTTCGATTTCTTCCTACGTATATCTATCGACGTATGAATATTCACAGTATTCTATACGTGGCGCCGGCGAGGCAGGAACTCCAGGCGGACTAAACTACGACTATGCTACTAATTGGTCGTTCCATCCGTTCGAGATACTAAACTTGCTAATCCCCTCCTTCTTCGGCTTCTCATCCCCTTATTACTGGGGATGGATGCCCTTTACAAACAGCACAGTTTATTTTGGAGTTGTACCAATTATTCTCAGCATCATAGCTTTGATATTCAAGAGGAACAAAGGAACGATATTCTTCGCACTTTTCGCAGTCCTTTTATTTTTAATTTCCTTCGGGAAACATTTTCCAGTTTATGATTTATTTTTTAACTACCTACCGTTCTTTAATAAATTCCGCGCTCCAGCAATGATTCTGCATCTACTCCCCCTCGTGTTCGGAATGTTAGCCGCTTACGGTCTAACTTTCTTAATCCACCTTCCGGCAAAGTTTGATACAACAAAAATGCGAAAGGGGCTTTTTATCACGATGGGAATTATCGCAACAATTTTAGTAATCAGCTTGATAGGAAAATCTACTATTTACAATATACTCTCCGGTTCTATGTTTGTTAAGGATGGCGATCTGCAGCAGCTTCAACAACAATATGCCGCAGAAGCTCCTCGGGTATTACAGCAGTTAAAAGAAATCCGCTTTGATATGTTGTGGAAGGATTATATAAAATTCGCAATCATCGCGTTAGCATCGCTTGGATTAATAGTCTTATTCCTCAACAACAAAATCAAATCGACTATGTTGAGCTTTTCGCTGCTCCTGATATTGGTAATCGATTTATTAATTATTGATACAAAATATGTTGACCCAAAACCGAAATCCGCTACCGAGGCACATTTTGCACCCGACCAAAACGTTCAATTTTTAAAAACAGATAAATCGCAGTACCGCATTTTTCCACTCGGACAATTATTTATGGATAATACTTGGATGTATCATAATCTCGAATCGATTGGCGGATACAGCCCTGCAAAAATTAAAATTTATCAGGATATGATTGATTCATGTTTATACAGTAGCGGTGACCCGATGTTTCCAATAAATATGAACATCGTTAATATGCTGAATACAAAGTATTTAATGTTCCAGGGAAGACTTCCTGAAGATAAGTTTACAATCGTTTCTTACGACCAGAATAAACAAATTGCAACTTATCTGAATCCTGCTTATCAGCCGCGGGCATTCTTCGTAGAAGAAGCTGTTATCGCTAAAAACAAAACTGAGGTGTTCAGGATATTGAATTCACCAGAATTCGACAGCCGTACAAAAGCCATTCTCGAAAAACAGCCATCGACACTCCTGGCTAAATCCGATTCTGTACACATTAATACACTAAACTACAGAAGCAACTTGATCGAGCTTTCGACTTATTCCAACAACACATCGTTACTTGTTTTAAGCGAAGTTTATTATCCGGCGGGTTGGAGGGCATACATCGATGGTAAAGAAACTGAAATTTATAAAACTAACTATGTTCTAAGGTCGATAGTAGTTCCTGCCGGCGAACACAAAATTGAATTTATTTTTGATCCCGCTGTTTACAAAACAGGTTTCTTAATTTCTCACATAGGGTGGGGAATTTCGATATTACTAATTTTAGTTGGATTATTTTCAAAAAAGGAGCAAAAAAAGTAAGTATTTGACATTATGCTCCCAATTACTTATATTCGTTATAAATTTTTTATTATTATAACTATATCTTAAACATTAACAGGATTTAATTATGCCAGATATTTCATTAGACGCATTAGGAATGGTAGAAACAAAAGGATTGGTTGGCTCAATTGAGGCAGCCGACGCAATGGTGAAAGCCGCAAAAGTAACTTTGATTGGTAAAGAAGTTATCGGTGGCGGATATGTTACAGTAATGGTTCGAGGCGATGTCGGAGCAGTAAAAGCAGCAACCGATGCAGGTGCAGCGGCAGCCCAAAGAGTCGGCGAATTGGTATCTGTACACGTAATCCCACGCCCGCATATCGATGTTGAATTAATTCTGCCCAAGCGTCCCGAAGGAAAATAAACCGTAAGGTGAAAAATGGAAATGTTAGATTTTGCACTCGGTTTAATTGAGACTCGAGGTCTAATCGGATCGATTGAAGCCGCCGATGCTGCTACTAAAGCCGCTGATGTGAAACTTGTTGGGAGCGAAAAAATTCGAGGCGGCTTTGTAACAATTAAGGTGATAGGCGATGTTGCCGCAGTACGGGCGGCTGTCGATGCCGGCGCGGCTGCAGCTGCGCGCGTCGGAGAGCTTATTTCGACTCATGTAATACCACGTCCGATTGGTGAACTCAAAAATTTGATATTTACAAAATTGAAGATGCCGCCAATACCACCTTTCACTCCAAAAGTAATTGCTGAAAAAACAAAGCCAACCCGCGGACAGAAAGCGAAACCACGAGAGGCAAAACCTCCAGCTAAACAAGTTGTTCAAGAAGCTGTAACTGGAGAGGAAACAGTTTTACTAGTAGCCGAGACAGAACAGGAATATCTGAAACAGCTTGAATCGCTGAGTGTGCATCAACTCCGGAAGTACGCAAGGGGTGTCGAGGGGTTAACGATATTCGGCAGACAAATTTCGATGGCTAACAAAGAAAAGCTGATTACTGAACTAATGAATGCTAAATTTCCCAAGTAACAAAAATTTAATTCAAAAACTCCATCTTTCAAACGAAAGATGGAGTTTTTTTATATAGTAACGAATGAAATCGAAGCACTGGCACATAATACTTGCTACAATTTTGTTTGCAACATTATTGTGGGGGTCAGTAAGCATGACTTACGAATACACAACTTCTGTATCGCTCCCTGTACGACTCATAAAATTACCCCCTCAATCTGCTTTAACAAAGACTTTACCAAAATCAATAACGATGAAATTAAGGGGCACAGGTTGGCATCTTTTAAAATATACAATTACCAGCGAGAAAAGATTTCTTATAGATGCTTCATATTTTTCAAAAAGCTCCATCGTTTATACAGATTATCTGATTTCCGATTATTTCTTGCTGCCACCGGAAATAACTTTGATGGATTCGTCCCCCGACTCGATCGCAATTGAAATTGATGTAATATCAGAAAAGAAAATAAAAGTTATTCCAGATGTAGATATAGAGTACAGCGACGGCTATGGACAAATCGGCGAAACCAGTATCCTGCCCGACAGCGTTATCATCAGAGGAGCGAAGAGCATACTCGATACTTTGAACGAATGGACCACAGAAAAGAAAAAATTTGTAGAAACCAGCAAACCTCTGAACACGACGCTTAAGCTAACCGAACCACAGGAGTATATACTCAGCCTCGAACAGAATGAAATTAATTACATTATTAACGTACAGCCGTTTGCTGAAAAAACCTTCCCCGGAATCAATATCGAAATCAGATTATCACCTCCTAACCGAGAAGTTATTTTAATTCCTCCAAAATTAGATGTAATAATTCGCGGCAGCATAGATATGCTTGCTGATTTTTCTTCTGAGAATTTAAAAGCGTATATAGATTATCAATATTTGTTAGCTGATTCAACGGGATATATTCAACCCGAGATATCTATTCCGGACGGTTTAAAAATTGTCCGTAAACAACCAGACCAATTCCAATACATAATTAGAAAACGATTACAATGAGATTAGCTATAAACATCGACCATGTTGCAACTTTACGAAATGCACGGGGCGGGAAAGAACCCGACCCCATCGAAACAGCTTTGTTAGCCGAAAAGGCGGGGGCTGAATGTATCGTTTGCCATTTGCGTGAAGACCGCCGCCATATCAACGATGGTGATGTTTATAGATTACGAAAATCGGTAACTACGAAATTAGATTTAGAAATGGCTGCCACTCAGGAAATCATAAAAATTGCAAAACGAATTAAACCGGATTTATGCACTTTGGTTCCCGAACGGCGTAAAGAGTTGACGACTGAAGGGGGGCTTGATGTAGTTAAATACAAAGCTTCTCTTAAGAAGTCAATTCAACAGCTTCACGACAGCGAAATAAAAGTGAGCCTATTTATTGATCCTATAAATGAACAATTGGAAATTTCGAAAGCAATCGGTGCTGATATGATCGAAATCCACACAGGTGAATACGCTGAA
>JBBIOD010000111.1:0-5169 GCA_037443545.1 Ignavibacteriales bacterium | reverse complement strand
TGGTGGTGGATTTGTTGCTGCTGTTACCGAATATTTTGGCAGAAAAAAGAAAAGCCAAAATCATTTCGACTTGAGTCGTGCGATTGCCAAAATGCTCCCTCCTTTCACGGCATTTACAATTACACTTGGTGTTGCGCCGTTGCTTTTCCTACAGGTTCTGTATGGTCAATTCTTTTATACATCCACCATATTAATGGCTTGGCCCTGGTTATCGGTTATTGTAATTTTTATTTTAGCATATTACGGATACTATATTTTCTCGTTTAGATGGGAAAAACTTAACGGCAAAAGATTGTGGGTTGTATTGATAAGTGCTATTATGTTAGCAACAATAGGTTTGATTTACGTAAACAATATTGTTCTGATGCTTACCCCCGATAAATGGAAGGCAATGTATTTTAACGATCCACACGGTACACACATGAATTTTACTGATCCGACAATCATACCGCGATATTTACATTATATGATTTCAGCTTTAGCCGTTGCAGGTATTGTTGTTATGATGTGGGGGATGAAAAAATTGAAGGCAAACGAACAGCTTGGCAAATGGGCAATCCGTTATGGCGCCTGGTGGTTTTTGATTCCGACGTTTATAAATATCGGAGTGGGGGTGTGGTGGTTGATTGCTTTACCGCGTGAATTTATGTTGATGTTCATGGGCGGTAATCAATTCGCTACTAGCTACCTCTTGGTCGGACTTGCTTCGATATTTATATGTATTATATTGATGTTTGTCGGAATGAATGCAGCTAAACCGATTGGAAAAATAATGGCTGCCAAATTATTCTTTCTAATAACTATCGTAACGATGATTTTGATGCGACACGAATTACGCGAAGAATATCTGAAACCTTACATCAACTGGGATGCGGTCAGAACTGAACCTCAGTGGGATGTGATAATAATTTTCGCATTACTCCTCGTCGGTGGTTTGATTACAGTTATTTGGATGTTGAAAAAATCATTCGGGAAACCGGTTATAGAGTCTAAATAAAAATATTTAACCACAATAGGCGCCAGAAATTCGCCAGGTTCACAAATGAATTTATCATTTGCGAGCTTTGCGGTTAAAAAAATATTATCCGAAATCTAAAATCAATATTATGTTTGAACAGTTATCAAATTTACCAATAGTTGTGCTTGGATTAGCAGCAAGTTTTGCAGCAGGATTCGCAACTTTTATAGGAGCACTGCCAGTTATATTTTTTAAAAATATTTCTCAGAAAATTCAAGATATAATGATGGGCTTTGGGGCAGGTGTAATGCTAGCAGCTACTTCATTTTCGTTGATTATCCCAGGTATAGATGCCGCAGGGGGCGGTGTCGATGCTGCATTAATAGTCGTTGCCGGAATGTTATTAGGCGGTATGTTTCTCTGGTTCACTGATAAATATTCACCGCACGAACATTTTATAAAAGGTCCCGAAGGCTCGACAAAAAAAAATTTAAAACGGATATGGCTATTTATAATTGCAATTACGCTCCACAATTTTCCTGAAGGTTTAGCGGTCGGCGTCGGTTTCGGCGGCGGCGACGTGAACAACGGTTTCACACTCGCTATCGGTATCGGATTGCAAAATATACCGGAAGGCTTAGTTGTAGCACTCGCTTTGATTAGTGAAAAATACTCTGTCGGTAAAGCTCTCTGGATATCACTCTTGACAGGAATGGTTGAACCGATAGGTGGGTTGTTAGGTGTCGGTTTAGTCAGTGTGTCTCAACCTTTATTACCATGGGGTTTGGCTTTTGCAGCCGGGGCTATGTTGTTCGTAATCAGCGACGAAATTATTCCTGAGTCGCATCGCAAAGGTTTTGAAAAAGAAGCAACATTTGGTGTGATGATCGGTTTTGTAATTATGATGTTTTTAGATGTAGTGTTAGGATAGTACAGAAATCGCATATCCCCAACTTTATTTTTTTCTTAATACCCCCTTCAGCCACGAGTATGGAACATCCCAATGATTAACGGGGAATTCGTGCCCGAGATTTGGGTGGATAATTATCTGCTTCGTTCTGCTTGGTATCCGATTGTACAAAGAAAAAACTGTATTGGGTGCGGATATCCTATCTTTAAAATGTGCCGAAAGTAAAACAGGTTTTGTAAATCGAGTTGTAAAATTATTAGCATCAAAGTAACTTAAAGTTCGAAGCGCTGTTGTTTTATTAACTAATCCATTGAATATTGACCTTTGGACACGTGAGCAACAACCGCTTTCGATTCCTTCCGGAAAATTGCATAAAGTCGGTATTGTTGCAACGGTTGCTTTAATCCTGTTATCCAACCCTGTTAAGAGTAATGCCAAGCCACCGCCTTGACTTGTTCCTGCAACTCCTATCCGTCCAGTATCCACCTCGCTTCGTGTATATAAAAAATCGATCGCTCGCTTCGAACTCGCGACCGCCCCTCGGAGATAATATTTATCAGGAGAATCAAGGTTGAGTCCCGCAGATGGATCATCTCCAAACGGATAATTATCGAACTCTACATCCAGTCCGTGAATCTGAATTGCAATGACTGCGAAGCCGTGTTGTGCATGTGTATATGGAATTTGTATAGGAGTATTTCCATAACTCGGCACCATTAAAATTGCCGGGAGCGGATCATCGTATTTTGGGAAACAATACCAGGCTTTTATACACAACGTATCAAAACTCCGATACATTAATTTAAAAACTTTTATGCTGTCCTGTTGATTATCGGTATGTTCTGTTAATTCAAAGTAGGGTTGAATAGTATCTAAAGCAGAAAATGTATCCTTCCAAAAAGTTTCAAAATCTATAGGACTTGTAGGGGAATAGCGAATCGAATCAGATTGGAAGGCAAACGTAAGTGTATCTGAAAAATATTCGTATTCACCAGTAACTACCCGTGCAAAAATTTCATAAAAGCCGGGGCGCCATTGATAATTGATGGATTTTTTATCGGAAGAGTAATGTATTGTTTTAATCCCCTTCTCGAATTTGGAATTTTGCTCTAAAACAGTATCATAGTATTTTTGTGTGATACTTTTAAGCCGTATAAAAATTATTCCTCTAACTTTCCGTTGTGATTCGATTCTAACATTAAATGCCGGGGGGTGATTTTTATTGTACAGATGAGTTGGCAGGAACGATTCGATGGATACCGAAATCATCCGTTGTGTGTAAGAACTCGTTGCAGATATTAAAAGTAAAATTGCTAGGAGTGGGATAAAGCGTTGTATATTTTTTAGGGGATACCTAATTTTATATACTCTCGATTTCTTTTATTTTAGTATCTTTTATCTGCAAAATTCTGCTTCCGGATCTTCGAACTAAATCGTAATTATGTGTAGCCAACAAAACGGCAGTCCCCCGCGAATTAATTTGCAACAGGACATCAAGAATTTCGTTTGCTAAGGCGGGGTCTAAATTACCGGTTGGTTCATCTGCTAAGAGAATAAATGGTTCATTCACCAAAGCTCGCGCAATTACAACCCGCTGCTGCTCGCCCCCCGATAGCTCATTAGGCATCGCCCCGCGTTTGTGGCTCAACCCGACTTCCGCTAAAACCCGGACAATACGTCTTTGAATTTCGTGTCGTTTAACACCCGTAACGTGTAACGGAAATGCGACATTTTCAAAAACATTCCGGTCTTCAAGCAGCTTAAAATCTTGAAACACGATTCCTAAAGTTCTTCTCAAATAGGGAATCTCCCTTTTTTTGATTACTAACGAGTTGTATTTACCAACTGTAACCATACCTGTATTGGGGAGTAGATCCATATAAATTAAACGAAGAAGTGTTGTTTTGCCAATACCTGATTCACCGATTAAAGAAATAAATTCACCCGCGTTGATTTGCATGCTTATATTCGATAAAATCGGTTGAGAGTTAAATGAAAGTGTAACGTTTTTGAATGTAATCATATTTTATTTTTTTCGGCGGTTATTAATAATAGTTACTGCAGTTTTAATTGCTTCAATTGTGCTGGATGGATTCGCTTTTCTTTTTCCGGCGATGTCGAATGCTGTTCCGTGATCCGGTGAAGTGCGTACTATCGGTAATCCGGCAGTAAAGTTTACACCTTCCTCGAATCCTAATAATTTTATCGGTATCAATCCTTGGTCGTGGTACATCGCAAGCACCCCGTCATAATTTTTGTAAGAATGAATTCCAAAAAAACCATCGGCTGGGAATGGTCCCTCAATATTCACACTCTTTCGTTTGGCTTGCTTTATTGATGGAACAATCAATTCATTTTCTTCTTCTCCGATAACTCCATTCTCACCGGCGTGTGGGTTGAGTCCTAATACTGCGATTTTAGGTTTTCTAATTCCAAAATCTTTTATGAGCGAATCGTGCAGTGTTTGTATTTTGTTCTTAAGTAATTGTTTTGTCAACCGGGATGGAATTTCTTTGATTGAAATATGGATAGTAACTAAACCTACACGGAAACTTTTATAAATCATCACCATTGCAAAACTACTCCGTTTGCAGAGTGATGTAATCAATTCGGATTGACCGGGGAAATCGAAACCCTCGAAGTTGATAGATTCTTTTGCCAACGGTGAAGTTACCATTCCATCTACTTCGTTTTCGAGACACATAAGAGCTGCCGAAATAACAGATTCAGCAGCAAGCCTGCCAGCTTCGTATGAAAGGATTCCCGGTTTTATATTTGGTTTTACGAATTTACGAACTGATAGAATAGGTAAAGCATCTGAATTGTTTTTAGGAACAGATTCGATTTCTTTAAGTGTGATTTTCATTTTTAGATGTTTTGCATAATGCTCGAAAACATTAGTCGAGCCAAGCAGAACCGGAATGCAAATCCGTTTAACTGCTGGCGTTGTAGCAGCTTTTAATGCAACTTCCGGCCCGATGCCGTTATAGTCGCCCATTGTTATAGCTATGACAGGTTTTTTATTGGTTGCCATTATGTTGTTTTATTTTTTTGATTGGTATCAATTTACGAACGAAAGTATATAAATGCAAGAATATTTACTTGATTTTTAATATATTGATGCGTATAATTTACTAGATTTCTTGGACTGACAGCTTAATACAGATCACAGGATATTTTTAGACGAGGAGAGCTAATGCTGATAGATAGAATTTGGCTTAGGAGTTTCGATGACAATAAATAAAATAAAATAACCAATTATGCCGAAAGTATTCCAATAGAACAAAACCGCCTAATCCCA
>JBBIOD010000110.1:0-5178 GCA_037443545.1 Ignavibacteriales bacterium | reverse complement strand
ATGTCCGGTAAGAAATCCTTTCGATTTTAATGAATATTCAGCTGAATGAATCTACAAAATGCCCAAATTAAAATCAAATGGGCTGATCAATCAATTTATCTTTTATTAATCAGCCCTGATACGTTTTTGGATTAAGAAACTAAAACTTCTTTAGTTTTTTTGTTTAATTCGGCGGGCGTAAAGGGTTTAGGAATGATATCGGATGCGCCTAATTTTATCGCTGCGATTGCATTCTCAATAGAAGCATATCCGGAAATTATTATTACAGGAATCTCGGGCCAATTGCCTTTAATTGACTGCAAAACTTCGATACCGCTGCGCTTTGGCATCTTTAAATCTAGTAAGATTAAATCGTATCTATTGAGTTTCATCTTTTGCAATGCTGTATCTACGTCGAAAGCTTCTTCAACGGAGCAGTCTTGTTTAGATAAAATTCTTCGAACACTATGGCAAACTATCGGTTCATCATCAATTACTAAAATTGAATGCTTTGCTGTTGCATCTCTGCTCCATAATGCTGATAATGGGATATCTGACCTGCTTAGGCAATTGATGTATTCCAGACTTGTTGCTTGCTCAACATCCGAAATGCTGAATGGCAGGTCGGCATCGATTACCTCGGACGTATATCTTTTTACTTTAACGACTTTTGCACGTTCTTTCTTTTCGAGCGGACACTCGCCCACACACTCACGCCCTTCGGTAATAACTCGACGGCATTCACGCTTCCCCAAATTGCAGTAAGCTTTTATCGCTGTTTTTTTTGCAAGAGGGATATCGGAATGAGTGAGGGTTTCAACATATTCGATCGAAGTTGCTTTGGTTACTTCGCCTATATTGAATGGCATATCCACATCGATCATTTCGGAAGATTGGTCGCCAACATTGGGTTCAATTTTTTGTCGTTCAATCTTTTTTAGTCGTCGGGTTAAAGCATTTTTTGTGGCTTCTGCCAATTCATCGGGAGTGAACGGCTTGGGTAAGTAGCTCGAAGCGCCAAGCTTTGTCGCCTTAACTGCTGTTTCGATGGATGCGTAGCCGGTAATCATTATTACTTCGAGTTCAGGATAATGGTCGCGGATAATCTGCATCAATTCCATGCCGTTAGTTTTCGGCATCATCAAATCAGTAATCACTAAATCAAATGAGGTTTGATTAATTTTATTGACAGCATCTTCGACATTCAATGCATTCTCGATTTCATATCCTTTGCGGGAGAGAATTTTTTTTATGCTCTGACAAACAATTTCTTCGTCGTCAACCACTAATATTTTTTCAGTTATCATTTTGATTTTCCTTTTGGTTTTTGATTTATATCATTTTTATAATACAACAACAACTGCAACGGCTATGCCATCGATGTTGTAGCTGAATATGATTAGCTATAACCAGTTATATCATAATGAGTTATGGGTAAAAAGATAATTGTAGTGTGAGGGAGTAAAAATTTTTAAAATTATTCAAAATAGTTAGAATGTGATGCAAGGAGGCAAGTTTGTGTAAAATTAGTGTATAAAAAAAATATACACCTGCATATGAATTATTTATTAATACCGTATTTCCGCATCAAGGCTTGAAAGTTTGATCTCTGCATATCCACATCGCGTGCAGCTTTCGATACATTCCAGTTGTTTCGGATAAGAGCTTCTTCCACAAACATTTTTTCTATCTCCTGAATGGAGGCTTCGCGGATTTGCTTTTTTAGTTTTTTCAGTCCATCCGTATCTTTTGGAATGTGGGAGTTGACTTGTGTTTCGCTTTTGAACAATGCGGCTGAAATATGAACAGGTAATATTTCGTTTCCGTCAACTAATATTGTCAACCGCTCGATTGTGTGTTCGAGTTCCCGCACATTACCAGGCCAGTGATAATTTAGCAAAATTTCAAATGCTTCAGGTCCGATTTTTGGAATCGGTTTTGCTAATTTACCACAAGAAATTTTTAGAAATTGTTTTATCAATTCAGGAATATCATCTTTCCTCTCACGAAGCGGTGGTAGTTTAATCGGGAAAACATTCAGTCGGTAATAAAGGTCTTCGCGGAATTTGCCTTCGCTCACTAAGTTTTTCAAATTTTGGTTGGTGGCAAATATCAATCGAACATCAACGTTTTTAATTTTTGTACTGCCGACGGGGAAAATTTCCTTGGTTTGCAATACGCGTAATAAACGCGACTGGACTTCGAGCGATAAGTTGCCGATTTCATCTAAGAAAATTGTTCCGTTATTAGCAGCTTCAAATAAACCTTGTTTATCGGAGGTCGCTCCAGTAAATGAACCTTTCATGTGTCCGAATAATTCGCTCTCCAATAAAGTGCTCGACAGTGTCGATAAATCTATAGCAAAAAACATTTTGTCTTTTCGATTGCTGCAATTATGTATTGCTCGTGCTGTTAAATCTTTTCCGGTTCCACTTTCGCCGATTATTAAAACCGTGCAATCGGTTGGGGCAACCTTCCGAATTAAATTAAACACCTCAATCATTTTAGGACTTTTACCAATAAATCCTTCGTAACCGGAAGTTTCTGAAGATGTGGTATCATCTATCATACGCTGCATCAGTTTGCGTTTTTCTAGTGCGCAGTTTAGAACTGCTAATAGTTCGGCAGGCGTGAATGGTTTGGGAAGGAAATCGAAAGCACCCGAACGCATCGTTTCGACTGCTGCTGCAATAGTAGCATAACCCGTTATAATGATTACGATAGTATCAGGATACCGTTGTTTGATTGAGGCTAAGACCTCAAATCCGCTTATATCCAACATTTTTAAATCGGTGAAAACGACGTCGAACGACTCTGTTTGCAAAAGGGCGAGTGCCTGTGAGCCCGATGTGCAGTATTTTACTTTGTGTCCTGCACGCAAAAATATTTTTTCACAACTTTTACAAATTACTAACTCATCGTCAACGACTAATATTTTAGCAGTCATTTGTTTCAATTTATAATAATTTTATTGGTAGATAAATAGTGAAAGTGGTTCCGCTTCCTGTTATAGTATCGAGGTTAATAGTTCCGCCGTGCTGCTCGATAATACCATAACTGATCGAAAGTCCTAATCCTGTCCCGTGCTCTTTTGTAGTGAAAAAGGGGTCGAATATATTTTCTCGTATGTGCTCAGGTATTCCGGGGCCTGTATCTTTAACGGAGATAACAATCGAATCGCCATTCGAATTCATCCCAGAATCAATTGTTAAATCGCCGCCACGTGTCATCGCTTCAGAGGCATTTAAAATTATATTTATTAAAACCTGTTGTACTTGGTCGGGGTCAACCATTATGTCCGGAATATCTGCGGAAAGATTTTTTTCAATATTTATATTTCGGAATGAAGTTTGATTTCGAACGAGTAGAATTATATTTTCGATTAAAGTGTTTATATTGGTCAGCTTTTTTTGAGGGGCAATTTGTTTGGCAAAATCGAGCAACCGCTTTACAATTTCGCGGCAGCGGATTGTTTCTTTTACGATAACTTCGACATCTTCACGTTTCGGGTCGCCTTCGTGTAAATCTTCCAACAATAAACTGCTGTTAGTTAGAATACCGGTTAACGGATTATTTATTTCGTGCGCGACCCCTGCGGCAAGTTTTCCTAACGATGCAAGTTTTTCGGAACGGAACAATTGAGAATGGATTTTTTTTATTTCGTTCGTCCGTTCTTCAACTTTATTTTCGAGTTTGTTGCCCCATTCTTCTAACTCAAGTTTCTCATTTTCAAGCTCTTTTGCCATATAACTCAATGAGTAGGCGAGTCGTTCAATCTCGCGTGGTGCTTTTAGTTTAAAGTCGTGATTGTAATTACCCGCTGTTATTTCGACAGCGATCTCTTCTAATTGTCTAAGCGGGTTTGATATTTTTTTTGCTTGATGAATTGAAACTAAAACTATTAAAAAAATACCAACTAATGTAATTCCAAGGAAAGTAATCAGAGTATTGCGTAATAAATCGTTGAATGGTTCTTTAAGAATTCCCACATAAAGGATTCCGATAATTTTATTTTGAATATCTCTGATCGGTTCATAAGCGCCGATGTACCAGGTATTAACTACAAACGCATCTCCAATCCAACGTTTCCCATTTATCAAAACAGCGTCGTATATTTCTTCAGAAACGAGTGTCGTAATAGCCACGGTGCCGTCATCGTTTTTTACATTAGTAGAAATTCGCAAGTCGTTTTGAAATATCGTAGCTGTGCTGACTTCTTTACCTTTATACAATTCACGTTCTTGCATAATTTTTTTAATTTTATCGACGATCTCGAAATTTCTATTCAACAAAATTCCACCAATCAAAACACCTTGAAAAACATTCGAGTCGTCGAAAATCGGAACGGCTGTTTTCAACATCATTCCCGATTTTTCTGAAAGCGATGTTCGGGGTTTAGCCATTGGCGTTGGAGTTATTTCCATGTGAGCTTGTGTGACAAGGTCGGTTGATTCTTTCCCTAATTGATCTCCCGATACCACATCAGTTCCTCTGACGATCTGTTTCGTTTTTATCACGCGCTCAACGAAGGGATCGTTCAACAAATTATCGCCGAACGAATTCGGGTTTCTCCCGCGTGAAATTACTTTCCCATCCCTGTCAACAACCGATAGGATGTCGAGTTGTTCACGTTTCAGAGTCCTCAACAAATCTTTCTGTAAAAATACTTTATCGTTTTCGGCGACAGCTTTTATTACTAAACTTCGAGCTGCTGTAAGTCGAACGACGCTCTCGATGTGCGATATTTTATTGTTGTAAATTTCGCGTGCTGAGCTCAAATCTGACAATACTTTTGTTTCGGCACGAGTAATAATCTGGTCGTAGATTAATTTCACACCAACTATGCTTGTAATTACAGCTGGAATAATTATAGCAATCGTGAAATAAATAATTAATTGAGATTGGATGCTTTTGGCTGTAAGTTGTTTCATTCAAATATTACATACAAAAATTCTAACCTGAAAATGCAGAAAATTATATGAAAAAGCAAATATTTGTAAATATTTGGGTGTTTTTTGTATTCTTAATGCAAACAAAAATTGAAATAAGGGCGACCTTAAACCTACCTTTTAGTCATCATAGTCCTATAAAAAAAGAACCTTCATCAAATAATCTCAATCGCCTCTACGGGTATCCAACCAACCTTTCCGTCGGCTAACCGAATGTTTTTCCATTTATCAACACTATCTAAAATTTCAA
>JBBIOD010000109.1:0-5244 GCA_037443545.1 Ignavibacteriales bacterium | reverse complement strand
ACGGAAAAATTATTCACAAAGATGGCGCCTTCGAACTTGCAGGCAGATGGCATATCGATGTGCACAATTCTTTTACAGTCGCTGAATCTTTCCTCGACGGTTTGTACGACATTTCACGCATTACTCAAATTCCGGTTCAGCGACAAGCGCGTGCATCAATAGGCACGGGACTTTCTTCTATTCAACTCTCGTGGGCATACCGTAACAACATTTTAATTCCGTCCAAGAAACGCGAGCCTGAAGATTTCAAATCGGCCGCAACGCTTTTACTTGCCGACCGTGGTGGACTAATTTTTCAGCCGCTAATCGGATACCACGAAGATGTTGCTGAACTCGATTTTGTCTCGATGTATCCAACGATTATGGTGCGGCACAATGTTTCACCGGAAACAATAAACTGCCAATGTTGCAATGGAAATGAAAACCTCCCGAAGATTATCAACTCTTTGGTTACTCAGCCTTCGGGGAATTCGGCAAGAACAGTTCCCGAGCTCGATTACAGAATTTGTCGCCGACGCGAAGGCATTGTGCCGGCAACACTCCGCGCAGTTGTGGAGAAGCGGGCTTACTACAAACAAAAAAAACAGCAACTCAAGCACGAAAACAACCCGCTATGGCAAGTTTACGATAACCGCCAGTCGGCGCTGAAGTGGATGCTCGTAACCTGTTTCGGATATCTCGGTTATAAAAATGCGCGTTTCGGAAAAATTGAAGCTCACGAATCGGTGAATGCTTTTTCGCGCGATGCAATTTTACAGGCGAAGGAGATTGCCGAGAACCGCGGCTTCAAACTTCTGCACGCAATCATTGATTGTATGTGGCTAAAAAAACCGGGAGCTACAGAAAAAGATTATTTGGAATTATGCGAAGAGATAGACTCAAAAGTCGGTATCGATATTTCTCTCGAAGGAATTTACAACTGGATACTTTATCCTGCATCAAAAATGGACGCGCAGCTTCCGACTGCAAACAGATATGTTGGATATTATAAAAGCGGCGAGGTAAAGATACGCGGCATAGAAACGCGAAGGAAAGATACACCGAAATTTATTAAGACAATGCAAGGAACGATGTTGGAAAAATTATCGTCGGCGAAATCGGTTGCTGAAGTTGCTGAACTTGTGCCCGAAGTTTTGGAAGTCGCAAAAGAATTTATTACAAGGCTTCAAAGCGGAACTGTTAACCCGATGGAGCTTGTAATACGGCGCAACATATCACAGGAGGCAAGCGAGTATTCCAACAACAGCGTTAATGCGGTAGTTACACGGTTAATTGAAGAATCCGGCGTTCATCTTGTGGCGGGCGAGAGAATAGAGTATATACTGATTGACCAATCGGGTAAGCGCAAACCGGAAAAAGCCAAGCCGCTCTCGCTTTATGCTTTCGAAGACGGTTATGATATAGAAAAATACACAGAACTTGCGCTTAAAGCTGCCGAAACACTCCTCCTTCCGTTTGGGTGGGATGTAAATAAGTTAATAAAAATATGTAGAAAAGATGAAATATTTAACCAATCTATAAGTCCTAAGAATCATATAGTTTTATCTAATGGTTGAGCTATAATTTGCCCTACCCCGTCGCCTTCTGCTTGCCGTATTCGTAAATAGGACCATCTCCCTTTAAAAGTGTTTCCTTCGTAATAGTACACTTCGTTAAGTTTTGATGTGTTGGTAAGTGATACATGGTATCGAGCATAGTATCTTCAATTATTGACCGCAGCGCCCTTGCACCGGTTCCTCGTTGAATTGCTTTTTTAACTATAGCTCGCAGAGCATCATCTTCAAAATCTAATTCTACACCCTCAATCATAAACAATTTTTTATATTGCTTTACAAGGGCATTTTTCGGTTGAGTGAGGATATTCATAAGAGCTTCCTCATTTAAGGAGTGTAACGAAGAAACAATCGGTAAACGTCCGACAAATTCCGGTATCAATCCGTACTTCAATAAATCTTCGGGTTCGATCAACGATAAATATTCATCTTTGATTTGTTCTATTTTACCTTTGATGGGAGCTCCAAAACCGATTGGGCTGCGGTCGATACGCCGTGCAATAATTTTTTCGATACCTTCGAACGCACCGCCGCAAATAAACAAAATATTTTTTGTGTTCACGTGAATCAAATTTTGTTCGGGATGCTTCCTGCCGCCTTTGGGAGGTACGCCGGCAATTGTTCCTTCCAAAATTTTAAGTAATGCCTGTTGAACTCCTTCGCCCGAAACATCGCGTGTGATCGACATGTTATCACTTTTGCGCGCAATTTTATCGATTTCATCTATATACACTATTCCCTGCTCGGCTTTTTCAACGTCGTAATCGGAACTTTGCAATAGATGGAGTAAAACAGTCTCGACATCGTCGCCAACATAGCCGGCTTCTGTAAGCGTGGTTGCATCGGCGATGGCGAACGGGACGTCTAAAATTTTTGCGAGAGTTTGAGCTAAAAGAGTTTTACCGGTACCTGTAGGTCCAACTAGTAAAATGTTGCTCTTCTCGATTTCTACGTCGTCGTGATCGCCGAAAACTTTTCCGGAATTTATTCTTTTATAATGATTATAAACTGCAACCGCCAACGATTTTTTAGCCTTCTCCTGTCCGATTACATAATCATCAAGCGATTTTTTAATATCGACAGGAGATGGAAGGACGCGTTTTATTTTTCGGCGAGGAGGAATTGCTGAAAATTTGCTTTTCAAAATATCAACCGAACTCGCAACGCAGGTATCGCATATATAAGCTTCGTTGCCGGCAATCATACCTTTTACCTCCTCGCTGCGTCTGCCGCAGAAGGAACATTTTACAACTTCCGAGAACTTATTTTTTCTATCAGCCATTTTTTACTTTTTATCAATAGGTTGTTTTTTGTATAGTACTGCGTCAATTAATCCGTAATTTTTTGCATCCTCGGATGATAAGTAATAATCGCGGTCCGTATCGCTTGTTACTTGTTCGATCGGCTTTCCGCAATGATTCGAAATTATTTCGTTGATTCGGTGTTTCATTTTTAATATTTCTTCAGCCTGTATACTTATATCGGTCGCGGTGCCTTGCACACCACCCCATGGTTGATGAATCATTATGCGTGAATTCGGTAAAGAAGTCCGTTTACCTTTCGTTCCACCCGCTAAAAGTACGGCAGCCATACTCGCAGCCATACCAATGCAGATTGTAGAAATATCGGAACGGATGTATTGCATCGTGTCGTATATTGCCAAGCCGGCAGATACAGAACCGCCGGGACTGTTGATGTAAAGATGAATGTCTTTGTCGGGGTCTTCCGATTCTAAAAACAATAATTGTGCGATGACTAAACTTGCGATCGAATCATCGATGGGTGTTCCGATAAATACAATTCGTTCTTTCAACAAGCGTGAAAAAATATCGTAAGCCCGCTCGCCGCGTCCGCTTTGCTCTACAACTATTGGTACTAATTGATTATATGCCGGTTTCATTCGAATTCTCTCTATATCTTTTTTTCGGTTACAATTTCTTCGATTTCGTTATTTGCAATTAAAAACTTATTCAGCTTTACCGATAAAATTCCATCGTTTATCGCGTGTGCTTTTTTGTAATACTCCAGCAAACGCTCTCTGTCGATTCCTGTTCGCATGGCATCGGCATCTACACGTTTCTCGATGTCCGATTCTTCGACTTGAATATTTTCAGCTTTTATAATTCGATCACTGATTAAAAACCACTTTGCCTGCCAGATGGCTCTTTCCTTTTGGTGTTTTTTAAACTCCTCGATGTTGAATTCTTTCGGTAATTCTTTATTAGGAAATCTCTGTTTGATATCTTCTACAAAACTATTTAGCACACCTTCTATCAGAGATGCCGGTACTACAAATTCGTGCGATGCAACTATTTTTTCGACGATAGCATTTATCAGTTTACTTTCGCTGTGATTTTGCCATTCGGTTTGTAAATTTTTCCGAAGATGTTTTTTAAAATCATCAACAGTTACTATTGCATCTTTTGTAATTTTCTTAACGAATTCATCGGTCAGTTCAGGTAGAACAACTTTCTGAATTTTATTTACAACCAGTTGCGATTTTTGTTTGTGCTTATGCCCATCGTGTTCGTATTCATAATCGGTAATGCGGGTTTCATTTACTGAAACGTTTTTCAAGGCATTCTTGAATTCAGGATATACGTGCTTGTCTGCGAGGTACACAGTTTCGTTTTTTGCAATCTTCCCGATTAACGGTAAACCGCGTTCATCTAAATCTTGTAGATCAAAAGTTACAATGTGGTGATCGGTGTCGGCGGTTGTAGCTTCCGACCGTTCGGCATTTGAAAATAAAATTTGATTTAACTGATTTTCAAATTCTTCCTCTGTTACATTGTGTACTACTTTTTCGTACTTCAGACCCTTGTAATTTTTCAGATCAAAATTTGGAATCACGTCATATTTAATTTTGAAAGTAGCTTCTTCGCCTTTCTTATAGTTCATATCGACTAATGTAGGTGTACCTACGACATCAATTTTTTGTTCTTGGATAGTTTTTTGGAATGAGTCGTTCGCAATTTTTTCGAGCGATTCATATTCGATGCCTTCGCCGTAGAGTTTTTTAATTTTATCGAGTGGCACTTTCCCTTTTCGAAAACCGGGCATATCTATTTTTTTTCTGTACTCTTGATATGCATTTTCGAAATGCGGGATTAATTCATCCTGTAGAATAATTATTTCGATTTCTTTTTCAGTTTCGTTGATGTCTGTTATGTTAAAATTCAATAGTAAATCCTTTCTAAAACCATATATTGTTAACTGATAATTTCCAATTGTTAATTGTCGATGAATAATTGTGGGCGAAGGGGGAGTTGAACCCCCACCCTGATTAAGGACTAGATCCTAAGTCTAGCGCGTCTGCCAGTTCCGCCATTCGCCCAATATTTGTTAATTTTCTTCAATATGCACTGTAAATATAGTGTTATTTGAGTAAAACTACAAGCAACAGGGAACATGTAATAGCCCAGCGAAAATGTCAGGTATAACGCTCAGTAGAAATGTCAGGGTACATCTTAAACAAATAAGAATAAACCTTAAATTTGAGATTCCAATAAGTAAAAAAAAATTTCGGAATGCAAAATAAAAACTGACTTTTCGCCACGAATCCATTAGCTGCAGAATATTGATGTTCACGATTTAATTGCTACTTCAATTTTATTGACAGGAAGGACTTTCTCCAAATCTGTGGGCGTTATCTCAATCAGAAATCCCCTCTTTCCGCCATTAATATAAA
>JBBIOD010000108.1:0-5382 GCA_037443545.1 Ignavibacteriales bacterium | reverse complement strand
AGCGATTTCCGTATCTTCAGGGAATGCATCTTTTGTGATTGAAATATGGTTGAAATGAGTTGATGGGTATTCGATTTTATTTAGATTCTGCCATAGCTCACTAATACTCTTGCTCAATTCTTCCGCATTAATCTTATGTAGCGCTTCTCGAGCTTCCATAACAAAAATCCCAACAGGAAGAAGTTCAATACCGTAAGATTCCCATCCCATTGCCTGTCCTGCAAATAAAGTTGTGCCTACTCCAGCAAATGGATCTAAAATTCTACCTGGCTTATCTGTATATTTTGTGAGAAAATACTTAACAAGATCAGACGAAAATCCCTCTTTAAACTTGAACCAACGGTATACTGGTTCCTCTTTGTTTGCTTGGAAACTTACAAGTTGGCGATTGAAATTGTACGCAACTTCCAGCTTGTCTGATAGCCTGTTGTAAAGTTTTTGTCTTTCGCTTGGGAATATTTCAATTAATTCATGCATTTAAAAAATCAACCACTGGTTATGGTTAATATATTCAAAAATCAGTATAAATAAAAATGCCCCCACAAACCGTGGAGGCATCTTAACATGTTAATTTAAAATCTAAAATCAGAAATCTTAAATCATTTATAGCTGTTTAGCACTTTCATATAATTGGCGCGTTCGAAAGCAGCAGGCTCTTTAACAGATTTATGACTCATACTTCCAATCATCTGCTTCACGGATGTATATTCGTGCTCTTCCATCCAGGTCTCCATATCCTTTAAAACTTTCGTTATCCAGTATGGACCCTGCTGCAACAATGCCGAGCACATCATCGTAACGTTAGAGCCAACCATGAGCATCTTCAGAACATCGTCCGCATTATGAACACCGCTTGTTGCCGCGATATCCGCTTTGATTTTACCATGAAGAATTGCAATCCATCGCAATGGAACGCGCATCGCTTGCGGGGTACTTAAAAATATGTTTGGAATAACGTCTAAAGTTTCCAAATCGATATCCGGTTGATAAAAGCGGTTAAATAAAACTAAAGCATTTGCTCCGTTGTCGTCTAACTTCTTGGCTATGTTAGCCATCGAACTGAAAAATGGCGAAAGTTTTACTGCGACAGGAATATTTACTTCACTCCGTACAATTTTCAAAATCTCGACGTACAGATTTTCAATGTCTGCCCCCGAATATTTTGGGTCGGTAGGAATATAATAAACATTTAATTCCAAGCCATCGGCACCGGCTTGTTCTATGTTCTTGGCATATTCGAGCCAGCCACCCGCAGTAACACCGTTTAAACTTCCTATGATCGGTATGTTAACTGCTTTTTTTGCCTTCTGAATGTGCTCAAGATAATCGTCAGGTCCTAAATGATATTCGTTGGCTTGTGGAAAGTAAGTAACGGCTTCAGCATAGCTTTCGTTTCCTTGTGTTGTCAGATAATTTAACTCTAACGCTTCATGAGTTATCTGTTCTTCAAAGAGCGAATGCAGAACGATTGCCGAGGCACCCGCATCTTCCAATGCTTTTATTATGTTTATGTCCCGCGACATCGGAGAAGCTGAAGGAACGATCGGGTTTTTTAATTTCAAACCCATATAGGTTGTTGATAGATCCATAATTTTTCCTTTTCCTATTTATTTTTTTTCTTCCTTAACATCATTACTATATCTTATCGATGCTAACTGTTCATAGTAACGCCATCTTGCTTTCGCATCTTGGTTCCCGAGTTCAATCAGACGTTTTGCTTCTTCAGGCTTACTCTTAGTCAGCATCTTGTATCGAGTTTCAAGATAAGCGTAATCTTTGAAGGAGATTGTAGGAGCTTTAGAATCGAGCTTCAAAGGATTTTTACCTTCTTTTAGGAGTGCGGGATTATATCTGAAGAGTGGCCAATGCCCTGAATCGACTGCAGCTTTTTGGTTATCGAGTCCCTTACGCATATTTATACCGTGTGCAATACAATGGCTGTAAGCGATAATTATAGAAGGACCATCATAAGCTTCGGCTTCTAAAAATGCACGGACAGTTTGCAAGTCGTTCGAACCGAAAGCAACTTGAGCGACGTAAACATTTCCATAGCTCATTGCAATCAAACCGAGATCTTTTTTGCCCGTTGGTTTTCCGCCTGCAGCAAATTTTGCTACTGCGGCACGGGGTGTTGCTTTCGACATTTGCCCACCGGTATTTGAATACACTTCAGTATCCAACACAAGCAGATTAACATTTTTGCCGGAAGCTATTACGTGGTCGAGACCACCGTAACCAATATCATAAGCCCAACCGTCGCCCCCAACAATCCATATACTCTTGTTTACTAAATTATCGGCAATTGCTAAGAGTTGTTGTGCTTCGGGTAATTTTTCGTTTATTAATTTCGTTTTAAGAATTTCAACACGTTCACGCTGCTCATAAATACCGCTCTCGTTGGATTGGTCAGCATTAATCAGTGCATCGATTAAATCAGTCCCAATCATACCTGAAAGCTTTTTCATTAATTCTATGGCGAACAATTTTTGTTGATCGAGAGTCAGGCGGAAACCGAGACCGAATTCAGCGTTGTCCTCGAAGAGAGAGTTCGACCACGTAGGACCTCTACCATCTTTATTTTTAGAATACGGAGTTGTCGGTAAATTGCCTCCATAGATTGACGAACAACCTGTAGCATTAGCAATCAAACAGCGGTCGCCGAAAAGTTGGGTTACAAGTTTAATGTAAGGAGTTTCGCCGCATCCCGTGCAAGCGCCTGAATACTCGAAAAGCGGTTCGAGAAGTTGGCAACCTTTCACTGTGTTAATCAGAACTTTCCTTCTATCATATTCGGGTAATTCTAAGAAGTAGTCGTAATTAATTCTTTCAGATTCACGCAGAGGAAGTTGGTCAGCCATATTGAGGGCTTTCAGGCGAGTTTCGGTTTTGTTTTTGGCCGGACAAACTTCAACGCAAATTCCACATCCAGTACAATCTTCCGGTGCAACCTGAATTGTGTAAACCATGTTCGGCTCAAATTCTTTTCCTTTAACTTTAGTCCATTTAAAAGTAGGTGGAGCTTGTGTTGTATATTTTTCGTCGTAAACTTTTACACGAACTGTAGCGTGTGGGCAAACGAGCATACACTTATTGCATTGAATGCAGACATCGGGATCCCACACAGGAATTTCTAATGCAATGTTTCGCCGTTCCCATTGAGCTGTATCGGTAGCAAAAGTGCCATCAACCGGGAAGGCGCTAACAGGCAATGTGTCGCCTAAACCACCATAAATTTTTGCAGTAACATTACGAACAAAATCGGGCGCTCTCGGATCGGACATCACTGGGACAAATTCAATCGTGCTGGTTGCTTTTTCAGGAACCTTTATTTCGTGCAGGTTTGCGATAGTTTGGTCGACGGCTTGATAGTTCATCTTTACAATCTGCTCACCCTTGGCTCCATATGTTTTCTTGATAGCATCTTTAATCTTCTGGATTGCTTCGTCTTTCGTGAGAATATTCGAGATAGCGAAGAAACAGGTTTGCATAATTGTGTTTACTCGCTCGCCCATTCCGGTTTCTTCGGCAACTTTATTACCATCAATAGTGAATAGCTTTAATTTTTTTTCTATAATTTGCTGCTGAACTTTTCGGGGAAGCTTATCCCAAACCTCGTCGGCACCGAAAGGACTGTTGAGTAAGAATGTTGCACCGGGTAGGGCATCTTTTAACATATCGTATCTTTCCAAAAACACCCATTGGTGGCAAGCGATGAAGTCGGCTTTGTTAATCAAGTATGTCGATTGAATTGGTTTCGGACCGAAGCGTAAATGGGATACCGTAACTGCCCCCGACTTTTTAGAGTCGTACACAAAATATCCTTGAGCATAATTCTCGGTTTCTTCTCCGATTATTTTGATCGAGTTTTTATTGGCGCCCACAGTACCATCGGCGCCAAGTCCGTAAAACAAGGATCGTTTAATTGAGCTATCTTCAGTCGTAAATTCAGGGTTGTATTCAATCGATGAGTTCGTAACATCGTCGTTAATTCCGACGGTGAAATAATTTTTTGGCTTTTCTTTTTTAAGCTCGTCGTAGATACCTTTTACCATCGCTGGAGTAAATTCTTTGGATGCTAAACCATAGCGACCACCGATTATTTTTGGATAAGATTTTAAGGAGATTTTACCTTGCGAAAACGATTCGCTTATTCCGGTAACAACGTCTTTGTAAAGTGGTTCGCCGCCGGCTCCGGGTTCTTTAGTTCTATCGAGAACGGCAATCGATTTTACAGACTGTGGAATAGCTTTGATCAGGTGTTGCACTGAAAACGGTCTGTATAGACGTACTTTAATAAGCCCAACTTTTTCTCCACGTACATTTAAAAAGTTCATCGTTTCTTCGGCAGCTTCGGCGCCTGAGCCCATCATAATTATTATCCGTTCGGCATTCGGATCGCCTACATAGTCGAACAAGTGGTACTGTCTGCCAACAAGTTTAGCGAACTTGTCCATCGTCTTCTGAACAATTTCCGGTACTTTATTGTAAAAAGGATTTACAGTTTCGCGTGCTTGAAAAAAAACATCAGGGTTTTGAGCTGTTCCGCGAAGAACTGGCCTATCAGGTGTCATCGCACGATTACGATGAGCAATTACGAGTTCATTATCTATCATCGCTCTGATATCGTCATCAGTGAGTTGTTCAACCTTCATCACCTCGTGCGAAGTTCTAAAGCCATCGAAAAAGTGTAAGAAAGGAATACGTGCTTCGAGTGTAGCCGCTTGTGCAATTAAAGCATTATCCATTACTTCTTGAACCGAGTTGGAAGCTATTAGTGCCCAGCCAGTAGAGCGAACCGACATCACATCGCTGTGGTCGCCGAAAATCGACAGAGCGTGAGTTGCTAGGCAGCGTGCTGATACGTGAAACACCGCCGGGGTCAATTCGCCCGCTATTTTAAACATATTCGGTATCATCAACAGCAGTCCTTGCGATGCTGTGAAGGTTGTAGTTAATGAGCCGGTTTGTAAAGCGCCGTGAACGGCGCCTGCTGCCCCGCCTTCGCTTTGCATTTCGATTACTGTGGGAACAACTCCCCAGATATTTTTTTCGCCGGCTGCCGACCAGGCATCAGCCCACTCACCCATATTCGATGAAGGGGTAATCGGATATATAGCTATCACTTCGTTTGTTTTGTGGGCTATATACGCAGCCGCTTCGTTACCATCTATTGTAACTTTGATTCTTTCCATTTATAAATCTCCATTTATTTTTTGTTATCTAGGATTTGCTTATGTAAAATAACTGACAGGGTAACTGAATGGTTGTTCAAATATAACACATTAATTGTTTTTAATCAATATTTATTTCTAATCATATTATTTTCAGAAACTGTAAAATAACTTGTCAATTTTCTTGTATATAAGAATATATAGTTCGACT
>JBBIOD010000107.1:4174-5408 GCA_037443545.1 Ignavibacteriales bacterium | reverse complement strand
TATGAAGGCAGGCAGAAAGAATATGATAGATTTTCACGAAGCACAAAAATTAATCGAAGATAATACGAAAGTTCTCAGTGTAACTAGATTACCTCTGATGGAAACCCTTGGCTATACACTTGCGGAAGATATTCTCACTAAGCATCCGATACCGATATTCGATTCATCAGCCGTGGATGGATTTGCAGTGAATGTAAATTACATAAAACCATCTTCCGGTGAAAACCCGATTTCTCTAAAAATTCAAAAAGTTATTCAGGCTGGCGATACACGAAAATATTCACTCAAAAAAAACCATACCTTCAAAATTTTTACCGGTGCACTCATCCCGCATAAAGTGGATGCAGTAGTTATGAAAGAAGATGTTGAAGAAATAGGCGGCACTGTAATCATTAAAACACTGCCAATACGCGGAGCAAATATACGTTCTCGTGGGGATGAATTTTCGAAAGGCGATTTAGTGCTTCCGTCGGGAAAAATTATTACTCCTCCAATTCTTGGGCTTCTTGCCAGTTTAGGATACACGAATGTGAATGTATATCGCAAGCCAAAAGTCTCCATTATTGTAACAGGAAATGAATTAAAGAAATTTTCAGAGCGAATAAAGCCGGGTGAAATTCGAGATTCGAACCTGCCTTCATTATCGGCGGCTTTGCAATTACTGGATATTCAACCCGAATATGCTATTAGTGTAAAGGACCAAAAGAGTGAGATTAAAAAAAGCATACAGAAAGCATTAAAATTTTCGGATGTGATAATAACAGCCGGTGGCGTCTCGGTTGGTGATTACGATTTTGTTAAGGATGTTTGCAAAAATATTGGAGTCAAAAACGTATTTTGGCGTGTATCTATCAAACCTGGTAAACCATTATTTTTTGGAAAGAAAGGTAAAAAACTAATTTTTGGCCTTCCAGGGAATCCTGTAGCTGCTTTGATTACATTTTATCTATTCATCAAACCCACAATATTGCGGATGAAGGGACAAACGAAACAACAAAATTTTATACAAACAGCAATTCTTGAATCCGGTATAAAAAAGAATTCAGCCAGATTAGAATTTGTTCGAGGTACACTCAGGAAAAAATCGAATGGGAAATTCTGTGTTATTCCGACCAAAGGGCAAGATTCGCATATGCTCGGCGGACTTGCTAACGCGAATTGCTTGATCCTTTTTCCTAAAAATGCAAACTACATTAAAAAAGGCTCTGAAGTTAAAATAGAATTGTTAAAATGG
>JBBIOD010000107.1:0-4074 GCA_037443545.1 Ignavibacteriales bacterium | reverse complement strand
AAATGCAAACTACATTAAAAAAGGCTCTGAAGTTAAAATAGAATTGTTAAAATGGATACAATAAAAAAATGGTAAATGGAAAAATAAAAGGAGAAATTGTAGCACTCAGCATTAGCACGGAAAAAGGAATTCCCAAAACAAACGTCGATAGCGTGAAGCTAATTGAAAACCGGGGAATCGAAGGAGATGTTCATGCAGGCGATTGGCATAGACAAATCAGTTTACTTGCAATAGAGAGTATCGAAAAAATACGCGAGCTTGGATTGAACGTACAGCCCGGCGCTTTTGCTGAAAACATAACAACCGAGGGTATAGATTTGATGAACCTCATGGTCGGCGATAAGTTGTTGATTGGCGAAACTGAATTGGAAATAACTCAAATTGGAAAAGAGTGTCACTCACGTTGTGCAATTTACTACTCTGCCGGTGATTGTGTAATGCCGAAAGAAGGAATTTTTGCAAAAGTTATAAGAGGGGGGAAAATATTTTTAGAAGATGAAGTTCATTACAAACAAGTCGAATTCAAGACAAAAATTTTGTTGAAGTAACAAATGTATCGGGACGTAACAGGAATTATTCTTGCGGGCGGACGGAGCACTCGAATGGGCGAGAGCAAAGCGTTGTTAAAAATAGGCAATCTTGCCGCAATTGAAAGAGTACGCAATTTTATGCAATCGCTGTTTAAAAATGTGATATTGATAACGAACTTACCTGAAGAGTTTAGCTTTCTAAATCTTGATACTTATGAGGACGTTTATAAAAATATGGGACCGCTTGCAGGGATACATTCAGGATTGCTGAATTCAACGGCTGAGAAAAATTTTATACTTTCCTGCGATTTATTGTTAATGAAAAACGACATTCTCGATTATATAATTAATTATGAAACGAGAAAACCGATCACGGTTTATAGAGCGGAGGGATTCGTTCAAACAATGGCGGCTGTTTATCAAAAACGTTGTATCGATTTTGCGGAAAAAATTCTTTCCGAAAATCAAATGTCAGAACATCCGATGAACAAAAAACATAATTTATTAACGTTGATCGACAAGGCAGGAGCTGAAATAATTAGCATCGAAAACCACGCTGGCTATAATAAGAATGTTTTTTTTAATATGAACAATAAATCGGATTACGAGGAAATTTTAAAAATCTTAAATTAATCATTCGTTGAACTCATTAATAAGTAATAGCCAAGACATAATCTGACAGTTATGAGTTAAGCAAAACTTACAAAATGTGAAGAAGTGTCATACAATGTATCAATCATTTTATTCATTTTTGGCTTCATCAAAATTATACATGTAGAAACATCTAAACAACTTTATTTTCAAATCCATTTCAGTTATTTCAGGATTTATTTTTGAATCTGTTCTCTATTATTGTCCTTGATATTGCAGCCAGCTTAAAAATATTCGGTACTTCTTCGCTGAGGGGTATCTCATAGAAATTTAATGGTATGCTTTCAGAAATCATGTAATGGATGTTCTGATTTTCTAACTATTCTTCCTATTTTTAAGTAATTGTAAAATCATTTCTCTTTGATATAAAATGTGATTATAAAAAGTATAATATTATTTTTTTTCAAAATGAATATAATTTTTCAAAAATTTTCCTGTATGTGAGTTATAATTTGCTGCAACTTCTTCAGGTGTTCCGACCGCAACAACGCGACCGCCCGCTTCGCCAGCTTCGGGTCCTAAATCGATTATCCAATCGGCGCATTTGATTACATCCATATTGTGTTCAATGATGAGAACCGAATGCCCGTTCATAATAAGCGCGTCGAAGCATGTTAAAAGTTTTACAATATCGTCGAAATGTAAACCTGTTGTCGGTTCATCGAAGATAAAAAGTTTTCTCCCTTCTGTGTTTTGCGCCAACAAGTGAGCAGCTAATTTTATTCGCTGCGCTTCACCCCCCGAAAGTGTGTTCGCCTGTTGACCAAGCCGGATGTATCCAAGCCCGACGTCGTTTAAAATCTGTAATTGTTTAACTATCCGCTGTGCTGAAACATCGGCGCTGAAAAAAGTTATAGCTTCCGAAACAGTTAAGTTCAAAACATCGTTTATATTTTTATTATGGTATTTTACTTCGAGTATTTCTTTTTTAAAGCGTTTACCTTTGCAAACATCGCAGGTTAGCTGCAAGTCGGCAAGGAACTGCATCTCGATGACTTGGATACCGCTTCCTTCACAAGCATCGCAGCGGCCAGCGGCAACGTTAAACGAAAAACTTCCCGTTGTGTATCCGCGAATTTTTGCAGCTTGCGTATTTGCAAAAATATTTCGTATCATATCGAAAACTTTTATATAGGTTACAGGGTTCGAGCGCGGCGTTCGACCAATAGGGGATTGGTCAACTAATTCAACTCCGTCTAAAAATTGGCTCCCCTGCAGATGCTTCAGTTTTTCAGAAACAAAGTTTTCTGAATTCACACCATTGCTTGCTATGATATTCTTGAGAGCTGGATAAAGAATTTCCAAGAGTAAAGTGCTTTTACCGGAACCGCTCACGCCGGTGAAACAAACGAATTTATTCAGAGGAATTTCGACATCAACGTTTTTCAAATTGTTTGCAGTTGCATCTCCAATAATAAGTTTTTTAGTTTCATTGGTTCGGCGATTTTCTGGCAGCGGGATTGTAAGCTTTCCGCCCAAATATTTGCCAGTAAGCGATATTGTATCTCTTTTGATTTCATCGTAAGTCCCTTGAAATACTACACTTCCGCCGTTTTCTCCAGCCCCCAATCCTAAATCAACTATTAAATCAGCCGATTTCATCATATCAGCATCGTGTTCAACGACAATCACTGTATTGCCCACATCTCGTATCGATTTCAGAATTCCGATAAGTCTGTCGTTATCCCGCGGGTGCAAACCGATACTCGGTTCATCCAAAACATAGACAGCTCCCATTAACGACGAACCTAGAGAGGTAGCTAAATTAATCCGCTGCGATTCACCCCCCGAAAGTGTGTTCGATAACCGGTCGAGTGTGAGATATCCGACACCGACATCAACAAGATATTTCAGACGCCTTTTCAATTCTTCTAAAATTCTATCGGCAATATTAAAATCGAATTCATTTAATCGCATCGTAACAAAAAATTCGAACGCCTCATCAATCGTCATCCGGACAACATCGAAAATAGTTCTATCTGAAATACGAATGTTTAATGCTTCTTTCCTAACACGTGAACCGGCGCAATCTTGACAAGTTGTATAACCACGGAAGCGACTCAAAAAATATCGGTAATGTATTTTATACGATTTGCTTTCGATGAACTTAAAAAATTTGTAAAGACCGACAAAACCTTTCCAACCGTTTAGAATGATGTTGATTTCTTCTTTGGTTAAATCATAGAACGGAATATCTAAACGCACACCCGCATCGTCAGCAATTATTATTAAATCTTCAAGATATTTTTTCCATTTGGGTGTTGTCCACGGTTGGATGGCGCCATCACGGATAGTTTTTGATTTGTTCGGTATTACCCGATCTAAATCTATCCCTATCGATTTCCCGAAACCTTGGCATGCAGGGCAAGCCCCATAAGGATTGTTGAACGAAAACAAACGCGGGTCGGGTTCCTCATACTCGATGCCGCAATCGGCACAATTAAAATGTTGGTTGAACCGTAGAGTTTTATCATTCTCTAGAATTTTTAAGATCAGATTACCATTTCCAAGATTAAATGTTGTCTCAATCGAATCTGCAAGCCGTGTTGTGTCGTCCGATTTTCTGAAAATTATTCTATCTACTACTACGAAAATATCCCTTTTGTTTAACTCTTTTTCGCAAAGTTTTGTGGAAGATGTTTCGGTTAAATCAATCAACTCGTCTTTACACAAGATACGCACAAATCCTTGCTTCTTGATATTCTCGATTTCTTTCTTAAAACTTGCCTTGGTGTGAATTTGCAAAGGGAACATTACATAAAGGCGTGATTCGGGAAGACCGTCAAGTTCTGCTTCTATTTTGGAAAGTACTGTTTTCACCGAGTCGTGTTGAACAAGTTTTCCGCAATTGTAGCAATAGGTTTTTCCTACTCGTGCAAAAAGGATTCGGAGG
>JBBIOD010000106.1:0-5492 GCA_037443545.1 Ignavibacteriales bacterium | reverse complement strand
AACAGCTGATTGATAAATTAGACCTGTCGTACTAAATGAGACAAGTTGGGAAACAAACGGGTGTTTGAAAATTTCTGAAATTATAGCTTGCTTCCGAATGCTTTGTTATATAATTCCATTCCTGCGTTTGAAATGGAGACGAATGCACAAAAGTAATATTTTCAATTTCAATAGTGAATGGAAGCGATTGTAAAAACTCTTTTTCGGGTTGCGATAAAACCTTGTTAGTCCAGAATAACGATTCCTTTGCATGCTCTGTAAAATTTCGTGAATAATTTATATCGGCAGCGGCTTGGTCGTGGTTGCCCATGATAATGTGGCACGAAATTTTTCGCGTCAGCCCCAAACATTGTTTCGGATTAGCCCCATAACCAACTATGTCGCCAAGGCAGATTGTTTTATCTACGGCTCTCTCCTCAATAATTTCGATAGCTTTTTGCAAAGCTTCGAGATTTGAGTGGATATCGGATATGATGGCAATACGCAAAGTGGTGTTTTTCTTAATTTCATCTTCAATTTGCGAAAAGGATTTATTAATTTCAAGTTAATGAACAAGAGATAAACTTACTTGTTTTTACTGAAAACCCGCCGTTTCGCCAAAAATATAACTATTATGAGGGATCAACATCCAATATAATTTTCCTTAAAATATTCTTTCAAAAGTATCGACGTATTACTGGTGGCGCATCAATATACTATGAATTCCTCCACGAAAGAGTCGTCGATGTAAAAAAGATGATCCTGCTGAAGTAAATCTTGCTCAAACTTCTGGTTTTCGAACCTGTATATTCTCTATCAGAAATCGGAAGTTCAGATTTGTTTTGCCAGTTTTCGCAATACGGCTAAATTCATTTTATCCTCCGCTAAGTCAGCCCCTTTCGGTGTTTCAAGTATTTTGGGGATTTTTGAGTGTCGGTTGTCCTGCATTATCAACCGGAAGGCTTCCTTGCCCACAGTTCCTTTGCCGATGTGTTCGTGGCGGTCGACGTGTGAGCCGAGTACTTTTTTCGAATCGTTACAGTGGATTACCGCCAACTTTTTTAAACCGACGATGTCGTTAAAATCGTTCATTGTTTTTTTATAAGCAATCGCGTTCCTTATATCGTAGCCCGCAGCAAATATGTGTGAAGTATCTATGCACACCGACATTCTTTCAGGGTTATCGACACCATCAATTATTTCTCTCAATTGTTCGAACTTATGGCCGATTGACGTGCCTTGTCCCGCCGTTGTTTCAAGAACACTCTTCACTTTATAATCCATCGTTCGATTGTGAGCTAAGTTTAACGATTCGATTATCTTTTTTATTCCTTCTCTTTCGCCGGCACCCGTGTGTGCGCCTGGATGGAATATCAAATATGGAATTCCTAACAACTCGCACCGCTTGAGTTCTTCAGTAAATGCAATCCGGGATTTTCCTAAAATGTCATGGTTCGATGCACAGAGATTAATCAGGTAGGCTGTATGTGCAGCAACAGATTTAATCTTGAATTTTTTCTGTGCCGATTTGAATAACCTAATTTCCTCATCAGTAAACGGTTTTGCGTTCCATCGATTATTGTTCTTTGTGAAAATCTGGATAGTGTTGCAACCGACACTTGCGCCACGCTCGAATGCAAGATGAAGTCCGCCGGCCGTCGACATGTGGGCTCCGATGAGTGGTGGATTGATTATGATTTGGGATTTCAAATTTATGGTGTTTAGGTTTATTTCTTCTTTTTTTCCTCAAACAAATTATCCGGCAAATTCTTATTCACCAAATATTTTGTAAATGTAATTGTTATCGTTCCTGCGCGTGGAAGTCGCCGGAGCCGTGATTCCCTGCCCGGCATATCCGGAATATCCTCGTCGTTTTCAAATAAGTTTTGTAAACTTACGACTATGTTCGATGGCATCAAATATTTTTTATCAACCATACCATAATCGAATGCCCCCGATACACTTCTCCCTTCCGATGTGGCAGTTTCAATTTTCCGAATCACAAAATTTTCTTTATCTATCCACAAGTAAAAACTTTGAACAGGTAGCAAGTCAGTTTTGTGTGAATCTTTCAAAATCAATCGTAACTTATACGATGGATGAGTTTCGATTGTATCTACCGAAATTAGCTGGGCATCATATTTTTCGTGTTGGAGTTGCGATGGAATGAACCCCAGCCCTGCCCGAGGTATTATCGCAAACCCTTCCGATTCTAAATGAAACTTGTCAGGTTGCTTGAAAAATATTTTCATCTTCCTCCTCGGTATCCGAAGCCGCTCCATCTCTACCGAAACAAGAGCTTCGGCTGAATAATCTTGAATTTCTTTAAACCTGCTCTCAACCCGGTTTAATATTTCAGATGCGTTCGGTTGAGAAAATGAAATAGGTGCGAAAATACATGTTAGAAACACTCCGATCAATATCGTTCTCTGAATTAAATTGTTGGAGCGGTTGATTGACATCCGACTAAAGGCGTGTGCTATTGAGATATACCCTCTCACGATAAAATATCCTTCCTGCTAAAAAGAAACATCGTAACCAAAAAGAAACCGCCACAAAAGATACACAAGTAACTTATAGATTTGAGTATATCATTAAAGTTAATCGGCTCTTCAAACGCTTTTGTCCAGACAGAAGTGTATGTTGTAAAAAGATACGGCTTTAATGTTGTAAACAATTCGATAGGTAGTTCCCCGATTATAAAAAATATTATCAACACTGCCATTGTGCCGATAATCGGACCGATAGCATTCTCTACAAAAGACGAGAAGAAAAATGCCAGCGATGCTACGGTCCACATTGCAATGAGTGCCCCAAGATATGCGATTAAAAACCGCCACCATACTTCATCAACCGGCAAAAGTAAAATCTCGCCTCTAAAAATTATCAGGTCGCCGCCGCCGAAAAACAAATGACCAAGTCCGATACTCAAAGCTGCTAAAAAAACAACGAGTGTGGTTGTGTAAAATATTGTTGTGATATATTTGATAATTAAGATTTTAACTCTTGAAACTGGGCGAGTAAGTAAAATCCGATACGTTCCCGAAGTCGCCTCGCCCGCCAACGAATCGCCGGCAACGAGTGTAATCAAGAACGGGATATGAACAAACATGCTATGCATTATTAGGTGGCTTAAGAACCAGCCATTGAATAAATTTCCGGTAGTAATAAATTCTTCCTGAAAACTGAACATCGCATTTTGAGTTGGATTTATTCCGCTCAATTTTAATCCGAGAACTATTAGCGGAACGATTATGCCTATGGTAAGAAAGCCGATGTAAGTGCGCCACTTTGTAAATATTTTATATCCTTCGAGTAGGGCGATATTAAACATTACCGACTCCTTTGATTTTGGAAGTTTGAAAAGTTGGATAAGCCCGTTCGGTCATTTCGATAAAATAATCTTCTAATGACCGGCGCGGAATGATAGCGCGGACACGTAAATCGTGTTTTATAAATTCGGCGTTGATTTCCGGAATACGGTCTAACGACGTATAAATCAACAAGTTATCGTTGCGGCGTTCATATTTTGATACAAAAGGGAATGATTTGATAAATTGTTCGGCAACCTCAATAGGTTCGACCTGAATTTGAACATACTGATCGCTGCTGTTGAGTAGCTCAAGAACATATCCTTGCACTACTAATTTTCCGTTGTTAATGATTGCCATCCGATTTGCAACCTGTTCAACTTCGGTGAGTAAGTGCGAAGAGAGGAAGATTGTTATGTTTTGCACTTTCGATAAATTTTTTATCAGCTCTCGAACTTCTCTCATACCTTGTGGGTCGAGTCCGGAAGTTGGTTCATCTAAAATTATTAGCTCGGGGTTAGCGAGTAGAGCTTGCGCAATTCCTAAACGCTGCTTCATTCCGTGCGAGTATGTTTTTACTTTGTCGTTAGTCCGGTCGGAGAGTTTTACGATTTCGAGAACCTCTTCAATTCGTTTTTTATTTACACCACCGTAAAGAGAGCCGATAAATTTTAAATTATCGAACGCGGAAAGATGTCCGTAAAAATCCGGCTTCTCAACTAACCCACCGATGCGTTTGAGGGCTTCGACCCTGTGTTCATCCAATTTTTTATTAAATATCGTTATCGAACCGTTGGTTGGATGAATCAGGGAGAGCATCATTCTGATTGTGGTGCTTTTACCGGCGCCGTTTGGTCCTAAAAAACCGAAGACATCGCCCCTATAAACCTCTATATTTAAATCACTTACAGCAAACCGTTTTTTATAACGCTTTGCCAAGCGGTGTGTTTGTAAAATTATTTCTGACATTTTATCAAGACTTTTTTCTTGATGAATATAAATAGATTTTTAGAGAGATGCACAAAACTATAAATCCCAAACCTCGAATTAATTCCCTTGCTTCTCAAAATCATTTTCCATAACTTTGAGTAGAAAATTTAAAAGGAAGGTTAATGCCCGAATTCAAAATACTCAGCGAACTCGTGCTGCTGCTCGCGGTAATAATAGTTGTAATTTCTATCTTTAGAAAAGTGAATATTCCACCCCTTGCCGGTTTCTTAATTAGCGGACTAATAATCGGTCCCTATGGAATTAAACTAGTCAAGAATATCGACGCAGTAAACGTTCTCGCCGAGGTCGGTGTTATGCTTTTGCTATTTACAATCGGTCTCGAATTTTCTCTCACACGTTTAAAACGGATTAAGAAAATTGTTTTGGTCGGCGGCGGCTTACAAGTTCTCTTAACTATTTTTGTGGTAACATTTTTACAAATAGTGATGGGTTTGGAGTTTCGGCAATCTCTTTTCGTAGGGTTTTTAATTTCACTCAGCAGCACAGCGATAGTTATGAAACTGCTCACCGACAGAGCAGAAACCGACACACCTCACGGAAAAATATCTCTCGGCATATTGTTGTTTCAAGATTTATGTATCGTTCCAATGATGCTGCTCGTCCCGGTTCTTTCTGCTGCGAGTGGAACTACCATCCTTGATGTTTTACTCAATTTTGTAATCTCTCTGGTTGGTATAAGCGCTATAATTGTTGCTGCAATATACCTGATGCCCAAATTGGTCGAGTTTTTTGTCATCGCTAAAAGCCGTGAACTGTTTGTAATCGGTGTTGTGTTTTTGAGTTTAGGAACGGCTCTCGTTACTTCGTATATTGGGCTATCGCTCGCTTTAGGAGCTTTTATTGCCGGCTTAATTTTATCCGAATCCGAATACTCTCACGAAATCGTAGGCGCTGCTTTGCCGTTCAGAGATGCACTGAGTAGTTTATTCTTCATTTCAATCGGGATGCTGGTTAACATTAATTTACTTTTTGAAAAATCTGTTCTCTTAATAAGTCTCTCCGCAGCAATTATTTCGATAAAATTTTTTATCGCCGCCATTGTGGTCTTATTGCTTTCGTTCCCGGCAAGAACTGCAATCATCGCCGGACTTTCGTTGGCGCAAATCGGCGAGTTCTCATTCATCCTTGCTCTTGCAGGAATTTCATCAGGATTATTGAGTAACGAAATATATCAAATGTTTTTAGGCGCAT
>JBBIOD010000105.1:0-5565 GCA_037443545.1 Ignavibacteriales bacterium | reverse complement strand
CGATGATGTTATAAAACCTTTACCGGGATTTCCCAAGTTTATTGGTTCAAAAGCAGCCAACCAGGCGCCGCAGATAATCGACAATAGAATTTTTATCTCAAACGGCGATTCAATATTTGTGTTTAATAAAGCTGGTGGTGGGGGTCTGTTTGAAAGATTAGGTGGAAATTACCCAATCGCTTATCTTCCTCCGGGTCACATTTTTGACTATGATGATAGCAGCGGTCATTTCTTTGCCGGCGTAGATAAAAGACAAGTAATAGTCTATTATAGACTTGGACCGATACAAGCTACGGGTATAGTAATCAACGCTGAAACAACCTTGACCACAACACCTGTTTTTATTCCTTCTAAAACTCAATCTTATATTTTAGTCGGAGCAAGCGATGGTAATATCTATGATAGCCGTATGACAATGTTTCCCTGGGAAATTAGCGATCAACCGATCCTATCCTTAGCTGCCTATGAAGGGAAATTTATTTCTGCTGTTAGTGATGCGATTATTACTCCGAGCCGAAAGACAATTTTACCACACAAATCAAATGGATGGGAAATATTAGTAGCTTCATCAACTAATTTACATCAAAATTATTTTGTTGCTGCTGATATTGGAGGAAATTCTGTAGTCTTATACGATACGCTATTAAATATTTACAAGCAGCTACAAAATTTAGAAAGCCCTATTTCAGGAACTGCTATAGCCGACATTAACAACGACGGTGGACGGGACATAATAGTTACTGCTGGTCGAAAAATCTATGCATTCAATTATAATGGCTTTATGTTGGATAATTTTCCTATAACCGTCAGCGATACAATTGCAAGTCCGCCAATCATAGCCGATGTTGATGGCAATGGAGTTTTGGATGTTTTAGCTTCTACAAAGAACAATTTAATCAACGCATATTCAGCAAATGGGAAACAAGTTTTTGGTTTTCCAATTTCCATCAGTAATGGCGCCACTGCTTCTATGAGTATTGCACAAGCGATTCAAACTCAATCAGGGATATTAGCCGCCATGTCGAACGATGGATACCTTTATGCTTGGGAACTCCCTAACGTCCAATCTGTAACTTGGGGAAATTACCGCGGCAACGCACAGCACACAGCTTTTGAAAACTCGCAATTAACAGGACGGCAGATATCAGATTATTTCCCAGCATCTCGTGCCTACAACTGGCCAAACCCCGTGTATGACGGTAAAACCAACATCCGTTTTTACGTGAGCGAAAATTCAAATGTCGAAATAAAGATCTTCGATATGGCGGGTGATTTAGTCGACCAGTTGAAAACACATGCTGTTGGAGGTCTCGATAACGAAGTCGAATGGAATGCGTCTAAAATTCAAAGCGGCGTTTATTATGCTCACATCAAAGCCTACGGCGCATCTCAAAGCGCCACCAAAATAATTAAAATTGCAATCGTAAAATGATATGCGCTGGTTTCCTTTTGTCTTTCTTGCCCTGCTAGCTTCCTGCCGGGAAATTATACCGGTTGAACAGGAAGAAAATATTACCGGCTATCAAATCAACGGCAACGTAACAAACCAGAGCGGTACACCAATACCAAACGTAATCGTAATGCTATATTACGAAGAGCAAAAGATAAGCAACACACAAACTGATACGACGGTTGCGTTTGTGACCGATACGAACCAAATAGTAACTATTCAGGTTTTTTCGATAAAGGAAATTCTTGTCAGAACGCTCTTTACAAATAAAATGAGAATAGGACCTGTTCCCAGGTTTTCGTGGGACGGACTGAACGACGATGGCGTAAAAGTTTTCTCAGGTTTTTATTTGATTCGGTATAAAATAGATATGGCGGTCGTTAAAGAGTCGCCGGTTGTAATCGACGGGAATATGTCCGCACGAACTGATTCTGACGGACGTTTTGTTATTCCGAATGAACAATTGCCTGTAAATAAAACATACGATAAGTATTCGCAAGACACTTTTCTGGGCACATTTTTAATCGGCTCCACCGTGGTTTTAGACCTTATTTCTGGAACTACAGTAAAAACTGGAAGAGTGTATCTTAAAAAAGACCAAATTACAAAAGTAAGTATAACAATGTAGTTATTGATAATTATAGATAGATATGAAAATTAGAACATTGTATAAAATATTAACGGTAATATTATTTTTAACATATTTATGCGCCGCTCAGGACGAACCCCACCATCCTGAACTTGAGTGGAAAACGATTGAGACAGAACACTTCTTTGTTCATTACCACGACGGTGCAGAACGCACAGCCCGCCTGACCGCAAAAATCGCCGAAGAGATATACGAACCGGTTACATCTCTGTACAATCATAAACCAGATCAAAAAGTATCGTTCATAATAAAAGATCACGACGATTATTCAAACGGCGCCGCATATTTTTACGATAATAAAATCGAAATATGGGCAACCTCTATGGATTTTGATTTGCGAGGCACTCACAATTGGCTGCGGAATGTAATCACTCATGAATTCACACACATAGTTCAAATTCAGACGTCGATGAAATTTGGAAGGCGTGTCCCTGCATTTTATCTGCAGTGGCTTGGTTACGAAGCCGAGAGAAGGCCCGATGTGCTTTATGGATATCCAAATGTAATTGCCTCTTATCCGGTTTCCGGATTTGTTGTGCCCGCCTGGTTCGCCGAGGGTGTTGCACAGTACAATAGAAAGGAATTAGGATACGATTCCTGGGATTCACACCGGGACATGATTCTGAGAATGTACTCACTCGACGACAACATGTTGTCGTGGAATGAAATGGCAGTATTTGGTAAGACGAGCTTGGGCAACGAATCAAGCTACAACGCCGGTTTTGCATTCGTTTTGTATATTGCAAAAAAATACGGTGAGGATAAAATCGTAGATATTTCTAGAAACCTTTCATCGCTTACTGAATTCAGCATAGACGGAGCTATTAAACGGGCAATTGGTAAAGATGGAAAAGAAGTTTATAATGAATGGCGCGAAGAACTTAAGCGGGATTATGCAAGTCGAGTTGCGAACATAAAAAATAATCTTGTTACAGGCGAGCTTATAGCCGATGCGGGGTTTGGAAATTTCTATCCTACATTTTCACCCGACGGCTCAAAGTTGGCTTATGTTTCAAACAAAGAGAGCGATTATTTTTTCTTATCCTCTCTTTATGTTTACGATATTCAAACGAAAGAGGAAAAGAAAATACAACCTGGCGTTAGAGCAAACCTTAGTTGGTCGCCCAACGGCAAGAAAATTTTTTACGCTAAACATTCAAGCGACAATCCGCATTGGTCGAGTGTTTACGATATTTATGTTTATGATATTGAGAAAGAAAAAGAGACGCGTTTAACTTTTGGAAAACGCGCCAATGCGCCGGCAATTTCACCCGACGGAAAACAAATAGCATTTGTGGCGGGTAATGATGGGATTACCAATATCTTTGTGGCGGTCTACAACGATTCAGTAAATTCTCTGTCAGAGTTTAAGCAGCTTACATTTTTCATGAACAGTGAACAAGTTTATAATCCTAAATGGTCGCCGGATGGAGCACAGATCGTTTTCGATTATTCTGTAAAAGATGGGCGCGATATTGCTATAATTCCCTCAACTGGCGGTGAAGTAAAATTTATTCTGAACGGCTCTGAAGATACTCGCAGCGCGGTATTTACTGCCGACGGCAAAAAAATTGTCTACAGTTCTGATGTAACCGGCATCTTCAATGTTTACGAATTCGATTTAACATCGGGTAAGTCGCAGCAACTGACTAATGTTTTTGGCGGTGCATTTATGCCTTCGGTCAACCAGCAGGCGGATTTAGCATTCGCGTCATACACATCCGATGGTTATAAAATAGCTTATCTTAAAAACTCCAACCCGATTCAGAATCAAGATATTTACTACGTGAAACAATCGGATATTTTTAGTGAAACTTCTCCGCAGATTGCATCCCCCTTGAACGATCTCGCTCAGCAATTCGATTGGAACAAGCTAAAATTTTATGATGATAATAAAACACCTGATTATAGTTCTCGCAAATACAAAAATATTTTCACAAGTTTAACTGCGGTTCCCGTCCTTAGAGTAGATAATTATAATCCAAAGAACAAAGGGTTTGAAATATTAAAACCAGGTGTGTATCTTTTCTCGAATGATGTATTAGACAAATTAGGAATGTTTGCTGGCGGGGCGATAAACAGTAAGTTCGAACGCGATTTGTTTTTGATGTTCGATTACAGAGGAAAAGTTCCAGGATTTTTCCAGATTGGCTTAGAGCCGACAATAAGCTACGAAATGTATAATATAACCCGTAAAACCAGCACAAACTTAATGCTACCCCAAGACACATTTAAAGTGGGCGTAAATTATAATCTCATAGAATTTAATGTTGTGCTAAAACAAAAAATATTTTTAGAAAAATTAAACTGGGAAATACGCTATGCTCATAGCCGGTACTCCGCAGGTATAGATAATTTTATTCTCTACACTATTGAACCGCCATTGCTGGTACCTGGTTCAAATGAACTTTATCTTGTAGGGAATAACTTAAGCTCAACGTTGACTCTTGACGGTATTACACCTTCTCGAACATCAGAAATTAATCCGCTTGGCAGAAAAATTCGAATTCGTTACGACTACGAATTCGATAAATTCAATTCAACGGGCGATTATGAAATTGAGAACGGCAATCTCGTTCCTAAATATAATTGGTTCCATTTTCATAAAGTCGAGTTAAACTGGCGCGAGCACTTTAAATTACCTTTTTGGAAACACACACTAACAGCCCAAATCCGCGGCGGCTCAATTTTAGGTCCTCCTGTCGATAACTTTTTCGATTTTTATATCGGCGGCTTGGAAGGAATGAAAGGTTATCCGTTTTATTCCTTGGGCGGTAATGAATTCGGGTATTTTAATTTAACTTACCGCTTCCCGATTTTTAACAAAATCGACTTGCGCATTTTACATTTTTACTTTGATAAACTTTACGGTGCTTTTTACGGCGACATAGGAAATGCTTGGACGGGCGGTTCGTTAAAAGGCGTAAAATTCAAACGCGATGTCGGCACTGAACTGCGGCTCGAATCGTTCTCTTGGTACGCCTTCCCGACAAGAATATTCTTTAATGCTTCGTATGGATTAGATAAATTCGAAAAATTAGTTCGGGATGAAACCGTCGTGGTTCCTTACGGCAAAGAGTGGCGGTTTTATCTGGGTATTCTTTTCGGCTTTGATTTAGACTTTAATAAATTTTAATTATTATTAGGAAACGCTTATGATTTTTAAACACTCTCTCTTAATTGTTATTACGGTTATTTTATTTCATTCCGCTCATTCTACGGATTTACGAAGCAACCGACCCGAATACACTACTGGAAATCCAAAAGTTGATTTGTTTAGCGGTAATATGAGGTTGTCAAATGAGATTTCAATTTTTGAAAATCCTCAAGAAGGAATTTCAAAAGATAACATTTCAAAAAAATCTCCGTTATTAGCTGGCGGTATGTCGTTACTTGTGCCCGGCGCGGGTGAAATTTATAACGGCGATTATATTAAGGGCGGAATGTTTCTCGTTGTAGAAGCTGC
>JBBIOD010000104.1:0-5588 GCA_037443545.1 Ignavibacteriales bacterium | reverse complement strand
GGCGGGCGTGGTTTTGGTTTTTCATCTGACATTTGTTGCTTGTTTCCCGCTTTTAAAATTTTCTATCTTTTCAATCAACTGTTTTGTTGAAGCGGCTGATTTGTTTAAGAATGTCGAGGGATACACTCCGATCCAAACGATAAATATAATTATCGGTACGAGAACAGTAATCTCACGTTTGCTCAAATCGAGTAAACTTTCGTTCGAAGGGTTTGTAATCTTTCCGAACATCACTCTCTGATACATCCAGAGCAGATATACAGCAGCTAAGATAACACCCGATGACGCAAATATTGCATAAGCGTGATGATTCAAGAAATCCGACTTAAACGCGCCAATCAAAATCAGAAACTCACCGATGAATCCGTTTAAACCTGGAAGTCCTATTGACGACAGCATCACAATCATAAACATAGCGGCAAAGACGGGCATCACTTTGGAGATACCTCCGTATTCCGCGATCAGTCGAGTGTGCCTTCTCTCGTAAAGCATACCGACAATAATAAACAACGCGCCAGTAGATAAACCGTGATTAATCATTTGAATGATGCCGCCTTGCAAACCTTCTTCGGTCAGCGCAAAAATACCGAGAACCACAAAGCCAAGATGGCTGACGGAAGAATAAGCAACCAACTTTTTAATATCGGGTTGTACCATTGATACGAGTGCGCCGTAAATTATTCCGATAATTCCTAAGACTGCGATGTAAGGCAAATATTCGAACGTAGCTGTTGGGAATAGCGGAATTGAAAACCGCACAAGTCCGTACGTTCCCATTTTAAGGAGAACACCCGCAAGTATAACACTGCCTGCAGTCGGCGCTTCAACGTGTGCGTCGGGTAACCAGGTGTGGAATGGAAACATAGGGACTTTAATAGCAAAACTGAGAGTAAAGGCAAGGAACAACCAACCTTGTATTGCGGCTGGGATTGACGGCGCGATATTGTATAACTCAAGTAAATCTGTTGTAAACTTACCACCTGGTAATGTTGACGCAAAATATCCAAGCCAAATAATGGCGACTAACATCAACAAACTACCGAACATTGTGTAGATGAAAAACTTGATGGCAGCATATATTCTATTCTCGCCGCCCCAAATACCGATTATGAAGTACATCGGTATTAGCATGGCTTCCCAAAATACATAAAACAGGAATAAATCAAGAGCCGAAAAAACACCCAACATACCTACTTCCAAAAACAGCATCATCATCACATAATTGCGAATACTTTTTTTGATTGAGTTCCAAGATGATAGCAACGCGAGTGGCGTTAGAAAAGTTGTTAATACAACTAAAAGCATCGACATACCGTCCACACCAACGTGGTATGAAACATTCAGTCCTTTTATCCAATCGTATTTCTCTACAAATTGCATATTGGGACTGGTTCCATCAAGGCCTATGAACAGAAAAACTGAGAAGACAAACGCCAGAAGACTGAATACTAATCCTATCGCTTTTATCAGGTTAGAATTTTCTTTGTTGATAAATAACAGAACCAGAGCGCCCGCGAGTGGTGTAAAGATTATGTAAGTTAGGATATGTTCCATATACAATTCAAAAATATTTCATTAACGAATAATTAGTAAAGCTAAAATGATGATAATTCCAGCCACGAATATAGTTGCATAACTTTGTGTTACACCGACTTGCATTCGCCGTGTGTAACTACTGATTACACCAATCAGTTTTGCTATACCGTTCACAGCACCGTCAACAATACCAATGTCGAAGATTTTCCAGAGAAGTTTATCGGAAGCTTTAACAGTCGGATTAACTATAACTGCATCGTAAATTTCGTCCACGTAATACTTATTCCAAAGCAACTTATGGATGGCGCTATAAGTGTCGGCGAATTTATCAGCCAACTCTTTACGCCGTATGTAGATTTTACGTGCAAAGAAAATTCCAACCACAGCCACTAAAACTGATAACACCATAAGTAAATATTCAGTCGGTTCAACACCGTGATGACCTGTTGCAATTATAACATTAGCCCGCTCAAATATTGGGTTTAGAAAGTGTTCGATAGCATTTCCGCCGCCAAGACTTGCAGGTATTCCGATGAAGCCACCGATTACAGAAAGTAATGCTAAAATTATCAATGGAACAGTCATAAGCTTTGGCGCTTCGTGCGGATGCTTTCCTTTTTCCCATCGGGGCGTGCCTTCGAATGTCAAAATCAGAAGTCTGAACATATAAAAAGCTGTAAGCCCCGCTCCTAATAAAACTAATATCCATAGGGGCCAATAGCCGTGTGAGAATGTTTTCCAGAGAATTTCATCCTTGCTGAAAAAACCTGAGAGAGGTGGGATACCCGATATTGCCAGTGTAGCAACTAAAAATGTTTTGTAAGTCGTGGGTAATTTTTCTTTTAACCCGCCCATTTTCTGTATATCTTCCTCATCGTGCATGGCGTGTATCACTGCACCTGCGCCGAGGAATAGCAATGCTTTAAAAAATGCGTGTGTTACAACGTGGAATATTCCTGCCGCGAATGAACCCACACCAAGCGCTAAAAACATATATCCAAGTTGACTAATTGTTGAGTATGCTAAAATTTTCTTGATTCCGTTTTGTACAAGTCCGATGCTTGCGGCGAATACAGCAGTAACAGCCCCTATTATTGCAACAATCATCATTACATCTGGAGCTAATGCAAATAATACGGATGCACGAGCAACCATATAAACGCCCGCTGTTACCATGGTTGCAGCGTGGATTAATGCGCTAACCGGAGTTGGACCTGCCATAGCATCGGGAAGCCAGACGAACAAAGGTATCTGTGCCGATTTACCAGTAGCCCCGATAAATAACAGCAACGCAATCCAGAAAACAGTTTTGTCGCCAATTGATAATGCTGAAGCCCGGGCAAACACAGTATCAAACTTTAAACTTTCGAAAGTAATGAAAATTAAAAACATCGCAATTAAAAACCCAAAGTCCCCGACACGGTTAACTACGAAAGCTTTCTTAGCGGCATCACCGGTTGTACCTTTTTCAAACTTCTTGTCATACCAGAATCCGATTAAAAGGTATGAACAAAGTCCAACGCCTTCCCATCCTAAAAACATCAGGAGGAAATTATCAGCCAAAACTAAATTCAGCATCATAAAAATAAAGAGATTCAGGTAAGCAAAGAATCTCCAGAATCCTGAATCGCCGTGCATATAACCGATTGCGTAAACGTGTATAAGGAAACCGACTCCCGTTACAACTAATGTCATAAGTATTGACAACTGATCGACCTGATAAGCGACATCAACGGAAAGTGAGCCTACACTCATCCAATTAAAGATATTGACGATATGCGAACGGTCTTCGACTGGTTGACTAATCATTTGAAAAAATATGGCTGTCGCAACTGCGAACGACAGACCGACAACACCACTTCCGATAACCCCAATAAGCTTTTCAGATTTTATTTTAGAACCAACTAAACCATTTATAAGGAATCCGATAAGCGGAAAAAGTATTATCAAGCCGACATATTCGTGTGTCAATTAATAATCTCCGTCATAAAAATATTACCATTTCATTATGTTGATTTCGTCGATGTTGACAGTCATCTTATTCCTGAAAAGTGCAATGATGATGGCAAGTCCGACTGCTGCTTCTGCCGCGGCAACTGTTAAAACAAAAAATACAAACATCTGACCTGTTGCGTTTCCCAAGTACGATGAAAAAGCGACCAAAGTAAGATTAACCGAGTTGAGCATAAGTTCGATACTCATAAAAACTATGATTGCGTTGCGGCGGGTTAAAACTCCAACCACACCGATTGAGAATAATATTGCGCTTAATGCAAGATAGTAGTTTAGTGGCACCATATTGTCTATCCAAAATTCAAAAGTAAATATGAAAAATGTTTTTTAATCTCCAGTTCTTTTTTTAGCTAAAACAACAGCACCGATAATTGCAGCTAAGAGTAAAATGGATGTTATTTCGAACGGAAAAAGATATTGAGTAAACAGCATTCTCCCAATGCCTTCAACTGTACCAAGTTGTTCAGCGTTGGGAGCAACTTGTTGATGAAATTTGGAATCTCTCATCAATATTCCTATGACTAGTTGACCCAACATAACTACAACCAATCCGACAGCTACCCGTTTTTTGTATGTAATTTTCTCGGTCAGCATTTCTTCCTTACCTAAATTAAGTAGCATTACAACGAATAGGAAAAGAACCATAATCGCACCAGCATATACGACAACCTGGATAACAGCAATAAATTGGGCTTGGAGAGTAAGGTAGATAATAGCGAGAATAATAAAATTTATGACAAGAAAAACTACGCTCATCATCGGGGAACGTCGTGTAACTACGATGATAGCTGAAATTATTGAAGCAGCAGCGAGTATGAAGAAAATTATCGTATCAATAGACATTCGTTCAAAAATAGTTGTTTAAAAAATCGTTTTAAATATACTAAAATTAGTTTATACAATCAATTTAAATATTTCTATCTAATAAAATGCGGCGTTTCAAACGGAATTTCCAAAGATAGTTCTACTAATCCACGATACTCTCCGTCTTTATACCAAGGTGCTTGATAGATAAGTTTCTTTATACCATTCTTTTCTATCGTATAAACGTTTGTTTGCTGATTATCAAGAAGTTGTTTGAGTTTTTTCCGAGCCGGTTCGGGATGGCAATCGAGTAAATTCTTTCCGATTAAGTTGTAGCCCCCGTCTTCAGTAAAAGTTTTTGCGGCTTTGTCATTCATTTCAAGAATCAGCCCCTCTTTGTCGCAGAACGTAATTGCACCGGGGAATTCTTTTAACCAACGAATATCATTCATAATCAAAAGAAATAATAATGCATACCCACTTGCGGCAAGGGCAGAATTTGTCCGTTTGTGAAGTATGTGAAGTATAAACTCCCTGAGATGTGTAAAGCATCGCGAGCTTTAGATTCAATTCCGATACCTAAGGCAAGTCGCAGAGGACCTTTGAGTTCATTTGAGTTTTCGCCTACAAAATAAAACCCGCTGCCACCGCCAGCATAAAACCGAGTGCGTTCGCCGCGTACTAAATCAAACTGAATTTCCAACCCCAAATCGTAAATCATTTTTTTTGCGTCTTTAATTATTCCTGCTGTAAATTGATATGATGCAATTGATGGAAGATGATGCCTGAAACTTATTCCCATACCAGTCCCGAGTCCAAAACTTGCACCAAGTCCAAACACACCCCGTTCAAGTTCGGTTGGTCTATCTTTATCGGGTACCACAACTTGAGAGTAAACTGGTAACGTTAATATCGCTACTACGATTAACAGAATCGATACGTGTTTCCCGCCTGAGGCGGATTTCATATGATTCAACATTTTTGAATCTCCTTCTATTTTGATTTTAGATAATGCCACAATTCTTTTAAACTTGGGTGTTTACCATACGACAAGATGGTAGTTCTGAAAATTTTAGCTGCAGCCCACATAGCACCAACAGTTGATAGAGCTAAAACTATTATATTTGCAAGAACTTCAAATAGAGACGGCATTTGAATTGGTATCCGAACAGCCATCATCGTCGGAGTTAAAAAGGGAATAAAAGATAATATACTTATTAAAGTTGAGTTGGGAT
>JBBIOD010000103.1:0-5604 GCA_037443545.1 Ignavibacteriales bacterium | reverse complement strand
GGTGGTAACGGATATGACCATACCCGTATTCAAAGATAAGAATTATAGGAAAGCAGTAAGTTTAACAATTCCTCGTGGGAGAATTGCAACGCCTGAAGAAATCGCAGGTCCAATTTTGTTTCTTGCTTCCAATTTGGCTGATAATATCGTGGGCGAAATTCTTAATGTAAACGGCGGGAGTGTGCTTTGCGGATAGTTACACGTTATATCCTCCTCACTTTGTTGATTTCCTGGATTTTAGGTTACCAATGGAAATTTCAAAATTTAGACTTCATATGGGAGCCATTCGGTTTCAGATTTTTTCCTTTTATGTTCATCCCCGGAATTGTGGCGTTAATTTTCCTTCGTTTCATTTATCGTGATAAAATCCTCTCTAACTTCTTAAAATTCGGTAATTGGAAATTTTGGCTTGCAGCTTTTCTTTACCCGGTTCTTTTGTGCGGGCTGATAATCGTAGCTGGATATTTATTCGATTTAATCAAATTTCAAAATCCAAAAAATCTTGAAACTGTCGTATTAGGTTTGTTTTTCGATTTACCTCTACTATTTGTTTGGTTTGTTCCATCGGTAGTATTGGCTGAATTCGGCTGGCGCTCATATTTATATGTCAAAACGTCTGAATTTGTATCTCCGATTAAGTCAATTTCCATTTCATCTTTGGTTTGGGCATTTACTTTTCTCCCAATTTCACTTTATTATTATGTAGAGTCGGCAAATTTTCAATTCGGAATAACACTAATTCTTTCTTACATTCTGATGGGGTTTGTTTTTTGGTGGTTTTATTCGATGAGTGGATCAATTTGGGTTTCTGCTTTCCTTCATTTCAATTGGATTTTATGGAATTCATTTTTATTCGGGAGTGTATTTAATGAATTCGAGCCTGTATTCATCGGGAAAAATTGGATCACAAATTTAAACGGTGTTTTTGGAATAATTTTTAATTTTCTCCTTCTAATTCCACTTTATTACATAAAATCTCAAAAATCTACAAAAGAAGCTAAAAAATAATCTTTTCAAAATCCATTAAAACAGCTTATTTTCGATAGTTTTCAAAAATAATCCCTAAAATCTTTTAAAAATGAAAGATTTTACTTGCGTAATTCTTTAAAATTTATAATATTTACATCGAATATAAGGTTAGTCAAATCAATCTAAAACTATTTTATAAGTGAAGAGAGCTAAAACACAATATCTTCGAGGGAAACAAATCACTCAGAAACCGATACCGGGTGATGTTCCAATTACAACCTTAGTAGATGAATATTTTCAAGCTTACAATGCTGCTCGTTTGCGTGAAGCTTGCCATTTACTTACTCAAAAGATGTTTAAAAAAGATGTTACTATCGGAATGAGTTTAACCGGCGCCTTGACACCTGCCGGTTTGGGGGGAACTTGCATCGTTCCTTTAATGAAAGCAGGGTTCGTCGATTGGTTAGTTTCGACAGGTGCAAATTTATATCACGATGCACATTTTGCACTCGGCTTGAGTATGCACCGGGGTACTCCGTTTATTGATGACAGAATTTTGAGGGAAGAGGGTGTCGTCCGTATCTATGATGTTTTGTTCGATTACAATGTTTTGCTTTCGACAGATGAATTTTTCAGAGAGATTTTTAAATTTCCGGAATTCGATAAAGAAATGGGGACTTCCGAATTGCACTACTTGATTGGGAAGTTTATTTTCGAAAGGGAAAAAATTCTCGGAATCAAAAATCACAGCATTTTAGCTGCAGCTTATCTGTGTGGCGTTCCGGTTTATACTCCCTCGCCCGGCGACAGTTCAATCGGGATGAACATTGCAGCTATTAAGTTGAAAGAAACTAATTTTAAGTTAGATGTTTTCCAAGATGTAAACGAAACAGCAGCAATAGTATTAAATGCCAAGCGGAGCGGCGGTAAAAGCGGTGTTTTTATTTTAGGCGGCGGTTCGCCAAAAAACTTTATGCTTCAAACAGAACCACAGTTGCAAGAAGTTTTAAAGATTGACGAAAAAGGACACGATTACTTTTTACAGATAACCGATGCACGTCCCGATACAGGTGGTTTATCGGGCGCCACTCCTTCGGAAGCTGTAAGCTGGGGAAAAGTTGACCCGAGCCAACTTCCCGACACGGTAGTAGTTTACAACGATTCGACGATTGCACTTCCGATCATTACATCGTACGTGCTTACAAAAGTAAAACCGCGACCTTTAAAGAAGCTGTATCAACGAAGAAAGAAATTAATGGATATTCTGTATCAGGAATACATTAAGAACGAGAGGAACGTAAAGAACGTTCTAAAAAATTCTAAAATTACAAAACAATACAAGAAGTAATTAATTCACTGTTTCAAATAATTAAATTAATTCATATTTAACAATAACAAACCAAAAGGAGGTTTTAATGAGCCGATATAATGAATTACGAGACCTGGTTGCAAGTTTCGAAAAAGATTTTGTAAAATTCTACGACAAAGGTAACAAGTCTGCCGGAACACGAGTCCGAAAAGCTATGAACGAAATAAAACGGAAAGCACAGGAAATCCGTAAAGAAGTTCAAGAATTAAAGACTACCGATACATCGGGCGGCGATTCGCCGACTACGTAAGTATTACACAGGTTTCATATAAAGGGGGCTTGATATAAATCGAGCCTCCTTTTTATTTTTTTTATCAATCTCAAATCTAATTATGTTCCTTAATTTTTTTAAAATCGGATTAATTACGTTGATACTCTTATCTCTCACTGCTTTTCAAACACATCTGGATTATAAAAAAATCCACCACGAAGCCTACATCTTCGATGGACATAACGACGCCGTTCACCGTTTGTTAGAGGGAGAAGATTTAGGTTTGCAAACTATAAAAGGACATATAGATTTACCCCGTTTGAAATCGGGGGGAGTCGATGCTTCGTTTTTCTCGGTATGGGTTCCTCCAGCAAACAAATCCAAATCTTATTTCGAACAGGCGAACAACCAAATCGAAGCTCTTCTAAATTTTGCTAAAAAATATCCAGCATCCATACGGGTTGCGCTTACTGCCTCTGACCTTGAAAAGATAAATAAAGAAGGGAAAATAGCCCTTCTAATAAGTATGGAAGGGGCTCATCCACTTGGCGATTCGATTCAGAATCTTGATTATTTTTATTCCGCAGGAGTTCGTTCGATAATGCCTACCTGGAACAACAGCACGAGTTGGGCAACTTCGGCCGAGGATGAAACGAACAACTCAAAAAAATTGAAGTTTAAAGGTTTAACTAATCTTGGTAAAAGGTTTGTTCAACGGATGGATGAACTTGGAATTTTAATCGATGTTTCACACTCCGGCGAGAAAACTTTTTGGGACATAATTGAAACTTCAAAAAATCCAATCATCGCTTCTCATTCATCAGTCTGGAATATTTTTCAGCACTACCGAAATTTAAAGGACGACCAAATTAAAGCAATTGCCAACACAGGCGGGTTGGTGGCTGTAAATTTTGCCCCATATTTTTTAGATAAAACATTCAGTAAAAAAGTAGAAGTATTGCGGAAGCGGCACGAAGCAAAAGTAAAAGCTTTAAAAAAATCTTGGAAAGGTTCGGCATTATCACGCGAAAAGGTGATTGGCAGAATGTTGAAAGAAGAATATGATAAGATACTGCCGACAATAAGCGACCTGATTGACCATGTGGATTACGTCGTAAAACTTGTAGGAGTTGATTACGTAGGGCTCGGCTCAGATTTCGATGGCATCGGAGTTACGCCTATAGGATTAGACGATGTATCGTATTATCCAGAGATCACGAAAGAATTATTGAAGCGAGGGTATTCGGAGAATGATATTCGAAAAATTTTAGGTGGAAATTTTTTAAGAGTAATCGAAAAGGTATTAAAATAAAAAACCCTACCTGCTGATTGAGGTAGGGTTTTCGATTACATAGATGTTTCTTCCATCCGGGTTCTGTAAGCTCTGCGAACTGCTTTTATTCTTGCCATTCGCTTCTTGACTGAAGGTTTCGTAAAGAAAGTTCTTTTCTTAAATTCTTTCAGTACGCCTGATCGTTCATATTTTTTCTTAAATCTTCTTAGAGCTTTGTCGATATTCTCGTGATCTTGAATATTGATGCCGATCAATCACTTCACCTCCTCTCGATGCGGTGTATTTGTTTCTGAAATTTCATTTTCGAATACGTTTTCTAATTTATAGTTTTCAATTAATCTGCGCTCGCCAATATTCTCAAACTTGACAATGATTGCATGGCTTCCGTCAGATGTTGTTTCTTTCTTAATTACTTTTCCGAAGTCGTTCAGTGCGTCGTGAAAAATTCTTTCACCAAGCGTGTAAGTAATTTCTGGGTTGTAATGTTTTTTTATTTTTTCTCCGTTTCCTGCGCTATCAGTTCCACTCTCGATAATCGGGCTCAATAATGATAAGTGATGGCATCGAGGGCAGCGGTACCAGATCTTATCTGTAACACCTGCCATTTCACCAACCATTACCATTTTTGTAGTTAGACTGCAATGAATACATTGTCGCAAAGAAATTTTACTTTTACCCATAACTTACCTTTAATAATTAAATTGAAAATAAAACTATCGAAATGAGTAAATCTGAGAAATTAGGAGTGAAATTACTCACTTCAATATAACGAATTATTCCTTATTCTCCAACCTTTCTATTTGCCTCACCAAAAAATCTAAAAGAAAAGTATTCCTTGACTCATGTAATAATCTATATGAAAATTAAATAAAGCGAAGTTGTTTTCTATGAGACTATGCCCGATTTTCTTAGATATTAAGCCAAATATGATGATTTTGAATAGAAATTCGACAGAAATCGGAACCGGAAACAACTATGACCAAAGCATTTGCACAACGTTACCAACAATCAAGGAGGTGAAAACCTCCTACGAGTTTGGAACTTCGAAAAAGAAACGGTCAAAAAGATCTCACACTCGTGTGTATGATGAATCATTTTTTATCTCTACCTTCTGATGATTTTGCTATTAATATTGCAAATACCTTTTCCTCTAATCAGCTTCATCAAGGTTTGCAAGTGAGGCAATAGTACCTTTTAAAAAAAAATGAGAAATTCTTGTTTTTTATACCTATAAGTAGTATATTTTGTCAGTAATAACGATGCTTTGAAGGGCCCTTAGCTCAGTTGGTTAGAGCAGCAGACTCATAATCTGCGGGTCGTAGGTTCAAGTCCTACAGGGCCCACCAAAAACAATCTGTGCGGTTGAAGTGATTCCGTTCATAAAAAGTCTTTTATTCACGAAATCCCTTCGGGACGAATCCTACAGGTTCACGAAAAAAATCTGTGTTGTCGTAGGTTTACAACTGGAGGTTGATCGTTGCTTATCTGCTAAGGGGGCACCTTTGGTAGAAAGTCCTACAGGGTTAACTGAAATTGAAGAATGCACGGTAGGAAGTCATTAAAAACGTCATACATATTAAAAGTAACGATCGTGTGTTTAAATTCTTTTTATTCAGGGTAAGCATTATTCCTCCCATGATGCTTTAAATGAAGCTTGTCTGTGCGTTCCTTCCCAAATATAGCGCGCAGACGAAGCTTCGGCCCGTTTATTTTTTGGGGTTTCTTGTTAACAAAGTGTTCAACGCAAATACCATAGAAAGA
>JBBIOD010000102.1:0-5651 GCA_037443545.1 Ignavibacteriales bacterium | reverse complement strand
TACGGACACATAGACGTGCTTGAACGTGCGATCGAAATATTCGATAAAGTTATTGTAACTCTTGCACGCAACTCGGCAAAGCAACCGCTTTTCAGCGACGCGGAGCGAATCCAAATGGTAAAAACTGCTGTAAAAAAATATGGCAAACGTGTCGAGGTGGAATATTTTGACGGATTGTTAGTTGACTATGCGAGAAGAAAAAAGGCGAAAGCTTTAGTTCGAGGTTTGCGCGCAATTTCGGATTTCGAGTATGAATTTCAAATGGCTTTGATGAACAGAAAATTGGCTAATGAAATTACTACAGTATTTTTGATGCCTCACGAAAATCATACTTATCTAAATTCATCTATTGTCCGTGAAATTGCAAAGCTGGGGGGCGATATTTCAAACTTTGTTCCGCCACACGTTCAAAAGCTTTTCAAAACTAAACTGCAAAAATAATAGATGGTTTTGGTTCATTAAAAATAACGCTCAAGTATTTTTTGTTTTATAAAAATATTTTTTGTAAAATGTACCTGTCGTGTTGTTAAGAATACCGAACAATTACAATCATAGGGCAACTCCGTTCTTCGTAATCTTCGAAATTATAAAATAAATGAGGTCTATTAATAAATGAATGTAAGTCAACTTGCACGATCTATACCTGAATCGCCAACCCTGAAGCTTACTGAAGAAGCTCGTTTGCTGAAGGAAAAAGGTGAAGCAGTTATTCACCTCGGAGCGGGTGAACCCAAAAATAAAGCTCCGATTAACGCAATTCTTAGTTCAGCGGCAAAACTTAATACCGGGGATGTAAAATACACACCGACCGATGGTACAACTTCTTTGAAGAAAGCAATCATCAGGTATACTGAAGAGAACTACGACAAAATGGTGTCGCCTGAAAATATAATCGTTTCAGCGGGCGCTAAACAATCGGTCTTTAATCTTCTGTTCACATTACTAAACCCGCAGGAAGAAGTGATCATACTTGCACCATACTGGGTCAGTTATCCCGAAATGGTTCGGATGTGTTACGGCGTTCCGGTTATTGTTACACCGGAAGACGGATCATTCCATCCACGAATGAAAGACATCGAACAAAAAGTAAGCTCGTACACAAAGGCAATCATCATCAACAGTCCGAACAACCCTTCCGGAATTATGTACAGTGAGCAGTTCATCTCTGATATTATTGATTTATGTGAGCGTAAAGGTATCTACTGCATCATGGACGACATCTACCATAAATTAATTTTTGATGGAAGAAAACCAATCTCAGCTTACAAGCACACAAAAAAAGATTTAGAGAATTCTAAAGTTATCGTCGTGAATGGAATCTCGAAACTTTACGGAATGACGGGTTTCCGAATTGGCTGGACTGTCGCACCAAAAGCGTTAACTCAGATTATGACAAATGTGCAAGGACAGATTACAACAACCACATCGGTTATACTTCAAGCCGCGGCAGAAGGTGCGCTGATGGGAATACAAAGCATCGTCGAGGGATTACGGCTGATGATAGAAAATAACCGCAACGTGATGATGCAGGAGCTTCAATCGTTTAATGGCGTGAAGGTTACAAAACCCGATGGAACATTTTATTGCTTGCCGGATTTCAGTGCATATAATAAAAACTCACTTGAGCTTTCGCAATTCTTATTGAAGAAAGCGCTCGTTGTTACAGTTCCCGGAAAAGAATTCGGCATGGAAGGTTACTTACGCCTTAGTTATTGCGGAACAATCAAAGAAATTAAGCAAGGAATTGAACGAATGAAATGGGCGCTCGACCCCAACTCGCCGAATGAAATATTTATCGGCGAACGGAAATTAGTGAGGGATTGGTTATGAACAATTTACTGAATATTAAAACACCCGCTCAAGATCAAGCTAAAGCATTAAAAAGCGATTACGGACTCGATAATCACAGCTTGACGAATCTTAACACAGTTTATTGGAATTTACCGACAGAGGCTCTATACGAAGAAATCACATTCCGCGGTGAAGCACGAATCTCGAAACTGGGACCCATCATTGCACACACCGGAAAACATACAGGCAGATCCGCAAATGATAAATTCGTTGTTAAAGAACCATCAACGCAGGATAAAGTGTGGTGGGGCGAGTACAACCGGCCGTTCAATCAGGATAAATTCAATGAAGTGCTGAGTCGTTTACAAGGGTTCTTGCAAGGGAGAGATTTATTCGTACAGGATTGTTACGCGGGAGCTGATCAGGAATACCGTTTACCAATCCGCATCATCACAGAAAAAGCCTGGCATAGCGCGTTCGCACGGAATATGTTTATAATGCCAAAAACAGCAGAGGAATATAAACGGCACGTACCCGATTTCACAATTATGTCGATACCGTCATTCAAAGGACTTCCGCAGATCGATGGAACATCGACAGAAACATTTATTCTTTTAAACTTCGAACAGAAGATAGGCATAATCGGCAATACTGCTTATGCCGGCGAAATCAAGAAATCTATTTTTACAGTCATGAATTTCCTGTTACCGTTGGATGGAGTAATGCCGATGCACTGCTCTGCGAACATAGGAAAAGAAAAAGATACAGCGTTATTTTTTGGTTTATCGGGAACGGGTAAAACAACTTTATCCGCCGATCCGAATCGCGGATTAATCGGCGATGACGAGCACGGCTGGAGCGATGATGGTATATTTAATTTTGAAGGAGGTTGTTACGCGAAAGTAATTTCTCTCTCCCCTACTGCCGAGCCTCAGATTTACGCCTGCACACAAAAGTTCGGGACAATTTTGGAGAATGTTGTTTTCGATCCGATCACAAGAAAAATCGATTTGGATGATTCGACAATTACAGAAAATACACGTGCATCATATCCACTCGAACATATCGATAATGCAGTACCGGAAAAAATGGGCGGACACCCGAAGAACATTATACTTTTAACATGCGATGGATTAGGAGTATTACCGCCGATTGCAAAGCTATCACCCGAGCAGGCGATGTATCAGTTCATCTCCGGCTACACAACAAAAGTTGCTGGCACCGAGATGGGACTTGGGAAAGAACCCGAATTAACATTCAGCGCATGTTTTGGCGCGCCGTTCATGGTGCACCATCCAGCCGTTTACGCAGATTTACTTAAACGAAAAATGTTGAAGTACGGCGTCCACTGCTGGTTAGTAAATACCGGCTGGGTTGGCGGACCGTACGGTGTCGGCAAACGCATAAGCATCAAGTACACGCGTGAATTATTGAACGCGGCGCTTAGCGGCGAACTGCTCAAAGTTAAATTCAAAAAAGATCCGATCTTTGGTTTCGAAGTGCCTGAAACGTGCGGCGATATACCACAAAGCGTCCTCAACCCAGCATCGTCGTGGCACAGTAAAGAAGCTCACATGACTAAGTACAAACAACTTGCGGGTCGATTTATTGAGAACTTCAAGAAATACGAATCCGGTTCTCCTGTTGAAGTTATTAAAGCAGGACCGAAAATATAAGAACCATGAGCAATGAGCGTAAAGCATAGAGTAATTTGCAACACTCCGATTTCATAAAAGAAGTCGGAGTTTTTTTTATGGGCACCTTTAAAAACTAAGGCAAATAAAAAATTTAACCACTGAGGCACTAAGATCACTTAGAAACACTAAGGATATTTTGTTTTTTTAATGAAACTAATGACGAAGTCATCCCTTTGGGAGTGCCATGAATGTCTTAGTGGTGAGTTTTTAGAGGTTCCCTAAATATAAATCAAATCACTATTTGGAGAAACGATGAAAACATTTTCGATAAAAATCGATCCTTTAACGGGAGAAGAATATTTTGAAGTTTATTTACGCGGACAACAAATTCTGAACGACCCATTACTCAACAAAGCGTCCGCTTTTACAGTCGAAGAAAGATTGAGTTTAGGTTTGTCGGGGTTACTGCGCTCTGGCATTAACACAATCGAAAACCAACTTACACGCAGCGTATTAATGTATCGCCGGAAGCCTGACGATATGGAAAAATATATCTACTTACAGGGTTTGCTAAACAGAAGCGAAACTTTATTCTACAAACTTCTATCCGAAAATTTAACAGAAATGCTACCGATAGTATACACACCGACTGTCGGACAAGCTTGTTTACAGATGAGCCACATAACTCGCAGATATCGTGGAATATACATTACCCCCGACAACATTGCTAACATCGATGCAATCTTTTCGAGCATTTCTCTCCCTGATGTTAATCTGATAGTTGTAACCGACGGCGAGCGGATACTCGGTTTGGGCGATTTAGGCTCCGACGGAATGGGAATTCCTGTCGGGAAAGTAAATCTGTACGTAGCTGCCGGCGGTTTACATCCAGCCTGCTGTTTACCGATTTGCCTTGACGTAGGGACAAATAATGAGCGGTTATTGAAAGACCCGCTTTATCTCGGTTATCGCAATCAAAGATTAGATGGACCTGAGTATTTCGATTTCATCGAGCGATTTATTTTAGGCGTTAAGCGAAATTTTCCGAATGCCCTTTTACAGTGGGAAGATTTTGCAAAACACAAAGCATTTAAATTGCTCGACAGATACCGCGACAGAATTCCTTCCTTCAACGATGATATTCAGGGAACCGGCGCAGTAACGCTAGCCGCCCTCACAACTGCAATACAAATTAAAAAGCAGCGATTCAGTGATCAACGTTTTGTTATTGTTGGCATGGGACAAGCCGGCTCGGGAATATGCGACAACATACTCGCTATGTTAAAAGAAGAAGAACTATCAGATGAGGAAGCGTGTAATAAAATTTTTGCTATCGATATGCCCGGATTATTGATGGAGGATACTCCAAACCTGGAAACTTCGCAAAAACCTTATGCAAAAAAACACTCTGTTGTTGCAAACTGGAAATTAGATTCACCAAACACCATCACTTTAATGGATGTTATCAGAAACACAAAAGCGACCGTATTGATAGGTGTAACAGCTACAAAAGGGCTCTTTAATGAAGAGATTCTGAAGCAAATGGCAGGTAATGATGAGCGTCCTGTAATTTTTGCGTTATCGAATCCAACATCAAAAACCGAATGCACTCCCGAAGAGGTTGCAAAAGCAACTAATGGCAAAGGTATGGTTGCAACGGGAAGTCCTTTTACTGAATTCGAGTATAATGGAAAAACTTTTATCACTTCTCAATGTAATAATATGTTTGTTTTCCCTGGTGTCGGTTTAGGTGCGCTTGTGAGTAAATCTTCGAAGATTACTGATAAGATGTTCCTGAGCGCCAGCAAAGCTTTGAGTATGTTGGTAACCGATGAGGAACGTAAAAGGGGTATGTTGTTACCCAATCTAAATGATATAAGAAATGTTTCCTTACATGTAGCGAAAGCAGTCGCGATAGAAGCTCGTGAGGCGGGACTAGGAAGATTATTAACCGACGACGAATGTGAACGAATCATTAAAAAAGCACAATGGGAACCTCATTACTATCCGTTCAGACCGAGCAGAGGAAGCATAGATTAATGCCCGCATTGTAAAAAAAATCGTTATGGCAAAACTTTTCCGGTTATTGATGAGAAGCTAACTTTTTCAAATGAAATACTGATTGTACTAATATTGTATAAACAAGCATTAGCGCATACATTATCAAGTTTGTTTAAAACCCCGAATTTTCATATATTTTCAAGCCAAAATATGTATATATTA
>JBBIOD010000101.1:0-5759 GCA_037443545.1 Ignavibacteriales bacterium | reverse complement strand
GCGACAATCAGACAGTATGGATTCATGCTTAAAGGACTGAAAGAAGTTGAGAAGAATCTAAAAAAGAAAAACATACCCTTTATTTTATTGACGGGAAATCCTGAAACTGAAATTCCAAAATTTATAAGAAAACACAAAACAGGAATTTTGGTTACCGATTTTTCACCTTTAAAAATAAACAAGAGATGGAAAGAATTAGTTGCAAAAGAAATTAATATCCCGTTTTACGAAGTGGATGCTCACAACATCGTACCTTGTTGGATCGCATCACCTAAACAGGAGTTCGGTGCCTACACAATCCGCCCCAAAATCAACCGGCTCCTTAACGAATACCTGGATGACTTCCCTAGTGTGAAAAAACAAAAACTTGTTTGGAATAAACCTTTCTACAAAAACAATTGGGATCAAGCAGTTAAATCTTTAATAATTGATTTTAATGTTCAGGGAGTAGATTGGATAAAACCGGGAGAAAACGCAGCGTACAAAACTATGGAAACATTTTTTGAAAAAAAGTTGGAGAATTACTATAACGACCGTAACGACCCAAACAAAGATGCTCAATCAAACCTCTCGCCTTATCTTCATTTCGGACAAATATCAGCACAAAGAATTGCACTCGATATACAGAAATATGAGAAGTTTTTAAAATCTACAGAAGCGTTTTTAGAGGAGTTAATAGTGCGCCGAGAATTGTCCGATAATTTTTGTTACAATAATTCCAATTACGATTCATTCGACGGTATTCCAAATTGGGCAAAGGATAGTTTAAACAAACATCGACTCGACAGGAGAGAATATATTTATACAATAAATCAATTCGAGGATGCTGCAACTTACGATTCTCTTTGGAATGCGGCACAGATGCAAATGGTTCGCGAAGGTAAAATGCACGGATATATGAGAATGTATTGGGCAAAGAAAATTCTTGAATGGACAAAATCTCCTGAAGAGGCGTTCCATATTGCAATTTATTTAAACGATAAATATGAACTAGATGGCCGTGATCCGAACGGTTATACCGGAATTGCCTGGTCGTTAGGCGGAGTACACGACAGGGCTTGGGGCGAGAGGAAAGTGTTCGGAAAAATCCGGTATATGAATGCTACTGGTTGCAGTAGAAAGTTTAATGTGAAAAATTATATTAAAAGAACATCCCGTTTTTGATCTGTTTTAAGCGTTTTTAAAAATATTTTATCTTTTTTCTAAAAAGACCTGACAAAGTATAAATTATTGCTTATATTTAAATCGTTCATAACGAACATAACATATATAACGAACATTAAATATGATACACACAAAATTATCTACAAATGAAGTTGCTTCGTTGCTTAATGTAACTGAAACAACAATCAAGCGTTGGGCTGAAAGTGGTAGAATTCCCTGTTCTAAAACTTTAGGCGGGCACCGCAAATTCAAACTTAACGATATAATAATTTTTGCAGAGAAGAATTCGTTCCCAATAACGGGAATTATTCCACCAGCTCTTTCACAACAGCAGATGGAGAATTTAGAGTTTGCTCTTTATACAAAAAATTATGGAAAAATATCCGAAATATTTAAAAATGAAGCTTTGCAGGGTGACCGGGCAGGCATCGAAAAATTGTTAACTTACTTGTACAAAAATCAGGTCCCATTTATTACAACAATCGACGAAGTTCTGCATCCAGCTTTAGTCCGTATCGGTGAGCTATGGCAGGATGGTACAATTGAAGTGAACCAAGAACATCGTTCGTCTGCCGCCGTTAAAGAAGCATTAATAAGGTTCGGAGCTATTTTACATCACAAATCGAGCAATGGGTTAGAAACCCTCTGTGCTTGTACCGAAGGTGAATTACACGACATCGGTATAATTACAATATCTTATGCCTTAGAAATAGAAGGTTGGAAAGTTATAAACCTCGGAATAGATACACCATTCGATTCTTTGAAATCATACATTAAGAAAAATAAACCAAAACTTGTCTGTTTATCTGCAACCGCACCAGAAGTTAAACGAAATACTTTTATAAAGGAAATGAATGAAGTATCAAAATTAGTTCACCAGTACCGTGGTATTGTTATCTGCGGAGGCATTTATGCAAATACGTTTTTAATAGAAGAATTGGGTGTTGACTTTATTGCTTATTCTGTTAGGGACACTATAGATTTTGTAAAAAGTGCATTCAATTTGAAACCCGGTAAAAAATCAAATCAATAAACAAAAAAAATAAAGGAATACAAAAATGAAAAACATAGATTTAATAACACTAATACTGATAGTCGTCGGCGGACTCAATTGGGGTCTTGTCGGACTGTTAAATATCGACCTTGTAGCAGCACTCTTTGGCAGCTCAACATTTCTTAGCAGCTTAGTATATACGCTTGTCGGTATTTCAGCAATTTATCACCTTGCTGCAATGAAAGCAGTTCGAAAACGAATAAAAATTCAAAAGTAAAAACAAATAGTCGATAACTATAAAATAAAGCCGGGCGAATTTTAGTAGCCCCGCTTTCAATATTGTTATAATATTTATCCAAAATAAAATGAAGAATATAATACTAACAATCATCGCATCAATAATTTTTATAAATGTTTTAAATTCCCAATCGGTAACAACCGGCATTATTAATGGTGTTGTTAAATCAGCGGTAACACAAGAACCACTTACTGGAACTAACATACTCGTGGTCGGAACAACTTATGGGGCTATCAGCGATATCGACGGAAAGTTTATAATAAAAAATATTCCCGTTGGTACATATGTCGTTCGTGCTACTCTGTTAGGTTACGAATCACAAATTAGATCTGATGTCGTGGTGAATAATGTTAAACCAACCATTATTAGCTTTATTATGAGTGAATCGGATATTCAATTAGGTGAAGTGAGTGTTACGGGAGAATATTTTCAAAAGACGCCAGATTTACAGATAAGCGCACGAACAAGCACTAACGAAGAAATCCGTAGACTGCCGGGAGGTTTTGAGGATGTAGTTCGTGCAATTTCTATTCTTCCCGGTGTTGCTCAAGTTCAAGCTGGAAGAAATGATTTAATAGTTCGCGGTGGATCACCCGGTGAGAATTTGTACATTGTGGATAACATTGAAGTTCCTAATATCAATCATTTCGGAACTCAAGGATTCAGCGGTGGACCTTTGAGCTATATTAATCTGGATTTTGTTGACAATACAACTTTTTCCAGCGGTGGATTTGGTGTTCGATACGGCGATCGTCTTTCATCTTTGCTCACAATAAATATGCGTGATGGGCGTAAAGATAGAATAGGAGGTAAAGGAACAATTTCTGCTTCTCAATTTGGGTTAAATCTCGAGGGTCCTATAAATGGCGAAAGTTCATTTTTATTTTCAGCGCGACGGAGCTATTTAGATATGCTGTTCAAAGCTTTGGGGGCTTCATTTGTTCCACAGTATTGGGATTTCACCACGAAAGCGACATATTATTTAAGTCGGAAAGATGAAATTAGTTTATTAGGAATCGCTGCTCTTGATAACGTCAAAATATTTAACGAAAAGGAAGATAATCGATTAGATAATTCAAGAATTTTATTCAGCAATCAGAACCAAATTATCGGCGGACTATCGTGGCGTCATCTTTATAATTCGGGTTTTATTACAACATCATTAAACCAAATTTATACTGACTACGATACAAAGCAGATTGACTCATTACAAAATCCATTATTCAAAAATAAATCGTATGAACACGAAACCTCACTCCGTACAGACCTTGTAACTCAACTTATAAAAAACACAGAGCTATCGGTAGGTGTTCAGGCAAAAATTATTCGCTTTTACAGTAAAATGTTTCTTGCCTCATTTGTTACGTCTTTCAATCAATCAATAAGTGTCGACAATTTGTTCGATACTACTGCTTACAAATTGTCGACTTATGCGCAAGTATCAAGATCTTACGATAATTTTCGTATCACCGCAGGTTTCCGTGCTGACTATTTCAATTTGATAAAAAATAATTTTATCGTTGCACCACGGTTTTCGGCGTCATATTCATTTACTAAAAATACTACACTAAATGCGAGCATAGGTAGATACTACCAGACACCTTCGTATATTTGGCTTGTTGCAAACAGAACGAATCGCAATCTGTCGTTCATAGGTGTAAACCAGTATGTATTAGGGTTAGATCAAAACTTGTTTTCTGATACAAGAATCAGTATCGAGGGATATTTTAAAAAATACTTTAACTATCCGGCAAGTATAACCCGACCGTATTTTGTTTTAGCAAACTCAGGTGCGGGATACGGCGGCTCCGATGAAGGATTTGCATCGTATGGAATCGACCCACTCGTGAGCAAAGGCACCGGAACTGCTCGTGGTATAGAATTTTTTATTCAGAAGAAACTTTCCGAAATACCGTGTTACGGAACTGTAAGCATCAGCTACAACGAATCAGAATTTCAAGCTTTGGATGGTATAACCCGGCCCAGCAGTTTCGACCAACGATGGATTATTAATTTAGGCGGCGGTTACATATTCAATGAGAAGTGGGAATTCAGTACTAAATTCCGATTGGCAACAGGCCGCCCATATACTCCATTTGATAGCGATGGAACTCAATCAATATCATTCTACAACAGCATGCGAGTCGGAATTAACCACAGTCTTGATATCCGTGTAGATAGACGATGGGCTTTTAGAAATTTTGCTTTAATTACTTATATTGATATACAAAATATTTACAATCGTAAACCGATTGATGTACCGCGTTTCGATTATAGAACTAATAAATTACAAGAGAATAGCTCATTAGGGATTTTTCCAACAATCGGTGTTAGTTTGGAATTTTAAACGATGATCAGAACAGATTTCATATCACCTTTGATAAAGATTGGAATAAGCACTTGCCTTCTCGGTGAGAAGGTTCGATTCGACGGTGGGCATAAACACGACAGATACCTAACAGACGTTTTAGGAAATTATTTTGAATTTATACCATCCTGCCCTGAAATTGAAATTGGTATGGGGGTTCCGCGTGATTCGGTACGAATTGTAAATGTCTCAAATTCCATCCGGCTCATCGGTCCAAAAACCGGAACCGACTGGACCGACAAAATGATTTCATATTCTGATAAACTCGTAAAGAAACTCGCCTCTCTTAGTTTAAGCGGATATATATTAAAGAGCGATTCTCCAACTTGTGGGATGGAGAGAGTGCGTATTTATAATAAAAATGGGATTCCCAACAAAAACGGAAGAGGTCTGTTTGCAGATATACTCATTAAATCGAATCCTTTGATGCCGATTGAAGAGGAAGGTAGATTGAACGATTTAAAGATACGTGAAAATTTTATCACACGTGTTTTTAGTTACAATCGATTACAAAATTTAATCAACAATAATTTTGACCGAGGAAGGTTGGTTAAATTTCATACATTGCACAAATATCAGTTAATGGCACATAGTATTAAGCACTATGAAACACTCGGCCGGTTAGTTGCCAATTCTAAAAAGTTTACATTACAAGAAATTGGTGAAAAATACAGAAGCAAATTTATGGAAGCTTTGACCATACAAACTACACCAAAGAAAAATGTTAATGTTCTTCATCATATTTTCGGTTATTTAAAAAATTTTTTAACTCAATCTGATAAACAATACATCTTGAGTGTAATTGAAGATTACCACAAAGATGTTGTCCCGTTAATTGTACCACTTACACTCATTAAGCATTATGTTGAAAAATATAACATCGAATATATCCGAAATCAGATATATTTAAACCCACATCCGAAAGAATTAATGCT
>JBBIOD010000100.1:0-5826 GCA_037443545.1 Ignavibacteriales bacterium | reverse complement strand
TGGTCGGTAGCATCCCAGAAATTAATCAGGAATACATTCCCTCGATTAGCCGATAATATAATTGGTCCGGCATTGAACCAGTGGTCGCCGTATATTTCGGGGGCTCTATATTTTTGTTCGAGTAAGTTCATAAATTAAAATTCGATTCGTGAAAATTTAGTCATTTTTGACTAATTAAACAAGAATTTTTTATTTCAGTTTATCAAGTTTTGGTCGTATCACAAATCTGCAATACGCAGCCTCCGGATTTTTTTCAAAATAGTTTTGATGATATTCTTCCGCCGGATAAAAGTTAACGAGTGGTTTTATTTCAGTAACGATTGGAACCGTAAATTGCCCTTGAGCTTCCGATTTAGATTTTTCTGCTGATATTTTTTGGTTTTGGTCGTGATAATAAATTACCGAACGATATTGTGTTCCAACATCTGCTCCCTGCCGATTTAAAGTTGTTGGGTCGTGTGCCTTCCAAAATATATCTAACAGTTTCTCATAACTGATTCTGGTTGGGTCGAAAGTAATCTCAACGACTTCGGCATGGGCTGTTTTTCCCGTACAAATTTCTTTGTAAGTGGGGTTTACTTTTGCACCCCCTGAATATCCTGATATCACGGTTATTACTCCGGGTATTGTTCGATAAACTGCTTCCGTGCACCAAAAACATCCCCCACCAAGTGTTGCTTTTTCATTGATAGTCATAAGTCCTCCTTTAGTAGAATTAAAAAAAAGGGCAATCATAAATAGTGAAAGTAACATAATTCGATTTTACTAAATAACTCTGGTAGATATAATATCGTTCCCTATTCTATATTTTGCCTTTCCCTCATCTTTTTGTTATCATTACACTGAAATTAAATTAAAGGAATATAATCATGTTAATTAAATCATTCGTATGGCTTTCGATAATTACATTTGCCATTATCGGTTGCACAAAAAAGGAAACTAAAATGGAAAGAATCTATAAATTAGAACGTATCGGTCCTGCACAGGTTGTTCAGTTGTATGCTGACGGTTTCGACCAACTAACCAAAAAAGAAAAAATATTTTCTTACTATTTACACTTAGCCGGACTCGCAGGCAGAGATATTGCAATCGACCAGCACCATCGGAACGCACTTGAAGTCCGCACTCTCTTTGAACAAATCTACTTATATCAAAGAGGCATCGACACAAATATCATTAAAAATATAACCGATTACCTAAAACTATTCTGGATCAACAACGGCTTTTACGATAACATAACATCCAAGAAATTTGTACCTGAAGTTACATTCGAAGAATTCAAACAGGCTTGGGAAAAGGCAGAGGAGAACGGTGCAAAGCTTTCAAACGAAAAAGAAACACCGGAACAAAAACGTAATCGTTTAAAAGAAATAATATTCAATCCAGACTACGAACCGCAAATGACTAACAAAACTCCCGGTGAGGATTGGATAAAAGGAAGCGGTGTAAATTTTTACGATAAAAATATTTCCTACAGTGAGATCGAGAAATGGGCAAATGCAGGGAACGAAAAAAATCCGCTCAATTCAAAAGTTGTGAAGGAGAAAGGAAAATTAGTAGAAAATATCTGGCGTGCCGGTACTGATGGTATCGCACCCGGTATATATGCTGAACCTCTTTCTCAGGTTATCAAATATCTCGAAATGGCAATCCCCTATGCAGCAAACAATCATCAAGCCGAAACTGTACGATTGTTAATTAAATATTTAAAGACGGGTAACTTAAACGATTTTAGAAATTACAACATCAGTTGGGTAAAAGATTCCTCAAATGTTGATTTTATACTCGGATTCATAGAAGTTTACCTTGACCCACGCGGACAAAAAGCAGAATGGGAATCTGCGATCTTCTTCACAAACCCTGAACAAACAAAATTGATGCAAAATTTGGCTAACTATGCTCAATACTTTGAAGACGCTGCGCCTTGGGCTGATATGTATAAAAAGAAAATTGATAAATCGCCTATTGCTAATGTAATTAATGTAATCGGTTCAACTGGTGGAACCGGACCTGTAAGTCCAGTCGGAATAAATCTCCCGAACGAACAAGCGATTCGTGAACAATACGGAAGTAAAAGTGTTCTTCTCCACAACATCGTTGAAGCATATGATAAATCGACAGGTTTAGAAATGATAAAAGAATTTGCTTTCGATGAAGCCGAGATTGAGATGCAAAAAATATTTGGGTCGAAAGCAAATAATTTACATACTGCGATGCACGAAGTTATTGGACACGGTTCAGGAAAAGTGAGCGACAAGTTGGAAGGCAAAGACCCTTCCAGTTTTTTACCCGGCTATTACAACACGCTTGAAGAAACCCGCGCCGATCTGATTGCACTCTGGAATGCGTTCGATTCTAAAATTGTGGATATAGGCTTTGCAAAAGATGAAAACGAAGTCCGAAAAATCGGTGAAACAATGTATCAGCAAACTATACGGGTTGCCTTAACACAACTCCGCAGGATAGGAAAGAGCGACCAGTTAGAACAAGACCACATGAAAAACCGACAAGTGATTGCCCATTACATTATGGAAAATTCTAATGCAGTGCAAATTGAAAAACGTAACGGTAATACTTATTATCGGGTCGTGGATTATGAAGAAATGAGAAATACTGTTGGCAAACTATTAGCTGAAGTCATGCGGATAAAAGCTGAAGGCGATTTCGATGCAGCAAAAGAGTTGATAGATAAATACGGCTTTAAAGTAAATACCGAGTTGAGAGATGAAGTTCAGAGGCGCGCAGAGTTACTCGACCTTCCACTTTATACAGGATTCGTAATGCCGAAACTTGAACCGGTTCTCGATCCAGAAGCAAAAATTGTTGATGTTAAAGTAAGTTATCCACTCGACCTCACAACGCAGATGTTGGAGTATTCTGCTTTTACAAATAAGAGTCGCTCAAAATAATAATTGTATTCTTGATCAGCTTTTCTTAAATTTAATATGAATTGAAAAAAATAAATTTGAAAGTAGGTATAAATGAAAATAGGTATTTTAACAGGTGGCGGTGATGTGCCGGGTTTAAATCCGGCAATAAAAGCTGCTGTCCATCGGGCTACTGATGCAGGTAACGAAATAATCGGGATACGTAAAGGTTGGGGCGGATTATTCAATTTTAATCCGGACGACCCCAAAAGCTTTGATGAAAATTTTATGGTATTGACAAAAGCTACGACACGCACAATAGACCGCAGCGGAGGAACCGTGTTACATACCTCAAGAACAAATCCTGCCAAAGTGAGGCCCAAAGAAATACCGGCTTTCTTAATCGATAAATATAAAAGTAATGAGCAGTCAATGTATGTCGATTGTACGTCTCATATACAAAATGTTCTGCAAAATTTAAAAATAGACGTTTTAATAGCGATCGGAGGCGACGATACATTGAGCTATGCTGTTCATCTACATAAAACCGGTTTTCCTGTAGTTGCGATTCCAAAAACGATGGATAACGATGTTTTCGGTACCGATTATTGTATCGGCTTTTCAACTGCAATAACCCGGAGTGTAGATTTTATAGATGCATTAAGAACACCTGCCGGCTCGCACGAACGGATTGCAGTAATAGAACTTTTTGGAAGATACTCAGGTGAAACCTCTTTGATATCTGCTTATCTCGCGGGTGTAGATAGAGCGATAATTTCCGAAGTTGATTTTGACATCGAAAAATTGTGTTATTTTTTAGATGCCGATAAACGCGCTAATCCGAGCAGCTATGCCTTGATGACAATTTCGGAAGGAGCTAAATTGGTTGGAGGCGATATGATAATTACTGGCGAACCGGACGCTTACGGACATAAAAAGTTAGGCGGTATCGGTTATATTGTATCTCAAGAAATTCAAAAACGAACCGGTCATCTCACAATCTATCAGCAGCTTGCCTACCTGATGCGCAGCGGTGAACCCGATGCTCTCGACCGGATGGTGGCTACAAGCTACGGTTATTTAGCCGCTGATTTGATAAACACGAAGCAATTTGGAAAAATGGTGGCTCTGCAAGATGGAAAGTACACAACGGTTTCGATAGATATTACATCGCAAGGACAAAAGCGGGTTGATGTGCGTGAACTTTATGATGCCGAGAACTACAAACCGCGAATCAAACACTTTTTGAACAAACCGATGTTTTTGTACTGAGTCGATTGCCTATGGTCAATTGACAATCAACAATCCTACTGGTCCGCTAGATGCGGGCTTGGCGGACAAGTTATAAAGGGTTTATGTTATGAAAAACATAATTTTAATAGAACCCTCGGCGCCGGGGTTCCACATATACTCACGCTACCATTTACCACGTCTCGGTCTGCCGATTTTCGGAGCGATGCTAACTCAACGCGGCTACAACGTAACCATTTTTCATCAGGATATAACGCCGCTCGATTGGGAAACAATTCTAACATCCGATTTAGTCGGCATTTCAACAATCACGAGCACAGCTCCCGAAGCATACCGCATCGCATCAAAAATAAAAACCTTCAATCCCACAATTCCTGTCGTTATGGGGGGACCTCATGTAACATTTCTCGTTGATGAAGCTTTGAGCGAAGGTGTCGACTTTGTTGTCCGCGGCGAAGGTGAGAATTCTTTCATCGAACTGATACAATGGTTGGAAAATAGCAGCACCGAAGTAAAAGAAATCAGAGGTATTTCATACAAAATAGGGAACAAAGTTTTTCACAACCCTGAGAGCACTGCTATCCATAATCTCGATTCTCTTCCCTTCCCTGATTTAAAACTGATGCGTCGTTACCAAAAAATATCCAACATAATTTTGCAGACATCGCGCGGGTGCCCTTTCGATTGCAACTTTTGTTCGGTAATTAAAATGTTTGGGCAGGATTGCCGATTCCATTCTGTGGAGTATGTAATTGAAGAAATAAAATATTTAAAAAATATTTTGGGAAATAAATCGGTTTTCTTTTACGATGATAATTTTTTGATAAACAAAGAAAGAACCAAACTACTTCTAGAAAGTATCGTCCGGAATAATCTTGATATAAAATGGAGTGCACAGGTTAGAATAGAAACGGGATACGACAAGGAACTTTTAGAGTTGATGCGAAAAAGCGGCGGCAATATTTTATACATCGGCTTTGAAACGGTTAACAAAGAAACAATGCTTGTATACCACAAGCGCCAAAATATAGAACGATATCCAGAAGCAATCAAAAATATACACAAGCAGCAAATCCGCATACACGGTATGTTCGTAATTGGGGCAGATACGGATACTATTTCGACAGCCAGACAAACAGCGGAGTTTTCGCTGAAAAATAAATTGGATACTGTGCAGTTTATGATACTGACTCCGTTACCCGGCACCGATACATTCAACGAGTTGAAATCTGAAAATCGGATTGTTAGTTACGATTGGAGTCTCTACGATGCGCACCACGTAGTTTTTCAGCCAAAGTTGATGACGGCGTTCCAGCTTCAAGTTTCGTCGATGTTGGAAGCAACTCCGAAATTTTATTCAAAACTCCAATCGTTCAAGCGTGGAGTTGCAAGTTTACTCTCAATCTCAATACTACTCCCATCCTGGAAAACTAAATTCGAAAATTTCGTACTTACAACTTATGCGCACCGACTTATAAAAAAGTGGAAAAAAGTAAACAGCGAATGGTTGAATATATTGAAGATTAGAGATAAGATCGCTAATGGTTAATGGTTAATGGTCGATGGTCGATCGACAATTTACAATTATCCCACTCCTTCAAAAGTTGATTGGGCTGACAAGTTGCAATCAGTACGCCCCTTTTCCAAACAACACAACGGGAATTGTCTCAAATAAAATTTCTAAGTCAAACATAATCGATTGATTTTC
>JBBIOD010000099.1:0-5956 GCA_037443545.1 Ignavibacteriales bacterium | reverse complement strand
AAAGCAATTATGCACGAATTGTTGAGGGATTAATGAAAAAAGTTGCTGTAATTGCTATCGGTGGTAATTCACTCATTCGAGCAGGTCAACGCGGCACCATCGAAGAACAGTTCGAGAATGTAATTAAAACCTCTGAACAAATTGTAAAACTGTTTCAAGCGGGATACGACGTAATCATAACTCACGGAAATGGTCCACAAGTTGGCGCTCAGTTGTTGCGTTCCGAACTGGCAAGCTCGCAAGTTTACACACAACCGTTAGATGTCTGTGTTGCCGATACGCAAGGTTCAATGGGTTATATGTTGCAACTCGGAGTTCAAAACGAGTTAGCACATTATAATATTAATATAAGTGTGGCTACTATCGTAACACAAGTTGTAGTCGATAAAAACGACAAAGGTTTTGCAAATCCGAACAAACCAATCGGTCCCTTTTATTCGAAGGAAGAAGCCGATCGCAAAATAAATGAACTTGGTTGGAGAATGGTCGAAGATGCGGCTCGTGGGTATCGCCGGGTAGTTGCTTCGCCACAACCGTTGGAAATTGTAGAATTAGAATTCATCAAATCTTGTATAGAAAAAGATTTGATTGTAATATCTTGTGGCGGCGGAGGAATTCCGGTCATACGCGAAAACTCCAAACTTAAAGGTGTTGAAGCCGTGATCGATAAAGACCGTGCCTCAAGTTTGTTGGCTTCTAAACTGAAAGCCGATGTTTTCATCATCTCAACCGATGCTGAATATGTTTGTTTGAATTATAAAAAGCCCAATCAGATCAATTTAGAGAAAGTTACACTTGCAGAAATAAAAAAATATTACAACGAGGGTCATTTCCCGGCGGGAAATATGGGTCCGAAAATTGAAGCAGCAATGAGTTTTCTCGAAAACGGCGGTGGTGAAGTTGTAATTACTTCGCCTGAAAAAATTGTAGATGCAGTTCAAGGAAAAACAGGAACTCGTTTAGTTCCATAATGGAGAAAAAAGAATATGAAACCAAAACATATTATTGAATCGCAGCAGTTCAACGTTCCATTTATTACTGAATTATTTGCATCGGCACAGCGAATGGAAAAAATTGAGGCAAAAGGAGGAACACAGGATTATAATAATAAAATAATGGCAACCCTTTTTTACGAGCCGTCAACGCGGACACGATTTTCGTTCGAGACAGCAATGCACCGTTTGGGAGGAAGAATTCTTTCTACCGAGAACGCTCAAGAATTTTCCTCAGCTATTCGCGGTGAAAGTTTAGAAGATACTATCAAGGTTATCAGCCATTTTGTCGATGCGATAGTTTTGCGCCACAACGAAATCGGAGGCGCTATACGTGCCGCCGAAGTTTCTTCTGTTCCGGTTATCAACGCCGGCGATGGTAAAGGGGGGCAACATCCAACTCAGGCGCTTACCGATTTATTTACTATTTACAAAGAAATTAAAACTATCGAGGGATTAAATATCGCATTAGTCGGCGACCTCGCACAAGGAAGAACTGTTCGATCTTTAGCTTATTTATTAAGCAAGTATGAGAGGGTAAAAATATTTTTTATAGCACCCGAAAAACTTCAGATTCATGAAGATATTTGTAAACATCTCGAAGAAAACGAAATATGGTATACAAAAGAAAACGATTTACGGAAAATTATCGGCGAAGTTGATGTGGTTTATCAAACACGTATCGAAAAAGAAAATCTGCGAGTAACCGAGTCCGAATATGAAAAAATAATGGAATCATTTTACTTAGATTCGAAAATGATGCAAAAACTAAAACAGAGCGGAATAGTTATGCATCCGCTTCCGCGTTTGAAGGAAATTTCACCGGAAGTTGATACCGACAAACGTTCAGCTTATTTTCGTCAGGCACAGAATAGTATCTACATCCGTATGGCGCTGTTAGCGAGTGTGATTGAAGAATAGTCTTTAAAAGATTGTTCTTATCAAGATTTTTCTTAATTTTAATGTAATATTTTTTTTAATAACAGGAATCAAATTATGCGTTCTCATAAAAAACCTAAACAATATTGGGCTTTAATACTCGGAGCCTCGAGCGGCTTCGGAGGAGCTACTGCAATTGAACTTGCAAAAAATGGCTACAACATTTTCGGCGTGCACTTAGACAGGCAAGTAACTCTGCCTCAGGTAAAACACGTTATCAAAGAAATTGAAAAAGCCGGACGCGAGGCTGTATTCTTTAATATCAATGCAGCCGATTCAATAAAGCGGCAGGAAACTTTAGACGATATCAAAGAAAGATTAGCGAATGGCGACGACGGATTGGTAAAAGTTTTAGTTCACTCGCTAGCTTTCGGAACTCTTCGACCGTTTATAACGAAATCTCAAAACGATTCGATAACTCAAGCACAAATGGAAATGACTTCGGATGTTATGGCTCACAGTCTTGTTTATTGGACGCAAGGACTTGTATCCCGAGGATTATTAGCCGAAGGTGGACGGATATTTGGATTAACGAGTGCAGGATCAAGAACTATTATCCCGAATTATGGAGCTGTATCAGCCGCAAAAGCTGCACTCGAATCGCACATACGCCAGCTTGCTTTCGAGCTTGGCCCGATGGGCGTTACAGCAAACGCTTTAATGGCAGGCGTTACCGATACACCGGCGCTTCAGAAAATTCCGGGAGCTCAAAAAATGTTAGAGGGTGCTAAATTAAAAAATCCTCACGGGCGCATTACTGTTCCTCAAGATGTTGCTCACGCAATTGCGATGCTTTGCAAAGACGAAAGTAACTGGATTTCAGGAAACGTTATTGGTGTTGACGGCGGAGAAAGTATCGTAAGTTTTGCCAGCGATAAAAGTTCACATTTTATTAAGTAAAATTTATAAGGAGAAAGTTTAAGGATGTTTGAATTCAATTTTTCAGAGGAGCAGTTAATGTTGCGCGATATGGTTCGCGAATTTACTATCAACGAGATAAAACCTATCGCATCAAAAATCGATCAAGAAGAACGTATCCCCCCCGAGTTGATTAAAAAAATTGCCGACCTTGGTTTGCTCGGTGCAGCTTTCCCGACTGAATACGGCGGCGGCGGTTTCGGCGAAGTAGGCTATTGTTTGATGCAAGAAGAAATTGGCAGGGGTTGTTTATCGACAGCGACTTTTATCGGCGCTCATCAATCAATCGGAACGAATGCTATTTATATCGGTGGCAGCGAAGAACTAAAGAAAAAATACATCCCTCGACTTGCTGAAGGAAAAATGATTGGTGCATTCGCTCTTACTGAATCGAAAGCCGGTTCGGATTCGTTTAACGTGAGGACGACTGCAAAGTTGGATGGCAACGAGTGGGTTATAAATGGCGAAAAAATGTGGATCACAAATGGAGGAATAGCAGACGTGATTTCCGTTTTTGCCCGAACTGAACGGGGAGTTACTGCCTTTGCCGTTGAAACTAAAACTCCCGGTTTCCATGCACATCCTCATGAAAAAAAGATGGGAATAAAGGGAAGTATTACAAACTCACTTACTTTCGAAAATGTTAGAATACCAAAAGAAAATATAATCGGCCAGGATGGGCGCGGATTTTTAGTGGCAATGAAAACTTTGGACGCAGGTCGCCTCGGACTCGGCGCTGCCTGTATCGGTTCGTCGAAAGAAGTTTTAGAACTCTCAACAAAGTATGCGAAAGAAAGAATACAATTCGATCAACCGATTGCAAATTTTCAAGGCGTTCAATTTATGTTAGCCGAGATGGGCACATTGATTTACGCGATGGAATCCATCGTATATCGCACGGCAGTCGATTACGATTTGGGCAAGAACATCAGTAAGCAATCGGCGATGGTAAAACTTTTCTGTTCAGAAGCTGCCGACAAAATTATCGATTCCGCAGTTCAAATTCACGGTGGAATGGGTTATTCGCGTGAACTACCCATCGAAAGATTCTATCGCGATTCACGTATTAATAGAATTTTTGAAGGAACGAGCGAAATTCAAAAAGGTATCATTGCACGGGATATTCTCAAGAAAAACGGAGTTATGTAAATATAAATAAGGAGAAATAAAAATGTCTGAAAAAACCGTAAAACGGCAGCAAGTAAAAACTTCTGAACTCGATTCACTTATCGAAAAACTTAATTCTTTTTCGACCGATAATTATTGGGATTTAGGAAAATTTTTAGTCGATAAGTTTTTGCCGGCTGCTTTGAAGGAGGGAATATTTGGCGAACAGGCATTGAAAATGCTCGCATCACAACCGGGTTGTAAATTTCCGTATTCGATGTTAAAGCAATGCCAACAGTTTTTCACATATTTCCCCGATGTCGAAAAACGTCCGCTCGCCGAAATATTTTATTTCGATTTAGCTACAAAAGTTGACGACACAACTAAGCGGCGTGAATATGAAAAATTGGCTCTCCAAAACAAATGGACGATATCAGATTTACGTAAGAAAATCAACGACGACGAGTTAGCCCGCCGTCAGGATGAAAAAACCAAGTATGGTTTCGATTTGAAGGAAAAGAACTTTTGGTCGTTCGATGCTGCCGATCCGCGGTTCGGAAAACCAAACTTCAAAGGACGAATCCCTGGTCAAGTTGTTGCCAATTTACTTTTTTACTACACAAAACAGGGTGATTATTTGATCGATCCTTTTGCTGGAAGCGGAACGCTCGGAGATGTCGTTGATGCTGTTCCAGTTTTTCAAGACAGAAAATATAAAATGTATGATATCGAACCAGTGGACAACAGGATTAGCAGAAATAATATTTTGCAAACTGGGATTCCTGAACAAACTACGAGTGTTGATTTTGTACTTTTAGATCCACCGTCCGAGTTCTTTCCCCAAACCTCCGATTCATCGTTTATGATTTCGACAGCAAAAGCTGAAACGATCCTGAAAATCAAGGGCATAGTCCGTGAGACTTCCAGAATTTTGAAGAAAGGCGGTCGGGTTTCGATAATTATCGAGCCGACAATTGTCGGAAATGATATGATAGATTTTCCCGGAGAAGTTTCGAACTTGTTCAAAGAATTCGGGCTTAAACAAATCGGGCAAGTATATATGCCACGGCGGACTGATACTTCAAAAGCACATAAGTTCGGTGAAAAGATGATGGTGTCGGAAATACGAGAAATTTTAACTTTCGAGAAAATTTAATTGCCTTTTACGGCAATATTTCTTAAATTCAGAGTGGCAAAAGAGGACAGGTAGCTCAGTTGGTAGAGCAACGGCCTGAAAAGCCGTGTGTCGCCAGTTCAATTCTGGCCCTGTCCACGAAGAAAGTCGAGTTTTATACTCGGCTTTTTGTTTTTTAAGGTAAACTGGATTTATAAATTGTTTACATGCTGAAAAGTCAGACCCCGCGCGATGCGATGTCGAGATGCCGTTCAGTCTCAAGAAGATGCACGAACACTAATTTGTGTTCTCCGACAAAAGTGGGACAGAAATTTTGGCTCAGTCCCCAACGGAAGCTGAATAGTTTACCAAACTGTTTTATTTTTTAAACTTGACAAATGGTTTTCGTTTTATTATCTTACACTTGCCATTTATGTAAAATAAAGCTTTACCCGCCTCCCAATTTTATAATAACTAATGTCATTTAACAATTAATTGGAGGAGTTTATGGATTCGTTATTTTCAACTACAGTTAAATCGGGAAGAACCACTTACTTCGTCGATGTAAAGGAGGCAAAAAACAAATCGAAGTATATTACAATTGCTGAGAGCCAACCCTCGACAACCGATGATAAAAAATTCACACGAAAAAGCATCATCGTGTTCGATAACAGCGCCGAAAAATTACGCAATGCGCTGGATGAAGCAATCCACATGATGAACAAAAAATAATTGCCCTCTAAAATATAAGCAGTTTATGTAAAGCAAAATAGATTCCCTTTGCATATGAATATCTACGCCCTTTTGTAAAATCCCCAAATTCACATTATATTTATTTTAGTTATGATTCTATACCGACACATATTACGTGCTCACATCGGACCTT
>JBBIOD010000098.1:0-6108 GCA_037443545.1 Ignavibacteriales bacterium | reverse complement strand
GGCGGGCGTGGTTTTGGTTTTTCATCTGACATTTGTTGCTTGTTTCCCGCTTTTATAATTTTCTATCTTTTCAATCAACTGTTTTGTTGAAGCGGCCGATTTATTTAAGAATGTCGAGGGATACACTCCGATCCAGACTATAAAAATTATTATTGGTAGAAGAACCGCTATTTCAGTTTTCGAGACATCTTTTAGATGTTCATTATCAGGATTTGTAATTTTTCCGTACATAACACGTTTAAACATCGTCAAAATATAAACTGCTGCTAATATTACACCGGATGCTGCTAAAATTGAGAACGCAGGTGTCCCTAAATAGTCGGATTTGAAAGCACCGATTAGAATTAAAAACTCACCGATAAAACCGTTGAGGCCTGGCAAACCAATTGACGAGAGAGAGACAATCATAAACATTGTTGCAAAGACAGGCATAACTTTCGAGATGCCGCCGTATTCAGAAATCAGACGTGTATGACGGCGGTCGTATAACATTCCAACAATGATAAATAACGCTCCTGTCGAAAGTCCGTGATTCACCATTTGGATTATTCCACCCTGCACTCCTTCTTCGGTTAATGCAAAAATTCCAAGCACAACGAAACCTAAATGGCTGACGGAAGAATAAGCTACAAGTTTTTTCATATCGGGCTGCACCATTGAGACCAGAGCACCGTAAATGATTCCGATAACCGCTAAGCCAGCAATGTAAGGTAAATACTCGAAGGTAGCTTGCGGGAAGAATGGTATCGCAAATCGAAGCAACCCATAAGTACCCATCTTCAACAGCACGCCGGCAAGTATAACGCTACCCGCCGTCGGTGCTTCGACGTGGGCATCGGGAAGCCACGTATGAAACGGAAACATCGGAACTTTGATTGCGAAGCTCAAACCAAAAGCGAGGAACATCCAGGTTTGAATCGCAAGCGGAATTGTCGGTGCGATATTAAATAATTGGAGAACGTCAGTGGTAAACTTACCACCATTGAGTGTTGAAGCGTAGTAGCCAAGCCAGATAATAGCGACAAGCATTAGCAAGCTACCTAACATCGTATAAATGAAAAATTTTATCGCTGCATAAATCCTGTTCTCACCGCCCCATATACCGATGATAAAATACATTGGTATTAACATTGCTTCCCAGAAAATATAAAAGAGAAACAAATCGAGCGAAACGAAAACGCCTAACATACCAACTTCTAAAAGTAACATCATCACTACGTAATTGCGTATGCTTTTCGTGATGGAATTCCATGACGAAAGCAATGCCAGAGGTGTTAGAAAAGTTGTCAACAGAACGAGCAACAGCGATATGCCGTCGACACCAATATGATACGAAACATTCAGACTTTCAATCCAGAGAATTTTGTAAACGAACTGCATATCCGGGTTTGTGCCGTCGAATTTAAAAAATAAAACAAGCGAGATAACGAAGGTGAGTAGACTAAAAGCCATCCCTAAAGTTTTAATCAGGTTAGCATTTTCGCGATTGATGAAGAATAACGCCAAACCTCCTAAAAGCGGTGTAAAAACAATTGCTGTTAGAATATGTTCCATAAAATTTTTCTCTATCTCCTACCGTATAATTAAAATAGCAAGAATGATAATTATGCCCGCAACAAAATAAGTGGCGTAACTTTGTGTAAATCCGGCTTGCATTCGTCGTGTATAACCGCTGAAAATATTTATCAATTTCGCAGTTCCGTTCACTGCACCGTCGATAATTCCGATATCAAAAAATTTCCAGAGTAATTTATCGGAAGCTTTTACAGTCGGGGTTAAAATTGTAGCATCGTAAATTTCGTCCACAAAATATTTATTCCATAAGAGGTTGTGAATACCGCTGTATTTTTCGGAGAGCTTTTCAGCTATATCCTTTCGATTCAGATAAATATGGCGGGCGAATAGTATTCCAACTACCGCTATAACAACCGATAATAACATCAAAATATATTCTGTCGGAACAACATCGTGATGACCGAGAGCGAGAATCGAATTCGAGCGTTCAAAGATCGGATCAAGAAAATGCTCAATCGCATTGCTGCCGCCGAGTGCTGCAGGAATTCCAATGAATCCACCCACAACAGATAGGACTGCCAGAATAATAAGTGGAACAGTCATAACTTCGGGAGCCTCGTGAGGATGCTTGTCTTTATCCCAACGAGGTGAACCTTCGAAAGTTAAGATTGTTAAGCGGAACATATAAAACGCTGTGAGCGCGGCACCGCCGGCTGCTAAAATCCAAAGCGGCCAATATCCTGCGTCGAAAACTTTCCACAAAATTTCATCTTTACTAAAAAATCCTGATAACGGCGGAATCCCCGAGATGGCTAATGCCGCAATTACGAATGTTTTGTATGTTGTAGGCATCTTCGATTTGAGTCCGCCCATTTTTTGTATATCTTCTTCATTATGCAATGCGTGAATAACCGAACCGGCGCCCAAAAATAAAAGCGCTTTGAAAAATGCGTGCGTTACAACGTGAAATAATCCAGTTGCAAATGCACCAACACCTAATGCAAGAAACATATACCCCAATTGGCTGATAGTCGAGTAAGCCAAAACTTTTTTAATTCCGTTTTGCACTAATCCTATACTAGCTGCCAAAATTGCAGTTAACGCCCCGATGATTGCAACTATTAGCATTACGCTCGGTGAGAGTGCAAAAAATACTGAAGCCCGTGCAACCATATAAACGCCAGCTGTTACCATAGTTGCAGCGTGAATTAATGCACTCACAGGAGTTGGACCTGCCATCGCATCAGGCAGCCAGACGTAAAGTGGAATTTGCGCCGATTTACCTGTGGCGCCTACAAATAAAAGTAAAGCAATCCAGAAAATCGTAGCATCGCCAACCGAGAAAACTGCCGCGCGTCCGAACACGGTTTCAAAATTCAAACTTCCGAAGGTAATAAAAATCAAGAACATTGCAATTAAAAAACCGAAGTCGCCGACCCTGTTCACTACGAATGCTTTCATCGCGGCGTCGTTGGTAGTTCCCTTCTCAAATTTTTTGTCGTACCAAAATCCAATCAACAAGTATGAGCAAAGTCCAACACCCTCCCATCCTAAAAACATTAATAGAAAGTTGTCGGCTAAAACTAAATTCAACATCATAAATATGAAAAGGTTCAGATATGCAAAAAATCTCCAGTATCCTTTATCGCCGTGCATGTAACCGATTGCGTAGACGTGGATTAAAAAACCGATACCAGTTACAACCAATGTCATTATGATTGAGAGTTGATCGACCTGATATGCCACATTAATAGAAATTGAACCGACATTAATCCAGTTAAATATTTCGATGATGTGTGATCGATTTTCGACAGGCGAAGCGAGCATTTGAAAGAAGATGACGACTGCAATTGCAAACCCGATACCGATTACTCCGCTTCCGATTGAGCCAATAATTTTTTCGGACTTAATTTTTGAACCAAGAAGTCCATTTATTAAAAATCCTATGAAAGGAAATAAAACTACAAATCCTATGTATTCTTGCATTACCATTTCATTATGTTTATTTCATCTATGTTAACTGTCATTTTATTTCTAAAGAGAGCAATGATGATGGCTAAACCCACGGCGGCTTCGGCTGCTGCAACTGTTAAAACAAAAAATACGAATATTTGCCCGGTTGCGTTTCCTAAATAAGCCGAGAATGCAACGAGAGTTAAATTAACCGAGTTGAGCATAAGTTCGATACTCATAAAAACAATGATTGCATTCCGACGTGCTAAAACTCCGACTACACCGATTGAAAAAAGGATTGCACTTAAAGCGAGGTAATAATTAAGTGGTATCATAGATTATCCAATTCTCTTTTTTGCTAAAACAACAGCCCCAATGATTGCGGCTAATAGTAAGATTGATGTGATTTCAAAAGGAAGCAGATATTGGGTGAACAGGACTTTGCCTATATGTTCAACCGTTCCTATTTGAGTCGCTACCGGTGATAGCTGGTTCGGGTGTTCGCCAAAGGATGTAGATATACCGATGATGATTTGAACTGACATCACTACAGCCAAACCGATTGCAATCCGTTTTTTATAAGTCACTTTTTCGGTAAGCATTTCTTCTTTTGCAAAATTTAAAAGCATAACAACGAAAAGAAAAAGTACCATTATAGCGCCAGCATAAACAATTACCTGAATTACGGCAATAAACTGAGCATGGAGTGTAAGATAAATGATTGCGAGTATTATGAAGTTGAAAACTAAATACACCACGCTTATTATCGGACTGCGGCGTGTAATTACTAAAATAGCTGATATTATTGATGCAGCTGCAAGAATAAAGAAAACTATAGTATCAATAGACATTATTTTGTTTTGAATTATTTAAAAATCGATTTGAATATACTAAAAATAGATTTTACAATCAATTAATCACAAATCTACAGCAATTTTGATTGTTCATTCGCTCTTTCCTTTTTATTCCCGGTTTCTGATTTATTTTTTGAGATATCTGAAAAATAGAGAATAAAATACGCCTGCGTGTCGAAGTGTAAATTAGCACTATGGCTTGCAGGCAAGGATGAACACTGATTAAGCTGACGAACACCGATAATAAGCAGTGTCTATCCGTCAAATCCGCGTTTTCCTGTGCTCGATAAAAAATATATATTCATCACATATATGATTTTTCGGGTATTTTTTTTAGGAAATTTTTTCCCCTGATTACTTAAATTACTACCTTCTTAATCTAATCGACGATTCATTATTTTTATTATCTCCTGATATATTGCTTCTGGTTCATTACCATTATCAATAAAAACTTGTATAGATTGCAGATGACACTTAGTTTCTTCGTCAGTACATTTTGCTCCCAACTTTAAGTTGCCACGCGGAGTAATAAAATGATTAAATTTTTTAGAATGCTTTTTTGTTGAGAGATACCTTAAATATCTTCCATTGTCTTGCTCACAATAAATCGACATTTCAAATAAAACAACCGCTTGGATTAATAATTAATGTTTCATAAAGTGTAGTTAATACAAACGATAAATCATTTTTAAAAATACAACAACTACTTCTGAAACACACCGAAAAACTTCTTGAATGTGCCTTGCTCCAAGTTGGAAATACTTTCTAACTCCCCAGCATCCAACCAAATCCCTTCGCAGCCAGAACATTTGTCGACCCTAATAGATTTATAATCAATTTCCACCAAGCCCATCCCGCATTTGGGGCAGTGCATAAAGTGGAGTTCTTTCAACTTCTTTTTTTCTTCTTCAATCAGCTTAATTTGTTTTTCGGCTTCAAGTTTCTTGCGACGCTCGAACTCCATCCTCGCAATATATTCTTCTTCTTTTTCACTTGGTTTGACTGGCATATTTTAAATTCCTTTTTATAAATAGGTTAAAAGAAATAATAATGAATTCCGAATTGCGGTAGCGGAAATATCTGTCCGTTTGTAAAAAATGTAAAATATAAACTTGCTGAAAAATGTAATGCTTCGCGTGCTTTAGTTTCAAGTCCGATTCCTGCGGCAAGTCGTAATGGGCCATCGAGTTCGTTTAAGGTTTTGCCCACATAGTAAAAGCCGCTGCCTCCGCCGGCATAAAACCGAGTCCGTTCGCCGCGTACTAAATCGAACTGAACTTCTAATCCCAAATCGTATATTAATTTTCTTGAATCTTTAATTATTCCGGCTGTAAATTGATACGAAGCAATTGATGGAAGATGATGCCGGAAACTCAATCCCATCCCTGTCCCCAGTCCGAACGATGCTCCTAAGCCAAATACATCACGCTCCAATTCAGTTGGTTGGTCTTTTGATGGAACAATCACTTGCGAAAACATATTTGGTGTAAGCAACAAAATAATTAGTGTTGCATAAAAAAAACTTTTCATGATATAATCTCCTTCTATTTTGATTTTAAATAATGCCAGAGTTCTTTTATACTTGGTCGTTTACCGTACGACAAAACAGTTGTTCTGAAAATTTTAGCTGCAGCCCACATAGCACCAACAGTTGATAGAGCCAAAACTATTATATTAGCAAGAACTTCAAATAGAGACGGCATTTGAATTGGTATCCGAACAGCCATCATTGTCGGAGTTAAAAAGGGAATAAAAGATAATATACTTATTAAAGTTGAGTTGGGAT
>JBBIOD010000097.1:0-6212 GCA_037443545.1 Ignavibacteriales bacterium | reverse complement strand
AAACCCAACTATTTTTTCTTATCCGGATACGTCGGTATCGGAACAATTTCTTTCTCTTTAGTTTTCAGCTCATCTAAAATTACTTCTATTGCTTTGGTCAATTGCTGGTCAACTCCTTCGAACTCTAAAGCCGGGTCGTTGTCGACAAATATATCCGGCTCAACGCCTTCACCTTCGATGATCCAACCTTTGCCTTCGTCGTCGTAACGTGAGAACTCAGGTCGATTCAAAAATCCACCATCAAGAAGAGGAAGAGTACCGCGTATTCCAACAACTCCACCCCACGAGCGCTTGCCAATAAGTTTCCCCATTTTGAGTTTTTTAAATCTGTATGGAAACAAATCTCCGTCTGATGCAGAAAATTCATCCAACAAGCATACTTTTGGTCCCCATATCATTGCGGCTGGGTCTGGGGTAGGGACAGTGTTGCGTGCGAATGTAAACATATTTATTTCACGTCGCAATCGCTCAATTAACATTGGCGAAACGTTGCCGCCACCGTTACCACGCACATCAATTATCACAGCTTTCTTCCTTAGTTGGGGATAGAAATATTTTACGAACTCGTTCAGTCCTTTAACGCCCATATCGGGTACATGGATGTATCCAACTTTTCCGTTGGTTGCCTTCTCGACTTTTTCGATGTTGGTTTGAACCCAATTGAAATAATACAAACCAGATTCATCGGCTATCGGGAGGACGGTTACTTCGCGACTCCCCTTATCTTCTGGTTTTGAATTTAACTTCAACTTGACTTGCTTACCAACAGTGTTGACGAGTGGTTCGTAGATATCTATCATCTGGTTAGTTAGTTTACCATTAATAGAAATTATGTAATCACCTTCTTTTGCGTTTACACCAATTTCGGTCAATGGAGAACGGACAGATTTTTCCCAATTCTGTCCTCTCAAAATCTTTTTAATCTTGAAGTATTTTGAGTTTGGATCTTTTTCGAGTTGCGCTCCAAGAAGTCCGGTTTGGATTTTCTTCGGGGCTGGCATATCACCACCGCCGACATATGCGTGGCCGGCGTTCAACTCTGAGATCATCTCACCTATTACGTAAGTTAAATCGGCACGATGATTAACATATTTTAATAGAGGTTCGTATCTTTTTCTCTCGCCTTCCCAATCGACGCCGTGCATATTCGGTGCGTAGAAGAAGTCGCGCATCTGCCTCCAGCTCTCGTTGAATATCTGTTCCCATTCGGCATGGCGGTCTAACTTCATTTCCATACCACTAATTTTAAGAAAATCTTTTAATTCAATTTTTGTCGTTGGTAAATCAATTATTGCATACTGTCTGTCTTTACCCACAAGCATCTTTTTCTGATTCGCTGATATCTCGAAACCATCTATAGCGCCGAGTTCAGTTTCTTTTTGCTTATCCAGTTCATACATCTTCAAGAACGATAGCGTATCGCGACTGCCTCGCTTCATATAGTAAAGTTTGTCGCCCGCTGAAACCAAGTTGCGGTAATCGGCAACTTCAATAGGAAGGACTGCAATTCGATCCTTAATACCATCAACATCAACTTTTAAAACGACTTCAGGTTTTGGAGTCTCTTTCTTTTTCTCATCAACCTTCTTCTCTACTTTCGTTTCTTGTTCCTTTTTTATTTCCACTTCATCACTCTTAGGTTCGAATGGCGACTTGACATCTTTATTCAAAGTAACAAAATATATTCTCGACATATGCTGATAAGCGTGGTTCCATTCTGTTCGACTGTAAATCGGATTGAAGTCCCTGTCGGAAACGAAGAAAAGAAATTTTCCGTCAGAACTAAAAGCCGGTTTTGACGATGTGTACCAACCATCGGTAACTGCGGCATATTTTCCAGTTTCGAGTGAATAAAGATAAACTTTCATCATTCCTTCTGTTTCTGATTTTGCGTACGAAATCCATTTACTGTCGGGCGACCAAGTGTAGTCGCTAAACTCCCAGACATCAGCTTGGGCAACTTCTGTAACGGCTTTTGATTGAACATCCACATAACGTAGTCGCAATTTCTTATCAGCCCACATAATTTTACGGCTGTCGTTCGACCATAATATTTGATATTTATATGTATCAGAATTTTTTGTTAACTGTATTGGTGTGTAACTATTGTCTTGCGACATGATGTAAATTTCATCTTCACCCGTCGCATCGGAGATATAAGCAATCCATTTTCCGTCGGGCGACCAGACCGAGTTGCGTTCGTGTACTCCAGGCGTACTCGTCAAGTTGCGGATGTTGCCATATTTTTCGGGAACGGTAAAGATATCGCCGCGAGCGCCGAACAATGCTCTTTTACCGTCGGGTGAAATTTCATAGTTTGTAATATTTTTACTCGCATCGATAAGCTGCGTTCGGCCGCTCACCAAATCGTCCGCAATATTGATGGTTACTTTATCGTATTTCTCAGTGGCAAGGTCAAACTTGTAAATATAGCCGCCGTATTCGAAGACGATAGCATTCGGACCGATTGAAGGAAATTTGATGTCGTAATCATTAAGAGCGGTAAGTTGTTTAGTTTGTTTTGTGTTTACATCGTAAACGAAAAGGTTCATTCTTTTATTTTCATCCCGGTCGGAGAGAAAGTAGATTTTGTTCCCGCTCCACATGGGTATGATATCCTGAGATGGATTGTTTGTGATGTTTTCGGTTTTTTTGGTTTTGAAATCATAAATCCAGATATCATCTGCCATGCCGCCGCGGTACCGTTTCCAAGTTCTGAACTCACGAAACACACGATTGTAAGCTAACTTTGAATCATCCGGAGAAAACGAACAGAATCCACCGCGCGGTAAGGGTAGCTGTTCAGGAATTCCTCCATCAACCGATGCAAGATACAATTGCCCTTTGAAATCGTTAAACTCTCGCATACGCGATCGATAAACGACGCTCTTATTATCCGACTTCCATCCCATCACAATATTGTTAGGTCCCATTCTGTCGGAGACATCATCGCGCCCTAAAGTAGCTGTATAAGTTAACCTTTTCGGGACACCACCTTCAGAAGGAATTAAATAAACTTCCCTATTGCCGTCGTACTCACCTGTAAAAGCAATTGTTTTACCGTCGTGCGAAAAGCGGGCGAACATTTCGTAACCCTCGTAACTTGTAAGTTTACGAGCTACTCCACCTTTTGAAGGGACAGTATATAAATCTCCTGCATAAGTAAACACAATCTGGTCTTTATGAATCGCAGGGAAACGCAGCAACCGCGTTTCGTCATTTGATTTAGCAGAAACAAAACCAATCAACAATAAGACGAAAAATAATTTAGTTTTCATAACATTCCTTTCTGAATATAATTTAGAGTTCTTTACCGGTCTCATCGCACAAAATAATTTTACCGAGACCTAGTTTCTCAATTTTTTCTTTGATTTTTTTTCCATCCCCAACAACAACGACTGTCAAATTTTTGGGGTGCAGATATTTTTGGGCGACGCGTTTTATATCTACGGGAGTAATTGCTTTATATTTATCGACTAATGTTGAGAAAAAATCATCCGGCAGATTAAATAATTCCAACGCCATCAATTGACCTGCAATCTGTGTAGGTGTTTCAAATATGCGAGGCAATCGCTGAATAACTGCAGTTTTGTACATATCAAATTCAGCTTGCGGAACGAGTTCATCCCGCAAGCGGTTAAACTCTTTTATAAACTCAATCAGAGCGCTATCCGTAACTTCAGTTTTTACACCCGCATAAGCAGTGAACGGTCCTGCCGACTTGCGCATCGCAAAGTTCGAGTAGGCGCCATAAGTATAGCCCTTCGCTTCTCTCAAGTTCAAAAAGAGTCTTCCGTTTGACGCACCTAATATCTGATTTAATATGTTGACTGCATAAAAGTCGGGAGAGCGACGTTCAATCCCAATGTTGCCAATCCTTATTTGTGATTGTGGTGCATTATCTTTGTTCATCAAATAAATTTTATTTTCAGTTGATATTTGGGGATTAAATAATTTCAATTGTGCAATCTCTTTTTTCTCCCATTTCCCGAAGAATTTTTTTACCACAGCCACTGCTTCGTTTTTAGTAATATCTCCAACGATGATAATAGAAGCATTATTGGGTGAGTAGTGTTTATTGTAGAACTCTTTTATATCGTTGAGAATAATTTTTTGTACGGTTTCTTCCGATCCATCAATTGATTGACTGTATGAATGTTGCGAACCGAATATTTTTGCATTGAAAATATTTCCTGCAATAATGTCGGTGCGAACTTTCTGGGCTAGTAAATCGGTGAGCAATTCGCTCTTCAATCTCTCAAATTCGTTTTCTGGAAAATTTGGATACAAAATTATATCTGATAAGATAGTCATTGCTTTTGGGAGGTGTTCTTTGAGAGTTAACAAACTGCCTATACTCGCATCGTAGGTCGCCGATGTTGCAACGGAAGCGCCAATAAAATCCAATTCATCTGCAATCTGAAGCGATGTTCGGTTTTTTGTCCCCTCATCAAGCATATCGGCGGTTAAACGTGCAACACCCGCTTTCTCGGTATTATCTGCATCGGCGCCGGACCGGAGGACGAATTGAACTTGCACAACGGGTAATTCGCGATGTTCAACTAACACTACGCGTAATCCGTTATCGAGTGTTGCCCTCTCGATTTTGGGAATCGACATCTTAAAAGGTGGACCGGGCTGTGGTTCAACCGAACGATCTAGTTGAGCTCCCGAAATACCAGCAAATACAAATATCAGTATAAAACTGATTAATGATTTTATATTTATTTTATTCATAATTATTCTCCTGCCTGAAGTTCTGATTTACCGGTTGGAACTACGCTCAATATTACGCGTCCCTTATTTTGAAAATATTTTGCAGTTACATTTTTAATATCCTCTTTTGTAACTTTCTGATAACGTTCAAGGTCAAAATTGAAGCCCCCCGGGTCGCCTAAAAATACATTATAATTGTTCAGCTGATCTGTCTTGGAACCGAAGCCGCCAACTTGTTGCAAGCGATAAATGAAACTTGCACGCGTGCTGTTTTTCACACGTTGTAATTCTCTATCGGAAATACCCTCACGAATAATTTTCTCGAGTTCAGCAATTACTTCGGTCTCAAGCTGCTTTAAAGTTTGGTCGGGTTTCCCAGTTATTACAATTCCGAATGTACCGCTTAATTCCTTACCAGATTGAAAAGCGTAAACTTCCTGAGCAATCTGCTTTTCGTAAATTAATGATTTATACAGGCGTGCATTTTTACTGTCTGACAAAATTTGGCCGAGCAAATCCAGCGCCGCATCATCGTCGGTAAAATTTTGTATCGAAAGCCAGTAAATATATAAACGCGGAAGTTCTACTTTGTCTTCTAACAATAATCTTTTGACGCTACTTAATTGGTGGACAATATGTTTGTTTTTGGGAACTTCAGGACCAACAGGAATAGTACCAAAATATTTCTCGACCAATTTTTTGGTTTCGTTAATGTCGATATCACCACCGATACATAAGCTCGCGTTATTCGGTCCATAATATTGCTTGAAAAATCTTTTCACATCATCAAGTGAAGCAGCATCCAAATCTTCTTGTGAACCAATGGTCATCCAGTGATATGGTGCATCGGGCGGATAGAGTGCTTCTATCAGTTTTAGGTTCGCCATTCCGTATGGTTGGTTTTCATAAATTTGTCTGCGTTCGTTTTTCACAACAGCGCGTTGAATATCAAGACGATCCTGTGTAATTGCTCCTGAAAGATATCCCATTCGGTCAGACTCAAGCCAGAGAACAGGTTCCAAATAATTTTTCGGAATTAAAGTCCAATAGTTTGTCCTGTCGTTGCTCGTTGAACCATTGTTCAATCCACCTGACCCATCGACTATTTCATCGTACCTGCCGTCAGGAACATTTTCGGAACCTTCATACATCAGATGTTCGAATAAGTGTGCGAATCCGGTCTTCCCGGGAATTTCACGAGCCGAACCGACATGATACCAAATATTTGTCGAGACTAAAGGAACTGAATTATCTTGATGCAGTATAACTTGTAACCCGTTTTGTAAAGTGTATTTTTCAAACTTGATATCTACTTGAGAAATTCCTAAAAAGGAAACGATAAAAGTAAGAATTACTAATGAAGGAAGAATGAATTTCATTTGATAACCTTTAATTGTTAAAAGATGTTTCAATTTACACAACTTTTAGGTAATGTTCAAGAAAGATGCCTTGGAATTAGAACGAGATGAGATTGTTGGTCGTGCTTGGCATAATCA
>JBBIOD010000096.1:0-6390 GCA_037443545.1 Ignavibacteriales bacterium | reverse complement strand
TCTCGGTCAGCACCGGCGGACATCTCTCTTGGTTTAAGAATTGGAATAAGCTGAAAAGCCAGATGAGAATAATTGTAAGATATGCAAAATGGTATCATTATCCTACGTTACCACTCTTGATGTTGGTTATTATAATATTTAATTATATAAAAATAAAAATTCTCAGATGAAGATTTCAAAACATCCATATAAAAATTATCACCCGAAGAGAAATGTTGAGAAACTCGAAACACACGAACAAAGTTGGAGTAATGATACAGTTGAGGAAAATATCGCATTATGTGAATATCAGACTATCACACCTATTTTAAATAAATACCTTCCAAAACATAGAAAAATTCTTGAAGCGGGGTGTGGATTAGGCCGGTGGATTTTTTATCTAAGAAAGCGTGGATTCGATATAATTGGAATCGATCTTGCCAATGCTGCTATCGAAACCGTTAAACGATTCGATCCGTCTACTCCGATTTATTTTGATGATGTTAATAATACTAAATATCCTGATCATCATTTTGATGCCATTATATCACTTGGAGTTGTAGAACATTTTGAAGTGGGTCCACATAAGGCTTAAAGGAAGTGTATAGAATCTTGAAAAATAATGGATTATTCATAGTTTCAGTTCCTACTCAGAATCTTATCCGTAGAGTTATAACAAATCATCTGAAAGAGTGCAATTGGTGGTACCGAAAAATAAGAGGGGAAAGATACATTTTTGAAGAATATAGATATACACGAAAAGAATTCTCAACATTACTGCTAGAGGCAATGTTTGAACCGATTGAATTGATACCAGATGATTTTATTCCTCCAAGAAATGTAGGATTATATGTCGATTTCCCCTTTCTCCGTCATAAAAATAAGAAATGGGAATTGAATATGATCGGTAAAACAATAACAAGCATACTCACGAAGCTAACCCCTTGGTATACAAGTGCGGGCACTCTTTGGATTTGTAGGAAAAATTTAAAATAAATAACAATTTTGTAAACTTATTGCGATTTTAAATAGAAAATGGAATTCGGAAAACACATCGGTAAAGGATTATGGGGGTTTGCGGATAAATCTCTTGTCGTTATATATGTACTAGGATTCATTTTTTTAGTGATTAGAGTAATACCTGAACATGAGTACGGATATTTTGTTATCGTACAAGCAATATTTATATTGATAACAGCACTCTCAACGAGTTTTGCTTTACAACCGTTAATTAAATTCGCGGCCGAAACCGAAACTTATGGCTCCATTGCAACCTCAAGTTTTCTTTTACATTTTGGGTTTTTATTGTTTGCTTCTGTGTGCGTAGTTTTAATCCGCCAACCGTTGGCGACTCTTCTGGATGCTTCGAACTCTTTATATTTAGCAAATTTGTTTCTATTTATACCACTCTTGATCTTTGCTTCATTCATAAAATCATTTTTAATCTCTCTATTACAAACCAGATTTCGAATAGCCCAAATATTTTGGATTGATTCTGTATTTTTTTTGGGAAGTTTATTGCTTTTTTATATCGCAAAGAATTTTTCTATGCTTCACACAGCGAGAGATGTAATATACATTACTGCAACAACACATTTTTTATCAACCCTCGCGGCTGTTTTACTCACAAAAAAAATAATTAAATTTGAAAAAATAATTGACTGTGGTACATTCACAAAAGTATTTCAGTTTGGTAAATACTCGCTTGCATCTTCGCTAAGTTTTTCTTTATATGCTCAAATGGATATATTCTTATTATCTTACTTCGGCGGTGTAACACAGGTCGCAATCTATAGCGCGGCAAAAATCTTCACTCGCATTTTTGATGTATTCAATCAAGTTATTCAATTGTTTGTTGTACCGGCTTCATCTAAACTAAACGCACGCAATGACACAACATCATTACAGGTATTAATTGAAAAATCAATCTGGTTTTCAACACTGACGTTGGTTCCACTTTTATTATTACTTTTATTTGGTGCTGAATTTCTAATAAACATATTTTACAAGGGCCGCTATTCTGAAGCTACCCTTCCGCTGAAAATATTCGGAATATTAGCCTTGATAATTCCATGGTTTTCCGTGCTTCCCAGCGTTCTTGTAGGAATTGGAAAAGTTAAAGAAGGTTTATACTTAAGCTGGTTTTTCATTGTCGTCTCATTAATACTATTTTCTATCTTTATTCCAATTTTCGGAGCAGTGGGTGCAGCGATGTCCACAATTATTGCATCTGTTATTTTAAGCATATGCAGTGCTTTCGTTGTGAATAAATTCATTAAAATTAGACTTCAACAATTATTTTCCCGGACCACAGATATAAAAGAATTTTTAAAACAACATTTCTTGAGGAACAATGCAAGATAATAACAAAAACAATATTAACCAGGCCGACATACATTTAAGATTAGAAAAGCCGGAAACAAATATTTTTTGCCGGGATTATCTGGTAATGAAACCACTCATTGTTTGGCTGCGAGACATCGCTCCCCAATATGCAAACGGAAGACTTTTGGATTATGGATGCGGGAATAAACCTTATCGCACATTTTTTCAAAATTATGCAACAGATTATATTGGAGTTGATCTCAATCAAAACGAATTTAATAATGTAGATTATGTAATCAATAACAATGAACCACTACCGTTTGAATCCAACTTCATTGATACAGTTTTATCGACACAGGTTTTGGAACATACAAATGAACCCGATAATTATATAAATGAGATATCCAGAGTTCTCAAGCCGGGTGGTTACTTGATTCTCACTTGTCCGGGTTCTTATATGCTCCACGAGGAACCGAATGATTTTTTTCGTTACACTAAATATGGTATTGAGTACTTAGTCGAGAAACATGGTTTAGAAATTGTTCGATTAGATACTGCTGGGGGCGCATGGCGATTAATGGGACAAATTTTTCTGAATCATAAAACATTTGCAAATAAAATTACTATCCCAATATTTTCACAAGTCTTCTACTACTTGTGGGTTCTTATTATAAATACATTGTTTTCAATTTTTGATGACATGAACGAAAACGAAAAAGACACTGCTAATTATATGATAATAGCACAAAAAAAAGATAGGTAAATGTATGGAAAATGTTAATTGTCCCATTTGCGAACTGGATAATTCGATATTTCTGTGGAATAAAAATCATGCTAATTATGTCAAATGTATGCATTGTTCATTAGTTTATGAAAATCCAAGATTAACTTCCGAAGAATTGAGAAGCTATTATTCTAATGAATCATACTTTCTGAGTAATGATAAACAAGACACAAGTAGTTATACGGATTACTTTTCTCAGTGTAATATAGGCTTAAATAAAGAATATTTTTCTATCTTACAGCAATATGTCCAAAACAAGCTTAGTATTAAATATTTGGATATCGGCTGTGGACCAGGAACTTTGGTAAAACTAGCATCAGAAAATGGTTGGGATGCAACCGGATTAGAAATTTCAAAATGGGCTGCAGAATATGCGCGACACAATCGGATTAATGTAATTGAAAACAATTTACAGGGGGATAATTTTTCATCCGACTGTTTCGATTTGATTTCAATGTTCGATGTTCTCGAACATCTCCCTGATCCTGTTTCTTATGTGCGCGAAATATTCCGCATCTTAAAATCCCAAGGTATTGTAATTGTGGAGACTCCAAATGTTGGCGGTTTCTTTTCAAAATATCTTTACAAGCAAAATTCTGAAATAGTTAAACCACGAGCTCATATTTGTTTATATTCACCATCATCTATACAACACCTGTTTTCCAAAGTAGATTTTTCCAAAATAAAAATAAATACTTTTCCCTATTGCCGAAAATATACACCGGGATATTTTAAAAGTCTATTCACATCACGGCTTGGACCGAATTCACAAAAACGGCAATTAACTATTAATGAGTCAATCCGAATCATAGCATGGAAGTAAAAGTATCCAGACCGATAAATCTACTTATTACTACTTACTTACTTGACAAAGGAGGTGTTGAGGAAGTGATCCTTGGATATACAAAATTTTTGGATAAATCAAAATACTCCATAACAGTAGCTTGCATAGTAACCGGTACAGTCTCGAGTGAAATTGCCTGCATCGACGGAGTAAACATTGTGCACATAGATACTAAAAGTCGATTTAAGCGTTTCTTAAAATTCTGGAAGGTAGCAAGAAAGCTAAAAGTCGACATTATTCATAACCATGCTTGCTGGTATGGATTGATTGTTGGTTTTTTAGTCGGAGCAAAGCGAGTAGAAACTATACACAATATATATCACTGGTTTAACCTTCATGAACGAATCTTATATGGATTGTACTGCTTAATGGCTAATAAAATAATTGCAGTTTCAGAATATGTCAGAAGCTTCTCAATAGAATTTTTTCCTTTTATTAATCCAAAGAGGGTAGTTGTAATTCATAACGGGGTAGATTTAGAAAGATTTAAAATAAATTATAATAAAATAGTTTTAAGAGAACAATTTTCAGTTAAAAAAGATGAAATCGTTGTTGGCTTTATAGGTAGATTAGTCGAACAGAAAGGAATAAAATATTTGATTGAAGCAATTTCTATAATGTCTGAATTTACTACTAATGTAAAGTTTTTTATTGTTGGAGATGGCTTATTACGGCGTACACTTGAGGATCAATCAGACAAATTAGGATTGAATAATGTTATATTTACAGGTTTTCAACGCAACATACCGCAATACATGCAATTATTTGATATATTTGTACTGCCATCTCTTTACGAAGGATTACCCATTAGTGTTTTGGAAGCTTTTGCATCCGGAACTGCCGTTGTTGCAACAAGAGTGAGCGGCACACAAGAAATTGTCCATGACGATATTAATGGGTACCTTGTAGAACCGATGAATTCAAACCAACTCGCTGAGAAGTTACTTTTTCTCATTAATAATCCAACATTGATGAAAATTTTCGGTAAAAATGGTCAAAGATTAGTAAATAACGAATTTTCTGCTCAATCTATGGTACAACGAACTGAACAATTATATTTAGAATTGATAAAACACATATGACAATCTTTTTTTTCTCAGATATTTCTTATGAAGGTCTATATCAAAGACCTCAACACTTAGCTAAACGGTTTGCCAGAGAAAACCGGGTCATCTGGATTGAGCCAATAATATTGACTAAAAAACCAGCTTTCAAACCGATAGAAATTTGTTCAAACATTTTTTCAATAAGCTTGCCCGCATTTCCTTATAATGCAAGGCAAAAATGGGTAAAATCGTTAACCTCCATTTTGAGTAAATTCAGTTTATTTCGTTGGGTCCTCCTAAAAATTCAAGTACTACTATTAAAAAATACAATGGAATCTTTTCCGGATATTAATGATAATTACATTTTTTTCTATAACAATTTTCATTTTATAAAATTAATACAATCATTCAATCCTAAAAAGGTGTGTTTCGATTATATTGACAATGCTTTCGGTTTTGTTGATCTTCCCCGCCACATGGTTGAAGATTGGAAATTTACAATTAATAAATCTAACCTTATAACGGTTACCTCCCACACATTAAAAAAACAAGTTGAAGAATTCCGGAAAGATAACATACACCTTGTTAGCAATGGTGTTGAGTATAATCTCTTTGCTGATAAAAGTAAATCTGAATCACTTACAGATCTACCAAAAAAACAAAATATAGTCGGTTATATTGGTGCTGTATATAAATGGTTTGACTTTGATCTACTTAACTATCTTTGCAAAGAATTACCTGATATAGATTTTGTAATTATTGGTCGTGAACACCCTGATGTAAAATCTGAAATTCAACAACTAAATAAAAATTTTAACTTCCATTTTCTTGGATTCCGTGAATATCATAAAATTCCGCAATATTTAAATAGTTTTAAAGCCGCTATTATTCCATTTAAAAGTAATATTCTTACATCCGCTGTGAATCCCGTAAAACTTTATGAATATAGTGCTGTAGGTTTACCAACGGTAACTACAAATTTTTCTGATGATTTAGATGAATTCAAAGAATTAATATTTATCGCTGATACAAAAGAAACTTTTCAAACAATGCTCAAACGAGCAATAACTAAATATGAAGTTGGAGATTATAAAAGAAGATTGCGGGATTTTGCAAAAGCAAATGATTGGGATAAAAAATTCCAGAAAATAAATAGTCTTATTCAAAATAATTGAAGGACTCTGGGCAAATACAAAGCTTTTCAGCTGGCCTTTTGTTGTATCAAATGATTATTCCTAATGACAAATCCGGGTTTAATGGTCGTTTGATATCCCGGCCTAAATATTTTTTATCATCACCGATGCAATTTACTCGACTAGGTTCATCTATAAATACGGAATGATTTTCTAAATACACTTCAAATAGCGCCAAATGGCTCTTACTTTTTATTAAGGATATTAATTCCGTTATAT
>JBBIOD010000095.1:0-6551 GCA_037443545.1 Ignavibacteriales bacterium | reverse complement strand
ATTATTCCACTTTATCACAATTTTGTTTTCACCCCTTTTTTATTTATATTTTTGCCGATTTTATGCAATTCAAGGATGCCCATAAACGGAAAAAAGAAAATTTAACTATCGTAATTGTTCCCGGCAATAAATCTGAAAATGCCAAGAACTTTTCTATCGGAAAATTTAGTTTGACCTTAATATCGATTTCGGCAGTCGGATTGATAGCGGTTTTAGTTATTGGTTTGTTGGTTTATACTCCATTAGGTCATTTTCTTCCAATAACCAATCCCGAAATTGTAAATAAATACGACAAACAGATTATTCAGGTTCAGGAAAAACTAAATACATTGATTAATGAAATTGTTATTCTGCGGCAATACAATTTAAAACTCAGAAGAGCTCTGGGCGAAAAAATAAGCGACTCGGATAGCATATTGGTAGAAAAATATTCTGAGCCGACAGTTTCGCTAAAAATTCAGCCTGATGTTGAGATAGAAAGAGTTGAAACGCCGCCGTTGTTCGCTCCCGACGAAAAAACATTTAACCCGTTGCGAACTTCTACAGAAGTCGAATTCGGAATGCCCGACCTCCCTCTTACAAAACCCATCGACGGTTTAGTAACGAGAGACTTTAGTTTTGAAACAGGTCATTTAGGAATTGATATTTTGGGAAAAGAAGGAAGTGCGATATTTTCTTCGGCACCAGGAACAATAATTTTTGCCGATTGGTCGTACGATTACGGAAATATGATTATCATTGCACACGCAAACGGATTTAGAACTGTTTATAAACACAACCAACGGATATTGAAAACAGCCGGCGAAACGGTGCGACGCGGCGAACCGATAGCATTGTTAGGCAATACAGGTAAAGAAAGCACAGGTCCGCATCTGCATTTCGAACTATGGAAAGACGAAATTGCAATCGACCCAAAAGATTATTTATTGAATTAATTAAAAAAAAACATGAAGGATTAATTAGTTGGCATCAAAAAGTGAAATCTCGAACGAAATTAACTTAATAGGAACTGGTACAATTATCGAGGGCAAGTTGCGGAGTCGCGGAAACATCCGCATAGATGGCAAAGTTGCCGGCGAATTATTCGCAAGCGAATCGGTATCGGTCGGCTCTTCCGGTGAAATCGAAGGTTCTGTTTCAGCGAAAAATATTTCTATCGGCGGCAAAGTAAAAGGAAGCATCACTATTCAAGAAAAATTAGTTTTAGAAAACAAAGCAATCGTTAGCGGCGACATCCGAGCCGCGAAGCTCGTGATCGACGAAGGAGCAATATTCGACGGTAACTGCACGATGTCAGGGAGCAAAACTCTCCCGTCGCAACCTGATACAAAACATTAGTTTTTCTAAAAATGAAATTAGAAGATTTGAACAGCTTAGCCAAAGCATACCGCGAGGCAATGCCCTATTTAGCTATCGGTGTTCAAATGGCGGGCATAATTGTAATCATGTTTTTTCTCGGTAAATGGGCTGACGATAAATTCTCGACACAACCGTACTTAATGATTGCAGGAATTATTTTTGGTATTTCAGCCGGATTTTACCACTTTTTTAAGTTTATTTCGGCTGAATCCAAAAAATCAAACAAATCAAGTAAAAATGAAAATTGATAAATCGTTCTTCAAAAAAATATTTTGGATTTTATTAATCAGCTCTATACTAGCTTCGTATCCGCTGGCTGTGTATTCGAACTCGGAAATTATAATTGCCGCAGCCATCGGTGCGTTACTAAGCACAGCTAATATTATTGCCGGCTACCTTTCAATCGAATACGCATTCAACAAATCGATGACCAGATTTTTGAAAACTATTCTCGGTGGAATAGGAATCCGTATGTTCGTGCTGTTGATTGCTATGTTGTTCGTAATTCAGGTTATAAAATTGCATGTATTGGCATTTACAATTTCACTTTTTATTTACTATGTAATTTTTCTTGTCCTCGAAATTTTTTATATTGATCAAAAAGTTAGAGCAAAAACATCTTAAATGAGTTCTATAATCGACACAGTTAAAACTCCGTCCACCACGATATCGGACATTACTGATACAGTTGCGGCAAGCATTGAACACAATGAAAATATTTTCGTGAAACTGCTTCATCACACACAAGATTCACCCTACCTCGAGATTCCATTCGGACATATCAATCTACCTCACTTCCCTCCCGTAAATATTTTAGGAATTGAGATTGATTTCTCAATTACAAAACATGTCTTTTTTCTCTGGGTGTCAGCAATAATTCTTTTGTTCATTGCTATGTCGGCGGCACGAAAAAACACAAAATCAAAAATTCCAAGAGGGATCGGCAACCTTATCGAGGTGTTTGTAGTTTTTATACGCGACGAAATTGTTATGCCCAACATGGGAAAACAAGGCGTCCGGTATATGCCTTATCTTCTCACAACATTCTTTTTCATATTAATTATGAACTTGATCGGACTCGTCCCCTTCGGTTCAACTTCTACAAGCAACGTAAGTGTAACGGCCGCTCTGGCATTAATCGCATTTGTAATGATACAGGCTTCTGCCATCCGCCAACAAGGTATCGGTCATTATCTCGCACATTTAACAGGGGGCGTTCATTGGATACTTTGGCCGATAATGATTCCGATTGAAATTCTCGGTCTATTCACAAAACCATTCGCACTCTGTATACGTCTATTTGCAAACATGACAGGCGGGCATATCGTTATAGTTTCGTTGATTGGATTGATATTCATATTCAAAACAATTTGGGTTGCACCAATTCCAATTGCTTTTGCTGTTGGGATAAATATTTTAGAACTATTTGTAGCATTGTTGCAAGCATACATTTTCACCATGCTCACTTCCCTGTTTATGGGACTTGGCATGCAGGTGAGTACTGATAAAGAAAATTCACATTAATTAATAAACACTTAACAAAAATAAAATTGGAGATATAATGGAAGCAAACGCATTTGGGTATTTGGCAGCCGGAATCGGCGCCGCATTAACAGTAATCGGAGCCGGACTTGGAATTGGCAAACTTGCAGCGGCAGCAATGGAAGCAAGCGGGCGTCAACCGGAAGTTGCCGGTCAAGTTCGAACCTCGATGTTAATTGCGGCAGCTCTTATCGAAGGTGCAACTTTTTTTGCTCTCGCAATTTGCATTATCCTTGCTACCAAGTAAGATAAAACATCGAGAAAAAAATGTTAGATATAAATCCCGGATTAATAATCTGGACAATAGTAACTTTTCTGATACTGATGTTTTTGTTGAAGAAGTTAGCATGGAAGCCGCTGATGACAGCTCTCGAAAAGCGAGAGCATCACATCCGAAGCTCGATCGAAAGAGCCGAAAAAGCTGCGCGCGATGCCGAACATCAAGCTGCTGAGAACAAAAAGCACATAGCCGATGCCGAAGTAAAAGCCTCGAAACTATTAAAAGAAGGACACGAGCTTGCCGAAAAACTGAAAGCTGAAATAGTTGAAAAGGCACATCATCATGCGCGGCATATAGTCGAATCGGCAAAATTAGAAATTGAGAGGGAAAAAGAAGCCGCACTTCTCAAACTGCGAAGCGAAGTTGCCGATTTAGCAATCAACACTGCAAAAAAAATAATCGGCGAAAGCCTCGACGTCGAAAAACATCGGAAAGTAGTCGATTCATACTTAGATGAACTGCCGAAAAATTAAGCTATGATGGAATCCAAAGCTGCACAACGTTATGCAACGGCTTTTTTACAGATTGCCGTAGAAGAAAATAAAGTAGAGAAGATATTCTCCGATATTGAAATCATCGAGAAGCTGTTGAATACTTCTCTCGATTTTAAGCTCTTTTTAAAAAGCCCGATAATCAACGCCGAAAAGAAGAAAAAGATATTGTTGAGCCTTTTCCATGATAAAGTTGACACGATTACTTTAAAATTTCTTCTACTGTTAACCACCAGAAATCGTGAGGCAATTTTATCGGCGATCATCAGTCAATTTAAATCACTCTTAGATGAAAGACGGGGTATAGTGAATGCTGATATCTCCGCCGTTGTTGAATTCAGTAACGAACAAAGAGAGAAAGTTACAAAACGCTTAGAAACTCTGACAAAAAAGAAAGTTCGATTACATTTCAAAATCGATCCTACCCTTATCGGCGGATTTAAAATACAAATCAACGATACTGTTTACGATGGAAGTATTTTGAATCAGTTCGATATCCTAAAACAACAATTTAACACATAAGACTAAAAGAAATAGAGGAACAGAATGGCAGAAATCAGACCCGACGAAGTATCGGCGATATTACGAAAGCAACTCTCAAGTTTTGATAAAGAGATCGACATTTATGAAGTCGGGACAGTATTACAAGTCAGCGATGGAATTGCGCGCATTTACGGTTTGCAAAACGTAATGGCAAGCGAACTGGTAGAATTCCCGAACGATGTATTTGGAATGGTTCTTAATTTAGAAGAAGATAATGTGGGTTGTATCTTATTTGGGGAAAGCCGACACATTAAAGAAGGCGACCCTGTAAAACGAACTGGTCGAGTTGCTTCGATGCCCGTCGGTGAAGAAATGTTAGGACGCGTAATCAACCCATTAGGACAACCGATCGACGGACACGGTCCGATAAAGGTAGATAAATATTTACCTATCGAACGGAAGGCTTTAGGTGTAATCCAACGACAACCTGTAAACGAACCATTGCAAACCGGTATCAAAGCAGTCGATGGTATGATTCCGATAGGCAGAGGTCAAAGGGAACTTATCATCGGCGACCGACAAACCGGAAAAACAGCTATTGCAATTGATACTATCATAAATCAAAAATACACACACAGCGAAAAAGGCCGTGCATCCGGTGTGAAACCGGTTTTCTGTATTTATGTTGCAATAGGACAAAAAGGTTCTACCGTAGCTCAAGTTGTTGCCAAATTAGAAGAAGCGGGTGCAATGAAATACACTACTGTGATTGCATCGAATGCAAACGAGCCATCGCCGTTGCAGTTCATAGCCCCGTATTCGGGAGCCACGTTGGGCGAATACTTTAGAGACAACGGCAGGCACGCATTAGTAATCTACGACGACTTATCGAAACACGCACAGGCATACAGGCAAGTGTCGTTACTACTACGAAGACCACCTGGACGCGAAGCATATCCCGGCGATGTTTTTTACCTCCATTCTCGTTTGTTAGAACGTGCCTCGAAATTAAGCGAAGAACTCGGCGGCGGTAGTTTAACCACACTTCCGATTATCGAAACTCAAGCCGGCGACGTATCGGCTTACATTCCAACAAACGTAATATCTATCACCGATGGACAAATATATTTGGAGCCTGGATTATTCAATTCGGGCGTTCGCCCCGCTATCAACGTAGGTATATCGGTATCGCGTGTTGGCGGCAACGCCCAGATTAAAGCAATGAAAAAAATTGCCGGTAGACTTCGTCTCGACTTAGCTCAATACCGCGAATTAGAAGCTTTCGCAAAGTTTGGTTCCGATTTAGATAAAGCTACACAAGCACAACTTCGACGCGGTTCGCGTCTCGTTGAACTCCTGAAACAAGGACAGTACAAACCGATGTCGGTTGAAGATGAAATAATTGTAATTTTTGCCGGTACGAATGGCTATTTAGATGAACTTCCGTTAGAACATGTTCAACGATTCGAGAAAGAGTTTTTAGAAACGATGCATCTAAAACATAAAGATTTGTTGAATGAGATTTCGGAAAAGAAAGACCTGACCGAATCGATTACTAACAAACTTCATTCAATATTAAAAGAATTTTTAGCTTCGTTTAAATTAGGATAACAGATGCCGACTCTACGTGAAATACGCCGCCGCATAGGTGGAGTTAAAAACACACAGAAGATTACAAAAGCGATGAAAATGGTGGCAGCCGCGAAGTTGCGCCGCGCTCAAGATGCTATTATTTCGGCACGCCCTTATGCACGCAAAATAAAAGAACTTCTGCAAAATTTATCCGCTAACAATCAAGATTTTTCAAATCCATTCTTCGCACAACGTGAAGTCAAAAATGTAACACTAGTAGTTGTAACATCCGACAGAGGCCTTTGTGGAGCTTTTAGTTCCAACATCATCCGCACTACCCGACAGCATATCTCCCGTTATTATTCTGATCCGGGTTATAATCTACGTCTGATAACTGTCGGTAAAAAGGGATACGATTATTTTGTAAAAAGAGAAATTAAAATCGAGAGTAAACACATCGGCATCTTCTCGCATTTAGATTTTCAGATCGCTAAGAATATCATTACCGAAATCAGCAGCAGTTTCCTGAAAGGTAAATGCGATAAAATCGAGGTAATTTACAATGAATTCAAAACGGTAGCTCAACAACGAATCGTTATCGAACAACTTCTTCCGATTCCTTTAGAATCGATTCAATCAAAGGATAGCAACCCTGCCGATTACATTTACGAGCCATCCAGCAAAAATATAATAGATTCGTTGATACCTAAACATCTCAATTTCCAGATGTGGAGAATTTTATTGGAATCGAATGCAGCCGAACAAGGATCGCGAATGACCGCAATGGAAAGCGCCACAACGAATGCAAACGATTTGATAAAAAA
>JBBIOD010000094.1:0-6787 GCA_037443545.1 Ignavibacteriales bacterium | reverse complement strand
GATTAGTAAAGAATTTCATAGATATCTCCATGATTTGTTAATGATATTGTTATTTAATAACACATTTTTGACGTGTTATATTAACCAAATATTTTTTAAAAGTCAAGTGTTTTCTAAAACTGATGACTTACACTAATACCAAAAATGTTAGAACTACTTTTATAAGTACCGGGGAATAAATTTATTGGAGATGTAACGGTTCTGTCGGCAAACATTATATACTGATAAGCAAAATCTATATTAAGTGCATCAGTAAGTTTATAACCGACACCAATTGCAAATGTATTTTTATTAGCATCAGGCAGCATTGGCTCAACCGACTTATCAGGTTGAGGGGTTTTATCATAAACGTAACCTGCACGGAAAGCAAACTGTTTGTAGCGATATTCACCACCGATACGTAGTAATAATACGCTTTCCCAATCTTTTGCCCTCTTTATTAAGGCAAGATTTTTAATGTTTAAATCTAAAGAACGATAACTTTCCCACATTACATATTGGAAACCTGCTTCAACAGTTAATTCTGGTATCACAACACAGGCGATTGCAGCCGATATATTGGATGGTAATGTAATGCTTGTTCCCCCTTCGTATTCTGTGGGCAATTCTGTAATTTTTGCCTTACCTTGAAAATCAAGTTTGGTAGTGTGCCGATACGACAACCCAACCGAGAGTTTGTCGGTGGGTTTAAGGAGATATCCAAAATTAATATTAACACCACTCCCAGTAGCTTCTAGCTCTCCCGTACGATAAAAAGTTGTAAGTGATGGCGAGGAAAGTTGACGATTGATCGGCAGATAAAACGGAATCAGAACATCTGCAGAAACAAAACTTACACCAAAAGCAATCGACAATTGTTCGTTTACATTAAACGAAATTGTAGGATTAATAAAAACTGTTTGCAAGTCGGTTTTAACAGCCAAGTAATTTCCTTCCCAATCTTTATCCCATTCAGTCCCGAATCCAAATGGCTTGAAAATTCCCAGTCCCAAAACCAAGCCGTTATCCATTCCGTAGGTTCCATAAAAATTACTTGGATAAAATATTTGGCTTTTCATACTCGATTTTTTTGAATATGGGGCAGGACTTGTAAAATTAGTTGAAGGAAATATCAAAGTCGTTCCTACCATCACTTGCATACCTTTTTGGAATCCCAATCCAGCAGGATTGAAAAATATTGCAGAAGGGTCGTTAGCTTGTGCAGTGAATGCACCACCCATACCCATTGCTTTAGCTCCTTGTTGGTTAATTTGAAAACCCTGGGCAAAAATATGTGCTCTAAAAGTTAACCCAACAAACACTAACATTATTAAATTAATTAATAACTTTTTCATATGCTCCTCCGTCATTTCTTTTGATATTATTCCAAAATCAATAATATCTCCCCCTTTTCAACCGGCGTTTTTTCAGTAATTTTTATTTCCTTCACAATACCCGATACTGTGGACTTGATCTCGTTTTCCATTTTCATGGCTTCTAAAATTATTAACCCAGTTCCGGGATTAATCTGCTGACCTACTGCGACCTCAATTTTTAACACCAACCCCGGCATCGGTGCAGTAATGTTAATTATCTTGTGAATTGTTTCAGTTTGATGATTGAATTGTTTTAACAGTAAGTCTTTTTCGTCTTCAACTGTTATTTCAAAAATATCGTTGGAATACTGTGCTTCGAAACGGTTCAAGCCATCTTTTTTGATGTTGATTTCAAAGATTTGATTATTAATGATGATTGAATATTGATTGATTCCTGCTCGATTAAAATCAACTGTGTACTCAGTTCCGTTTACCAAAACAGATTGATCAGACCTCAAATCGATGTCGAATTCCTGTTTATTTACGGTTACTTTAAATTCCGCCACCTCATCCTCTTAAATTTTCGTAACGTTTCGATTTCCAATGACTTATTGAGCCAGCTCTATCTGTGCCGGCAATTTGCTGAGCTTCAATCTTTTCGAGCTTTTGAATAAAGGCTGCAGCTATGGCTAATGCTGTGGGAATCTGTTTATTTTTAGCGCGTAATGTCTCTGGAGTGAAATATTCTTTGATAAAATGTGTATCAAAATTACCTTCAATAAATTTTGGATGATTAATAATCCAACTGCACGCTTGAATATTAGTTTGAACTCCTGATAAATTATACTCCTTAAGTGCACGTGTCATTTTATGGATTGCTTCATCACGTGTGTCAGCCCAAGTAATGAGTTTTGAAATCATTGGGTCGTAATAAACTGAAATTTCGTTTCCTTCATCCACTCCCCTATCTTCGCGGACACCAAAACCTTGAGGCGAACGTAGCATAGTAATTTTTCCGATCGACGGTAAGAAATTATTTTCGGAATCTTCAGCGTAAATTCTACATTCGAGTGCATGACCGCGGAATCGAATTTCTTCCTGATTCAATCTGAGAGGCTGACCCATCGCTATTTGTAATTGCTTTTTTACCAAATCAATACCTGTGATCATCTCTGTTACAGGATGCTCCACTTGGAGTCGAGTATTCATTTCCAAGAAATAGTAATTCCTGTGCTTATCTACTAAAAACTCAATCGTTCCAGCATTAACATATCCTGTACTTAAAGCCACCTTAACTGCCGCCTCACCCATTATTTTTCGCATCTCAGGGGAAATAATTACTGAAGGAGATTCTTCGATAATTTTTTGATGACGACGCTGAATAGAGCATTCGCGCTCGCCTAAGTGAATGGCGTTACCATATTGATCTGCAAGGATTTGGAATTCGATATGTCGAGGGTTTTCTAAGTATTTTTCGACGTAAACACGATTATCACCAAAGGCTGATTGAGCTTCAGATCGGGCACTCCGAAATGCGGAAGCGAGTTCATCTATATTGCTAACTATTCGCATACCTTTACCACCGCCACCACCGGCTGCTTTTAATAAAATCGGATAAGCAAATTTCTCGGCAAAAGCAGATGCTTCACTGATATCCGATATCGGTACATCGGTACCGGGAACGATTGGAACACCTGCCGCCTTTACGAGTTTACGGGCTGCGATTTTATCGCCCATTGATTTGATTGCGTTTGCGGGTGGTCCGACGAATAAAATTCCGGCATCCTTCACCATTTTTGAAAATTCGGCATTTTCGGATAAAAAACCATAGCCCGGATGAATTGCATCGGAATTAGATAGTAAAGCTACATCGATTATTTTTTCTTTTTTTAAATATGTCTCAGATGCTGTTGCCTTGCCAATGCAGTATGCCTCGTCGGCGAGTCGGACGTGTGGCATTAAACGATCGACCTCCGAGTAAACTGCTACGGTTACAATCCCCATTTCTTTTGCAGATCGTAAAACTCTGACGGCTATCTCTCCCCTGTTCGCGATTAGTAATTTATTAATTCGCTTTTTCATTTAAGGTCCGCAACTGTAACTCCATATCCACCTTCATTCCATTCACCCAATCGAAATGATTTCACATGGTCATGTCTTTTAAGATACTCCGAAACTTTCTTTTGTAGCAATCCGGTTCCCTTACCGTGTATTATATCAAGTCGATTTAAGCCATAAAGAATGGCTTGATCGATGAATTTATCCAACAAAGCCACTGCTTCTTCACCCGTGGTTCCACGTAGGTCAATTTCGCTCGGCGGTCTTTCGGTACGAGTATCATAATTTTTTATTCGCTCTAAAATCGTAGGGGTTGATTTAACTTTAACTAAATTGGTTCGAGCAGCTTTAATTTTAAATTGTCCGAATAAAACATTAAAGTAATTATCGCCAACAGTTTCAATAATTTCGCCAACTTCGTTGCTATCTTTAAGTTTTACTTTATCGCCTATCGTAAATGATTCATAAAGTTTTTGGTTTTCTTCAATTTCAAACTCTTTGGCTAAATTGAGATTAGTACTTTTTATCTGATCAATTGTATACTGAGCATGTTTGATTGCTTTTTTGTTCGCACTCTCTTCGCGTATTTGTTGAATAATTTTTTCTATTTGTTTATTAGCATTGTCGATTATAGTTTTTGCCTCTTCTACAGCTTTGGCTTTAATTTGTTTAATGTTCTTCTGTAGCGATTTGTTTTTTTCTGTATATTCCGCTATTAATTTTTCTAAACTAACCCTCTCAGCTTGGATGAGTTGGATTTCGTCTTTAAGGATTTGTTGTTTAGTTTCTATTTCTGCTAAAAGATTTTCGAGACTGTGAGTTGCTTCGCCACGAAAATAAATAGAACGCTTAATTAAAGCATCTGGTAAACCTATCCGCTTTGCCATATCTAAAGCATAGCTGCTTCCGGGTATTCCAGAGACAAAGCGATATGTGGGTTTTAAAGTATGATGATCGAATTCCATTGCCCCGTTTTCGATTCCATCTGTTTCGTGGGCGAATGCTTTCAGAGTGCCGTGATGAGTTGTAACGAGCGTGTGGGTTTTTCGTTTTGTAAGGTCTTCTAAAATTGCTTCAGCAAGAGCGCTACCTTCAGTCGGATCGGTGCCGGCTCCAATTTCGTCTATCAAAACTAAATCTGTTTCCTCAGCTTCCTTCATAATTACGTTAATATTTACCAAATGTGAGCTAAAAGTGCTAAGGTCGTTTTCGATAGACTGTTCATCACCGATATCCACGAAAATTTTATTGTACACACTAAACTCGGAATCGGGAGATGCTGGAATGTGCAAACCGGCTTGTACCATAATAGCCAGGAGTCCGAATGTTTTGATGGCAACGCTTTTCCCCCCGGCATTAGGACCTGTGATGATTAATGTGGAAAATTTTTTACCTAACTCGAGTGTTAAAGGCACTACTTTCGATCTCGATTGTTTCATTAAAAGGACAGGATGTCTCCCATCAATAAGATAGAAATAATTATTTTCATTCAAAAGCGGAGCACAGCCAATTATTTCGATAGAATATTTTGCGGCGGCTTGCAGAAAGTCAAGATGGCTGAGTATTTCAACATTCTGTTTCAAATCATCTTTTACATCACGGATTTGTGTAGTTAACTCCTTCAGTATTTTTTCGATTTCTCGTAATTCTTGGAATTGCAAACTTCTGATGTCATTGTTCATATCGAGAGTTTCCGCCGGTTCAATAAAAACCGTAGCACCACTAGCCGACATACTGTGCACAAATCCAGGCACACGATTTTTGTTTTCAACTTTGATAGGGATCACCATACGTCCGTCGCGTGCTGTTATCAGTTCATCCTGAGTCCAGCCTAATGACGAGGCATTTTTCAGAATGACATCCAATTTTTTACGCAGGCTCTCCGATTTATCGTTTAACTCTTTCCTGATCTTTCTAAGTTCTGCCGATGCGGAATCTTTAACCTGTCCGCTTTCATCTATAGTTCGATCGATGTTATACTCGAGAATCTTATCGATATAAAGCGACTCTGTTAATTGATTTAGTAGAAGATACTTCGATTTTCTTTTACTGAAGTATGAAGAAATACTTCTTGATGTTCTCAGAAAAACTCCTATTGAAAATATTTCGGAAGGAGGTATGGCGTAGTCTAATATACCCGCACGATTCAAAGCTTCACGGATTTCAGGAAGATTATCTAAAGGAAGTGGGTCGTCTGATTCGAGGAGTGATTTTGTTTCAGTGATAGCATCAAGCCGGTTATGAATCTCCTTGAATGAACAGATTGGAAGGAGATCGTTAATCTTTTCTTTAGCAGCCTCAGATACCGCAAACCGCTTAATATGATTTTTAACTTTTGGGAATTCGAGTTTAACGATTGAATTTAAATAATTTATCATCAGGAATTATAGTTCATCTTTATATTTTTCTAAATTCTTTTCAATCTCTTCAAAGAAAGTTTTAGATTCAGGAACGGCTGTGAGTGCGAAGTCAAAAACTTTTGGAGCTACATTTATGATGTGAATATACAAAAATGAATCCCTCTTCGTTTCTTCCGATGGAATATCAACGAATTTTAATACTATCAGAGCTAAACTCATAAGTAACAACCCTTGAGCCGCACCTAATAAAGCGCCTCCAAATCGGTTAATTAATTTTAAGACCGTCCCCTTCGAACCAAGCCAGCGATAAAGCAACATTACGATTAACATAACGGTTATTAGGATTGTAAAGAATGCGAACGGATACGAAAAATACGGAGCAAATTCAAACCAATCGATTATCAATCTTCCGAAAGGTCCCATTAATTTAGTTGCAATAATAAATCCAATAAAAAGTGTCAAGATACTGAATACTTTTCTAAAAAAACCATCCTTATAGCCCAAAACAACAAACAAAAAAACTGCAATAAAAACAATGATATCGATATATGTAATCATAACTCCCCCCCCAATAATTTTTTAACTGTATCCGAAATTAATTTCCCATCAGCTTTGCCTTTAAGTTCTTTCATTACATTAGGCATAACTTTGCCGAAATCCTTTAGTGAGTTTGCTCCCGATTCGAAAACGATGCGTTTGATAATTGCTTCAACTTCATCCTGCCTTAATTGTTTTGGTAAAAACTCTTCAATTATTTTGAGCTCGCTTTTTTCTTTTTCGGCTAATTCGATGCGTCCCCCTTTTTCATACATTTCGATTGACTCTTTACGTTTTTTGGCTGAAGATATTAACACTCCCATTTCGTCGTCGGAAGTAATTGAGTTTGGCCGTTTTTCAATTTCTTTTTCAAATAACAGGGCACGAAGTCCACGGATGGTTTCCAAACGGATTTTGTCGCCGGATTTAGTTGCGCTAATTATTTCTTTGCTTAATGTATCTTTCAAACTCATAAATATTCTCTAATTTTCAGTGAAAAAATAGAGAATTTAAGATACAAAGTCAAATTGTTTACAA
>JBBIOD010000093.1:4095-6978 GCA_037443545.1 Ignavibacteriales bacterium | reverse complement strand
CCCGAAATTTTTACTTTCAAGGTTACAGGTTCGTTCGTCTTTGTCTCGTTTTTATCGAGCCAAAATTCGGCAGAAAATTTTCCGACGGCACCGCTATATCCTGGGGGTGGATTAGGGGGAAGTGGACGGACATTAATTTTTAAACTGTTACTTTTCGATTTATGTTCTACGTTCCTAACATTCCCAAAGAAAGGGTCGTTAAAGAACTGGTCGAAGATATCGCCGCTGCGTCTTCTAGTTTGAACCTGCACAACAAAGTCGGCTTCCATCGGATCGATCTCTAACGTTCCACTTTGCTGCGAAAATAGAGCTGTCTTCTTTAGTGTTGCAACTTTGTATTGAACTCCGTTTAATACTTCGTTTTCGAATTGTGGATTTTTGGGCAAATCGATTTCTTGCGCCCAAAAACCGGTGAATGCTGGTGCTTTACTTACACCATAATTTGTAATGTTAACACGTGTGTAAAGTTTGTAAGTTGCTGTGATTTGTTCGCCTTGATAAATGCTTGATTTATCAACACTCAAGCGAACGAAAAGGTTGTCGCTGATTTGTTTTGAAATGCTTGCATCTTCCTGCGATTGCGACGGTTGCTGTTTCGGTTGCACTGTCCCTTTGGTTACTTCAATAGTGATGCTGTTTGATTGAATCTTCTTGTTGCCCGACTCGATAGATGCAGCACCGATAGTGAATTTACCTTCGGTGCGTGGCTGAAGGATGTAGGAATAAGAAATCGATTGCGACATCGCTCCGTTTATGAACTGCATACTTGTAGATTGATTCGGACCAGATAAAACTAAAAAATCTGTAAAAGCCGGTGGTTGAAAATTTTTACCACTTCCGTTCAGAGTAAAAGTAATTTCAAACTGCTCGCCCATTGCTACACGGTTACGATTTACAGTAGTCGTAAAAGTTCCGTCTTGAGCCACAGCAAACGAAAATGAAATACTCCCTAAAATCAACATCCATAAAAGCATAAACCTGACGTGCGTCATCCCTAACTTGCTGGCAGGCAGGTACAATTGAAAATTTCTAATCAGATATCTAAAATCCATCTCACCAATCCTTCTCAATTGTAATTCTTGCGGGAGCTTTCTTTTTCAATTTTTTTTGAACATCCTTTTCTTCGTTTTTCAATGCTTCGAGAAGTCGTTCAGCATCTTCTTTTGAAATTTTCTGTTCCTGTTGTTTGGCTTGTTTTTGTTCCTCTTGTTTTTCTTGCTTTTTTTCTTCTTGATTTTGTTGGTCTTGTTTCTGTTGCTGCTGTTTTTGTTGATCTTGTTTGTCTTGATTCTGCTGTTCCTGATTTTGTTGATCTTGTTTTTGATCTTCTTTTTTGTCTTTCTTTTCGTCTTGCTTGTTTTGTTTTTGTTGTTGCTGTTGTTGAAGCATCATCTTTGCGTATTGTAAATTGTATTTTGTATCGAGATCATTCGGGTTTAACTTGAGAGCGTTTTTATAAGCTTCGATGCTTTCAGGAAATTTCTGTGATTTGAGTAAAGAGTTTCCAAGATTATGGAGCGCCTTCGAACGATTTTCTTTGTGGGTTTCTTTTGTAGCCGCAATTTTAAACTTCTCAGCCGCTTCCTCATATTTTTCTTGTTTATATAAAGCGTCACCTAAATTAAATGTGCCGTATTGTGAATCTTTGTTTTTCTCTAATGATTTTCTATAATTCACTTCAGCATCGATATATTTATTTTCTTTATACTTTCGGTTACCTTCGTTAATGAGAGACCTTTCCGATTGCGAATAAGCTGAACTTGCGGCGATTAATATTAAGATAATTAATTTCATTTGTTTTTATCTCCGAATAAATTCCATCTCGAAAGCCATTTATTTTTGCGGTCTGAAATAAAAAATTCAATCACTAATAACAATAGGGCGATTGCTAAAAAATATTGAAAACGGTCTTCGTAGTCGGTAAATATTTTTGCGGCATATTCTTTTTTCTCCATCGCCGAAATTTCTTGAAGAACAAACTCTAACTCGTTTTGCTGATTTGTTGCGCGGATATACTTACCGCTGCCCGCCGATGCTATTTGTTGTAAGCCCGATTCATCTAATTTTGTAACGACTATATTTCCCTCTCTGTCTTTTCGAAAACCGACCTGCACATTGTTTTGATAAATCGGAATTGGCGCCCCGATCGGTGAACCCATCCCAATAGTGTGAATAACTACCCCTTGTTCGGCAGCATTTTTTGCCTCACTAATTGCGTCGTCTTCGTGGTTTTCGCCGTCCGAAATTACTACGAGAACCTTATATTTCTTTTCACTTTCTACGAACGATTTCATAGCGAGCCGGATTGCCGAACCGATGGCTGTACCTTGAATCGGAATTACATCTGTATCTATCGAACTTAAAAATAATTTTGCAGCCGAATAATCCGGAGTTAACGGCAATTGCAGATAAGCATCGCCGGCAAACACAATCAAGCCAATCCTGTCGTTTTGTAGCTTATCTATCAAACGCGATATTGCCTGTTTCGTGCTTTCGAGTCGGTTCGGTTTAATATCTTCGGCTTTCATACTGTTCGAAACATCGATTGCAATTATGATATCGACCCCCTCACGTTTGATTTCTTCTAATTTCGAGCCGACCTGCAAATTTGCGAGTCCGAAAATTGTAAAAACCAATGCTGTAATTAATAGTAAAAATTTGACAGCATATTTGTATTTTGGAGAATCGGGTATCAATCGGTTTATTAAGTTGAGGTCGCCGAAATCAATTAACGCTTTTTTCTTCTTTCTCATCGCATACCAATAAATGAGAACGAACATTGGAATGAGAAGTAAAGCGTATAAAAATTCTATATTAGCGAAACGAATCATTTCTAATAGTCAATGTTTTATGGTAATTGGTTAATAGTAAATAGTTAATAGT
>JBBIOD010000093.1:0-3995 GCA_037443545.1 Ignavibacteriales bacterium | reverse complement strand
TAAATCCTAAATCATCCTACGGGTTTATCCTGAATATCGTGTATCTGAATAATAATTCCAACAGAAGAAACAATCCTGCGAACAATGCTGCCGTTGTGAATTTTTCAGATTTGCGTCTGAATTCCGTTACTTCGATTTTAGTTTTTTCTAACTTATCAATTTCCTGATAGATTGCTTTTAGTTTTTTGTTATCGGTTGCACGAAAATATTTACCGCCGGTCATTTCGGAAATTTTTTTCATCAACTCTTCATCAATTTGAACAGGGACGTTCTGGTATTGAGTTCCGAAAGGAGTTTGTACGGGGTATGGTGCAAGCCCTATTGTTCCAACTCCGATTGTATAAACCCGAATACCGAAAGATTGAGCAATTTGCGAAGCCGTGAGTGGGTCTATAAAACCGCGATTGTTGACTCCATCAGTTAACAAAATTATTACTTTGCTTTTAGCTTTACTTTCTTTTAATCGGCTCACCGATGTTGCAAGTCCCATTCCGATTGCAGTTCCGTCTTCAATCATACCGCTTTTCACGTCCTTCAATAAATTTTTTACGACAGTTCTATCAGTCGTAAGGGGGCATTGTGTAAAACTTTCGCCGGCAAAAATAACAAGTCCGATTCGGTCGTTCTCTCTGCCGTCGATAAAATCAATAGCCACTTGTTTTGCAGCGTCGATGCGGTTTGGGCGCAAGTCTTCAGCTAACATACTTCCCGATATATCGGTTGCCAGAACAATATCGATCCCTTCCGTAGTAACATTTTCGCTACGGGTTGATGATTGTGGGCGTGCGAGAGCAATTACGAGAAAAGTGAAAGTAAAAATTCTGAATGCGAAGAGAAGATGCCGAAACCTCTGCCGCCACGAACGTGGTGCAAATTGAAAACTTTCTATAGAAGAAATTTGCAGTTCAACATACTGCTGACGATTTCGTTTCCAATACCAATAAATATAGACCGGAATTAATAACAATAAATAGAAAAAGTAAGGAGATGCAAAAGTTATGTTGCTCATACCTTATCCTCCTCTAAATTTTTTAGCGGAATTGTTTTTTCAACGAATTCAAGAGCTTGCCTCATACTTGCATCGTTCTCATTCGGAAGCGGTTGTTGTTTCGCAAATTTAACGAAGTCGGCGAGTGTGAGCATCCCTTTTAACAACGATTGTAATTGTCCGTTGAATTCTGAATGTTGCGAGAAGTCGGCTAATATTTCATCGGTTGTCGATTCCATCGCCTTTATATTGAAACGGTCTTCGATGTATGTTCGAACAATATCAGTCAATTTGCTGTGGTAGAGTTTTATCTCGCCGCGCTGCCACAGTTTATCAGATTCAAGAGAGTGGAGTGCATCGAGTGCTATTTCGTGGGGTGGTCGTTTAGGCTCACTGAAAATTTTCCAAATCTCTTTTTGTTGTCGCTTTTTAATGATGTAATAAATCAGAAAGCCAAGAAGTAGTGCGGCGATAACACCTATTAAGTAGGGAAGGATTTCTGTAAATGTTATCGGAACGTTCAGAGGTGGTTTGATATCTTTAATTTCTAGTGTTTGGTCAACCCCAACACCGTGAACAAAAATTGGGATTGGGAAAGTGGAAGCGAAATAAAGAGTTGTATCATTTTTTAAAATGTATCCAAAATCCAGCGAAGGAATTACGAATGTTCCTGTATCGTAAGCTGAAATTATTAATACTGCTTTCTCGATTATTTTATTTTCGGATTTCGTTATTGCTGGTTGAATGCGTTCGATTAACTCCAATCCCTGGAGCGAATCTAAAATTGCGGGATATGAAATTTTTGCATCGGGTGGATATTCCAATTCGATATGTAATTTTATCCAATCACCGATTAAGATGTTATTCGAATCAACCCGAGCAGAGACGTGAACGACTTGAGCCGGGAGCGGAGAGCTTTGAGCAAAGAGCAGAAAGCATAGAGCGAAGAAAATAGTGATGAATTTTCTGAACCCGATATGTGACATTCGATACTCGATATTTGTTGGATTTACCATCTTTTCTCTCTCACCCTAAAAAAGTTCATCAGAGGTTGCACATACGATTGATCGGTTCGGATGTTGATGCTATCCACGCCGCTTTTACGGAAGATCGATTTTAAATTTTCTTCAGTTTGTTGCCGCCATTTTCTGTAATTATCGCGCACTTGCTTTTTCGTAGTATCCACCCAAATTACGTTACCACTTTCGGCGTCGGCAAGCCGCATCAAACCGACTGCCGGTAATTCTTGTTCACGCCGATCATAGATATTGATCGCAACTACATCGTGTTTCTTGTTTGCAATTTTAAGAGCATCCTCAAATCCCTTATCCATAAAATCAGAAATCACAAATGCAATACTCCGTTTTTTGATAGCACTCCGTAGGTAGCGTAAAGCTTCCGTGATGTTGGTTTGTTTGTGTTTTGGTTGGAAATCGAGCAATTCACGGATGATACGAAGTATGTGAGTTCGACCTTTTTTGGGAGGAATAAATTTCTCTATAATGTCGCTAAAAAAGATAATTCCGACTTTATCGTTGTTTTGGATTGCGGAGAAGGCAAGCACCGCACAGAGTTCGATTGCTAAATCTTTTTTCATTTGTACGGCGGTTCCGAATTCGCCCGACCCGCTAACATCAACAAGAATCATCACTGTGAGTTCGCGTTCCTCTTCGAATATTTTTACATACGGATGGTTGAAACGGGCTGTAACATTCCAGTCGATTGAGCGAATATCGTCGCCGATCTGGTATTCCCGCACTTCGCTGAAAGCCATACCGCGTCCTTTGAACACGCTATGGTACTCTCCCGAAAAAATCTGATTAGCCAACCCGCGGGTTTTAATTTCGATTTTGCGGACTTTTTTTATTAACTCAGTTGTTTCCATTCACTTTAAATAACTATTTGCGTGCTTGGTGATTTCTTTGCGATCTCTCCGTTTAATAAATAAATAATGAACCCCGTATGTCGTTCGATGAAATGGAAATTTATTTCAAAATTCATAATTCTTTGTTCGATATTTATTTTGATTTTTAGAACCATCCAAAAATTATTACGGTACCTCAATCGTGTTCAAAATTTCATTCACAATATCTTCGGAGTTCACATTTTCTGCTTCGGCTTCATAAGTAACTGCGATGCGATGGCGGAGGACATCGTGGCAGACTGCCCTCACATCTTCGGGTATAACGTACCCGCGGCGTTTGATGAATGCAAATGCTTTGGCAGCCAATGCCAAATTAATAGATGCTCGGGGTGAACCGCCATAACTAATAAGTTGTGCTAATTTTTCGAGTTTGAAATTCTTAGGTTCTCGAGTTGCGAAAACTATATCTAGTATATATTTCTCAATCTTTTCATCCATATAAACTTCTTGAACAACATTCCGCGCCTTCAATATATCCGCCGGGTTTATAACAGCTTTTACTTTCGGGAGCGAGTCGGTAATATTATGTCGCATTATCAGTCGTTCTTCTTCACGATTTGGATAAACAATTTTAATTTTTAACATAAAACGATCGACTTGCGCTTCGGGAAGTGGGTATGTTCCTTCCTGTTCAATCGGGTTTTGGGTTGCTAAAACAAGGAACGGTTCATCGAGTTGAAATGTCTGCTCGCCAATTGTAACTTGCCTTTCTTGCATCGCTTCGAGAAGTGCCGACTGGACTTTGGCCGGTGCTCTGTTAATTTCATCCGCCAGAATAAAATTAGCAAAGATGGGTCCTTTTTTTACTGCGAACTCTTCTTTTCGCTGACTATAAATCACTGTTCCGATTAAATCCGCAGGAAGCAGGTCGGGTGTGAATTGAATCCTCTGAAATTTCGATTGTATAGTTGTTGCCAAAGTTTTAATTGCTAAAGTTTTAGCTAAACCCGGCACACCTTCTAATAAAATATGTCCGTTCGATAGTAAGCCAATAAGCAATCGTTCTACCATATATTTTTGTCCGACAATCACCTTGCCGATTTCCATAGTCAACATATCGACGAAGGCACTTTCGCGTTGAAT
>JBBIOD010000092.1:0-7014 GCA_037443545.1 Ignavibacteriales bacterium | reverse complement strand
ATCAACTTACCGTTCTGTTTACTTTTCACCCAGTATGCTCGTCCTGGCAATATTACTTGAATAGCTCTGTATCCTGAATCGTAACCGTAAAATGCTGAACTAATAATATTTTCCGGTTCTGTTATTATCGTGTTCACTTCGACAGGTTGACAGATAGATCCAATTAAATTCCATCCAGCTTTTACGTAAAATGTATCAGATTTTATTTCGTCCCCCTCAAGAATATATTCACGAGCAACGTTAAATTTTAACCAGTAACCATTCCCCCTGCGGAGTGTATCTTCGATAATATAATTTTCAGAAAAAGTATAGGCAAAAGAAATTGCCCCCGGAAAAACGGAATTCCTCCGCGAATCTATCATCTCCACCGGCAGTGAGACTAAATTCCATCCTTGATTAACATTTACTTTTATAACAGGACTGATTTCGTGGGTTATTAGCAATGACCACGGTTCTAACGTTGTGATACTTACGGAATCGTGTTTTTTCATATCGATAGAAATGAGATTTCCATTCGTAACAGAATCAAGTAAATTTAATTTTCCGGGCGAAAATTCGGATTGATTCCATGCTAAGACGATTGTATTGTTTCCGGAATGTGGCTGGACTCGGAATGAATAAATATTCGATTTGTTTTCTTGAGATATCGTATCTCGTATATCAATCAGCGTTCCGTTCGTTCCGCTAATCTGCCATCTAATGTCGAATTCCCCAGGAATTGGTAGCGTTGGTAATTCATTTTCACCGAACATCGGATCGATTCCATTGGTAGCCCCCGCAGCAGCGCCGAATCCAATTCTCTTGGAGAACGAATCGGAGCGAGCAGTTAAACTCGCCAAAAAATTAGTCGATTCGTTGCTAATTCCACTCAAAGGTATTAATAACGGACTTGCCATAACATCACTATTATGAATGAACCGAACAGTATCTTTCAATTCACCAATGGATTTAGGGTTAAAAGATAAATTCAGGTAAAAAGTACCGCCGACCGGAATCAGTAACGCACCCCCATTTGTTAATATGAAATCAGTTGAATCCAACAGTTGGACTGAACCTCGCAGGGTATCAGTGGAAGTCGATAAATTTTTAATAGTAATTAACGAATCTTTTTTAGTAATCAAGTTCACGTTTCCGAAATCTATCGAAGGCGGTTCGACGGTAAGATCGACGTACTTTGCACTATCAACTATTGAAGTTAATAAAGTTATATCATCGATATAGAAACCATCTGCGTTGATCGACCCATCGCTCCGAAGCCGGATTCGAAATTTAAAAAGTGTAGATGCGAATTGAGTAACATCAATCTCCTCGTCGACCCATGAGCTTTGAGTTCCATCATAACCGAACGTTCCCGCAGTTTGAACACCGATTCCACTGGCATTCACTGAATATTTTCCTTTTACGGTTGTCCAGGTAGATCCTCCATTACTCGAAGCTTCAACGGTTACGAAATCATATTTTGCTTCGATTCCCCATCGAGCACGAAATTTTAAAACTGCACGGGTTACTCCTGAAATCTTCTGATTAGAAATGAGTGTTAAACTATTATCTGTATTATTCAAGTAGTTGCCAGTCGGGCTATCGGTGAACGAATTAGGTGGACTTGTGAACACTGAAGAAAGCCCCCAACTAACTCCTGTCGTCCAATTAGATGTTGAACCCGAAGCACTGTCGGCAAAAACCAAATTCATCCTGCCGATAAACAGATTTAATGTATCCATGATCTGAAGCCCTGATTCGTCGGTAAGGCGTGCATATATTTTCGCATGTACACCGGTTGTTGCCCGCGAAGATATTGAGCAGTTTATCGGTATTATCTGATTAGAAGTCGCCGGTATATCTCCCACAGATATGTATGTTTTAGGGACTGTTACATCAGGAGTAGAAGATGTAAGTCGAACGCTTACACTTCGGCTTGCCGCCAGACCTTTATTTCGAACAGACAAGTTGAGGATGAATTTTTCTCCTCTATCCAAGAAACCGTCGCCCAAACTATCTGATATACTAAACTGTTGTGACCGCAGATACGACCCCGCCACATAAGCAGTATAGAGATTAGGATATAAATTTTCCTGGGCGAGTGGGAGTATACGACTTGAAGAGGGCCAGAAGCCATCGCTTGCTGAACCAACTTCGGGCGTAAACGAAAGGATTTTATTTTTTGTAGTTTGTTCGCCGTGCATCCAATCGTCAGCATCCCCGTTTACTAAATAACCAACTGTTTGGTTGCCGGTTCCGTATTTATACTTGTTGTATTGGGTCATGTCCTTTGCATATTCGCGGTATAGAAGTGAATCGGAAGTTTCAGCATTTGGAATATATCCCCAAGGATAAATCAATAGATTACTGTATGTATGATAATTGAGAACTAATTTAATTCCACCGTATGCGGCACGACTAACACAAAAATTTCGGAGCACTTGAGTTTCAGGTTCACTAAAAGCACTAGTCCCTCGATAGGTTGCTGCCGTTGGGGTTGGGCTTGAACCACTATTATCGTAACCCCACATATATCCGAAATTACGATTTAAATCAACCCCTTGATCGTCGTTATCGGATACAACATTCCTCATATTTTTTCTTCGCATCCCGCCGCCATTCGGGGCAATTCGGCGGTTTGCTTCGTAGCCGTCGGGATTTACAACCGAAACAAAATACATCTGCCGATTATCAACAAGGTAGGTAGCTTCTGGATCGGTCCCATAATTTTGAAGCAAGTGCCACATAAAGTAAATTACTGACATCATACCGGCAGGTTCGCGAGCGTGTGTAAGTGCATTGTAAAATACTTCGGGCCTTGTGGAAATCGAATCGGGGTTCTTCGAAATTTTTACTGCCCATATCGGTCGCCCCTGTAGCGAGTTACCGATACTGAATTTTGCTGTAATCAAATTGGGAAAAAGTAAACGCATCGTATCAAGTTGACCGATAACTTCGTTGAGTGTATAATAACCTCCCATACTGCCAAGTCCGAATCCGAGGGCATCATAAGGTTGCTTTGAAAGTCGTGACGAATAGAATTCAGTTAAATCATCTATTTCAACAGAAATTTGAAATCCTTCATTCATCAACATATTCACCTCAGAATCAGATACAGTAAGTTGATACCAATCTCCTACTTTACCGGAAGCACCCTCTAAATCGACACCAGTGGAGAGCAATTTTTTAAAAGCATTATCATCCGGGATCAAGATTTTAATTAATTTGTAATTTGCGAATGCTGAGGCTGATAGGAAAATAATTAAGGAGAGAAAAAAAGTATTTACCAACTTACGCATAAATTAAACCTCATATTTTTTAAGGAAGCAGTTAATTACCTCATCAGAACTTGTCCTGATTGTTGCTCAGCGAAGAAGAACCATTTTCTTGATTTGTTGTTGAGTTTGATTCACGATTAATTTATAGAAGTAAACACCGCTCGACAATCCTTCAGCTTCGAATGTGATAACATTTCTTCCAGCCTCTATCTCTTCGTTATTCAGCATACGTCCAATTTCTTGGCCGAGTGTATTGTAAATTATCAATGTAACGATTGAAGCATCGATTAAATCAAATTCGATATTTGTGGTAGGGTTAAAAGGATTGGGATAATTTTGATATAAATGAAATTGTTTGGGAGTTTCTGATTCGTCGTACTGAGCAGGTGCCATCCCTAAAGGCGAAGTGGTTTTTGCAAGTCTAAGGAATGGGGAAGCATAAATTCCTCGGGAGCTTTTAATTACGAGTGGCGAAGTAGAAATAGTATCTATCGGGGCAGCAAAAGCTGTATTGATACGCGTTAAGACAGAATCGAGAAGCGTATAGTCCATCATTTTATAATAGCGCCAATTTGTAAGTGCGCTATCGGCCAGGGCGGCAAGTTTACGTATGGTTAGACCGTTAAAGCTGTTCCCTTTTAGGGAATCGTAGTAAACTATTTCGCCTAACCCGGTAGGTGTAATCTTGTTATCGCTCGCAGCTAAATTCAGTTTTAGAGTTAGAAGTTCGCCAGCCAAATGATTATTGTAACTGCGAGGGGTCGGATTTCTGAATTCACGTATCAAATACTTTGTGCCGCGCATATCAAAGGGACCTGCTGGACCGGATTGGACCAAAAATCTTTTTACATTCCACTGCCTTTGAATTCGAATCCAGCCGAAAAGAGTTGCGCTATCGGGTTTAGCAACACCCAATACGATCCCTTCAGGAAAAATGCCTCGTTTGAACAGTGTATCACGAACATTACCACCAGTAGGCATTGGTTTCGGTATTCCAACCGACGTTTTGAGTCTTGCTGCTTTTTGAACAAAATCAGTTTGCGTAAACGATCTGAAACATCCACCGGCGTAACTACCGTTCGCTCCAATTCGATGAGCAGAAATGTCGGAATAACCTGTCGCGTTATAGTCAGTCCACGAAATAATTGCACCACCATCGTTATCCAACAGAATCCGCGGTTCAATTTGATCGTGTGGCACTGAATTTATGATCAACCCATTGAGTGTCCAATTTATTGTCCCGTTCGCTTCCACACGTTGAGCGTAAATATCGTAATGAGAACTGCTTCTTCTATCCTGCCATGTGATAATGCTATTACCATTTTTATCACTTACTATTTGAGGATAATATTGATGACCAGGCGCGTTACATATTGAGATGCCGTTTTTGGTCCATAACTCTTCACCAAACAACGATAAATTCTGAGCAAATATATTGTAATCGGTACCCGTTCGATTATCCTGCCAGGTTACTACCGCTCCCCCCGCATAATTGGATGTAAGTTGAGGGAAAGACTTGAAACCAGAAGTCACAGCGATCGGTGAGCCATTCAATGTCCATAAAATCGTACCTGACGGGCTGAGCCGTTGACCGTAGATATCGTCTGCAGTATTGGTACGGCGGTCCTGCCAAACAATTATTGCACCTTTGAAGCCGTCAGCAATCATCCGCAAATTAGTTTGATTGTGGTTAGCTGTTGTTACGGCTACACCACCCGACTGCCACGACATTGAGCCATTCGATAGAACTCGTTGAGCATAAATATCAATGTAACCAGTGCCGACGCGGTAATCGTGCCAGGCGACTATTGCACCGTTTGCACCATCTGTTACAAGTTGAGGATTGAATTGATCGAAAGAAGCTGAGGTTACAGCAATACCGTTGGCAGCCCATTGAGCTTGTCCGTTTGCATTTATCCTTTGTGCATAAATATCATTATCGGTCCCATTACGACGGTCATGCCAAACGATTATAGCCCCTCCCACATTATCGCTCACAATTTTAGGGTTTAATTGATTACCCGTTGCCGAACAAATAATTATTCCATCAGCAGTCCAGAGAGGTTGACCGGAATAATTAAATTTTTGTGCGTAGATATTATTATCGTTAGGTGTACGGTTATCGTGCCAGACAACAATAATTCCGAGACTGTCGCTAATAACACCCGCACTCGCCTGATTCCCTGAGGCATTGGAAACCTTCACTCCACTTGTTTGCCATTCTTTTAATCCAGTAGTAGATAAGCGCTGCAAATAAATATTTTCAACTACTCCTGAACGCCGGTCCTGCCAAAAAGATATTATTCTACCTGAGTGGTCTTCGATGAGTTGTGAATTCCATTGGTTGTTCGATTCACCAGAAATTGAAACACATTCATTTGGAGTGCAGGGCCATTGGGCATTTGCGGCAGTACTTAAAAACAAAATTGATATGAGTATAGCACTAAAGAATTTGGGCAATTTCATAATTATTAAATTCGTTCATCATCCGTCGAATGACGGAAATGCGTTACATATAAGTTCGACTATCGTTTGTTAACCCATTGCAGCAATATGAGTTTAGTTTAATATAAGTTTTTCTTTTTTTTGATGCAAGGTTTTTTATTCAAAAAATGTTTTTTTTTATTTAAAAAAAACGCCGAAATACGACTGTTTTCAAGATTTTTGGTATTAGGGCGATTAATTTTTCGATACATCTATTCAAATACATTTATTCAATTGCGCCGGAATAGCGAAATCGAGTGTAACTTATTAACTCGAGTGTATCCAAAATTTAGTATCGAGGAGTAGAGTTTTTAACATCTACCCCTCGAACGATAAGGAGATTATTACTTTAATATTGTGGCTTTACGCACAAAACTGAAAATTTTATTGTCCTGACCTTTGGCAGTCATTTTAATAAAATAGATACCACTCGGAACTGTGTAGCCAAGATCAGCTTTCCCATTCCATCCTAATGTATGATTACCAGCGGTTAAATTTCCGGAGACTATACTCGATAATTTTCGACCCAGCAAATCGTACACATCAACATTGACTTCAGCATTTTGCGGAAGGGCAACATTAAATAGTGTAGATGGATTGAATGGGTTAGGATAATTTTGTCCGAGTGAAAATTCGTGAGGCAGTATTCCATTTGCGTCTACTTGAATTTGTATGGCTTTTACATTTTCATCTGAAATTTTTACTTTACCTGAACCTGAAAGTGTAACCGCATTAGAATTTTCGCTACCCGATTCTATTAGTTGGTAGATTGTTGAGTTTACATTTTTAATATTCCATTCTATTGTAATCGGATAAACTGCTGATGAAATTGAAACAGGGAATGACTCAGATTTTTCGACCACTGCCGGATGGAATTCGACTGAACGTTGCGATTTAAAACGAACATCGAATATACCAAATGGCGACTGTGGCGGTAGTTCAAAATAATGCAGACCGACATCTGCATTATTATTTGCACCGAAGTATAAAGTTTGCGATGAACCTACTGCATCGGTTATAATTATCGAGTTCATACCATCAAGGTTAAACGATGCTTCAGTTGCTTCTTTAGCTAAACCGCCCGATAAATTGAAGTAAAGTTTTCCACCTACCGAAACCTTTACCCAGTATGCTTTACCGGGATTAATGGTAGTAGCAATTTGATATCCATTATTGTAGCCATAGTAAGGTGAAGTTACAACTACTCCTGAACTTGGTGTAATTTTATCTGTACCGAAAGGTAGAGTTAACGAACCAATCATATTCCAGCCGG
>JBBIOD010000091.1:0-7175 GCA_037443545.1 Ignavibacteriales bacterium | reverse complement strand
TCTCCAATTTTTCAATGGAAGAGGTTTTTTAAAACATTTTTTTTATTATCTGTCAGTACTCAATCGGAATCTTCTGATTATATTGTTACCGCTATCAGAAATGTAAAGAGTTTTCGTCATAAACGCAGCACCCTTCGGAGCTTTCATTAGCTGGCCCTGACCTGACGCAGCAATTTTTCCGTTACCAAATGATTCGGCTTTATATAGACCGCGCCTGTCGAACTTTGTTAATGTATCAGTAGCTTGATCAACAATAAAAATATCGAGTCTCGAACGGTCGATTGTAACAGCCGAGGGTTCGATAAATCTTTTAGGTCGCATAAATTCCGAGGGTGTAGTGAATTTTGGCAGCCAACCTTCGAAGTCATAGCTCTTTTGATAAACCATCCACAATGCTCCATAAGTCATTCTTCCATCAACTGAACTTTGAATGAGTATAAAATCGTTACTATTCGGGAAAGTTACCAAACCAGTTACTCTTAATATATCTACAATTCCCGAACCTTCACGAGTTGCCAAATCGCCTATTGGTGTAATTAATTTATCGTTTTTATTAAACCATAGGACACGCGTATCGGGATCTACAAAACTTGAATTATCAGGACCATCGCGAGCGATTAGATATTGGTTTTCTCTTAAAATTCCGATGCCGCGAAACCGGCGGTTTGGCTTTGCAGGTTCTTTATAAACTGTATCAATTCTGGCATTTGCAAGCACATGTTCGGCTTCATATAAATGAATCCGGAAAAGTCCGCCAATCGTTCGTGTTGAATCAATAAATATGTCGCCCGATACCAATAAATCCAAACGCAGGTCTTGAGCGATTGCGATGGGACGGAGAATTGAAATTTCCCCTAAAATTACACCAGCTTCGTTCATCTGAATTATGCGATTGTTGTCAGTGTCTGCTATATAAAGGAGTTGGTCGTGCCCTGCATGGATGGCCGTTGGATTTTTGAATCCTGCAAATGCCGGAAAAATTTCAACATACGAGGTGTCGCCTAAAATTAAATTTGTGGCTGTAGGGAGAGTTGCTAAATCAAATTTTTCCTGACAGCCGATCAATAGAATTAATGATAAGCAGATAAGTATTGATAATTGTATTAATTTCATAATTTTTTAAAATGTAAAATTTAATGATATTCTGTGAATACTGCCCAATCTGTTAAAATTAGAATAAGCATAATCGACATCAATTTTTGCAATATTGATAGGTATTTTCACGCCGGCTCCTAAAGAAATATCCTCTTCCGAAGTTCCATCTTTTCCGAAAATACTTTCGCCGATTGTTCGTTTGACTCCTGCGCGAATGAAGAACATTTCTTTCCAGCTATACTCGGCGCCCAACCTTATATTTTCTGCATTGTCGTTCGGATGGTTTAATTGAATTGAGGTTGTTACCCGGTGCATTTCGGTTTGATAAGATTCAAAAGCAATACCCATTTTAAAAAGTGTGGGAGGTGAATAGGATTGAAAATTAGTAATCTTATTTCCATCATATAATTCAACAATACCGGTGGGAGAAACATCGCTTCCGAAATTCGTAACTACAACCGCAAATCGAACTGAACCTAAGCCAGTCCAGTAGTAGGTACCAATGTCAATTAACACGCTTCGCATCTTCAAAATGTCTAAAGTTTCTTCTATATACTTCAGAGTTGCACCAAAACTAAACTGACTTGTCATTTGTCTCGAATAGGTCAAACCAACGGCTATATCGCTGTATTTAAAATACCTTCCTGTTCCGAACGGATTTGTTTCGTTAGTAATCGGCATATCATCCGTGCTAAGCGATAAAACACTTAATCCAATCACATCGGATGATGAAAGCTTATAAGCTGCACCTATGAAATCGTGATTGATGTCGGCGACGTATTGTGTGTGTGCTAGGAAAACTTGATGCCCCGGAATGTAAATCAAACCTGCGGGATTCCAAAATAGTGCCGATGCATCGTTAGCTATCGCAACGTAAGCATCACCGAAAGCGGTAGCCCGTGCACCCACTCCAATTTTTAAAAACTGATAAGCTGAAATACCTACACGTTGCCCGCCTAAATTAGGAATAAGTTGAGCATTAGTAATTGTGGTAAATAATATTACCGCTAAAAAAAATTTTGAAATATGCTTCATGAAATTCACTCTCATAAAAAGTTTTAAAATCTGAATGATAAACCCATTTTAAAAGTACGAGGGGTTAAATACCGAGCCGCGTTGTAAGGCAGCGGGTCGATTGGTGCTGTTAAATCCCGATATACCGGATCGTTCCAATCGACTGGTGTTACTTGTCCGTATTCGTAGGCAGTGCCTGTTATTGGGTTCAGGATTTGAGAATTTTTTCTGTCAAAAATATTCTGCATTTCGAATGTGAAAACCAATTTCCCGAAACCTAAATTAATATATTTCTCGAAATTTAAATCGACATAGAACCAATCTTGTCCGATTTTGCTGAAAGGATTTTCACGGTCGCTTCTATATTCGGGTCTTCCGGTAATAGGATTAATTCTGTAAAATATTTGTGGAGTGTAGCGTTTGCCCGATTGATAAAACACCCTGAGATAAACATTGTAATCATCCAGGATGCCACTTCCAAAACCGAATAAGGGATTATTTTTTGCAACGAAGAAATTTATGTTGGCAGAACCCTGAAGTGGTCTGTCCCAGATTACGAACGATTCCTTTAAGTTTTCTTCAAGTCCCTGCTGGATGTTGAAAACGTTCTCGTTTGCAGAGGAACTTTTACCGGTAGCAATATTATACGTGCCGGATAGGCTGACGCGAAGCATCTTGCCAATACGGGTTTTATATTCTAATTCAAGCCCGCGAACACGTGCATAATCCTGATTTATATAAATTGTATAAACACCCCGGATTGTTCCAATAACAGTTGCACGGAATTGTTTTGCAGTTATATAATCGAAAATGTCTTTATAAAAAGCAGTAACTGTCAGAACATCATTCTCAGTGATTTGATTTCGTAAACCTAATTCGTATGCAACCGTTGTTTCAGGATTCAAATTCGGATTTCCAATTGTTTGGAAGGATGAGCGTGAACGTGTTCCGCCTAATTTTGAATAAACAAATTGAGGTCGTGGTAATTTGGAAAAATGTCCGTACGAAAAGAATAAAGTTTGGTTATCTGTTACAGGGTGCGATATACCGAGTCGTGGACTTAAACGAGCTTTCCATGATTGTCCGAATAATTTATAGGTATCTTGTTTAAATTTTTCCTGAATGCCCTTTGGTACCAAAATAGCTGTCCCTTTTTTCACTGCATCATCAACATATTTTCCCGGGAACCAATAATCGAAACGTAAACCGAAGTTCAATATCATTCCGCTCATCGAAACACCATCCTGTGCATATATGGCACCAGATGCCGGATATACTTTAAATATGTCGTTATCAAAACCCAATGGTTTTATCCAAGGCTGAAAAATATCAACCATCTGCATTTCTTGAAAACGTGATTCGATACCAGCTTTCAATTTATGTTTATCGGTTGGATTGCTGGTCAAATCGAACTTAAATGTAAATTCATTCAAATGGTGGTCACGCCAACTCGAGGGACTTCCAAAATCATAAAACCCATCACCGGGTATCACAAATATCGTATCTCTTGAATCTGGATTTGGGAAAAAGTACTCAACCGGATAAGAGACAATGTCTTTCGGCTCAAGGTATTGTTCCCAGGTTTTACCATTGGCATCACCACGAACATGGGCTGAGTAATAGCTTAAGCGGACTTCGTAAAAAGTTTTTGGACTGATTGTATGAGTCCAAATCAAACTATTCTGCTGATTGATGGAAGTAAAAGTATTGGCACTGTCCGGAATATTTTGGAAGGAAAACTGGTAGCCCGGATTTGGCTCGACCCTATCCAATGTTGCTTGCACTGTTTGTGAGTTCTGATCGATTTGAACTGATTGATTGAACGTATAACCGAGCTTCATAGTTGCTACTGGTCGGTATGTGAGTTTGGCAAGACCCGAATAGCTATTGCTTCGTTTCGGTGAGAAGCGAGTTCCGTAAAATGTAGAAGAATTTAAACCTTTTGGAGCATAAAGTTTATATCCATCCGGCTTACCACCTACTATGTTTTCGACCCAACGAGTAAAACCATCAGTAAGGTTTGCATAAAAATTTCCGAAAAAACTTATATTGCCGGGTATGTTCAATCCCAATGCAGGTAATATATATGTTGTAAGAGGTTCAGGTCCACTTAAATTAAAGTCATAAATATCTGTATTAAAATTTGAGCGTGAGGTATTGTTAAATCCAAAATGATCCCGTTTGTAACCCATCGACCCGGAGAAAAACTTAGCACCTTCTTTAGTAGTAATATTTACTACGCCCGATGTCGCTTGTCCATATTCTGCATTATAACCGCCGGTAATAACTTCAACTTCAGCAATAGCTTGTGGTGCAACTTGTAAACCGAAACCACGTCCGGCTAACGGGTCTTGTACCGAAACGCCATCAATCAGATATGCGTTTTCGTAACCTCTTCCGCCACGGATGTATATTTCGTTATCGGCTTGAACGACGCCGGCTTGAAGCGAAACAATATCGCGGACATCTTTTACTACAGCAAGTTGGATATCTTCACTGGTTATCGAGCGCCGGCTGGATGTTTCTTCGATGTTGAAAAGCGGTCTCTCTCCGATAACGACAACCTCTTGACCAACGGATAAAACAGTTTCTTCTAATTTAATATTTAGTTTTGTTATCTCACCCCCAACTACTTTAACACCGGTATATTGAACTGTTTTGTAACCAAGTAAAGTAACCTCGATAGTATATGAACCGGGTGTTATATTTTGAATAGTAAACTTTCCGTCAAAATCGGATGAGGCACCATAGTAGGTGCCTTTGACCATAACGTTCACGCTCGGTAACGATTCCCCGGTTATCTTATCGGTTACAGTACCGCTGATGCTACCTTTGGGTTGTGTAAAAGCTAATTGAGTAGCTAATAATAAAAGTAAGATTAATATATTTTTCATTGTTTTAAAACTCCAATACGATGTATAAAAATTAACCACCAAACTCATCTATAAAAACTTTTTTCAAGAATGCAGGAACACCTTTTCCATCAATGCCCGGTCGAGTTACCCATTTTTTTTCGCGGCCATCCATTAAGTGTAACGGTTGGCTCAGGAAAACAAATGTTTTTGCTTCATCAATAACACCAATATTGACCTTACCTGTCCAAAAAGCGGTTGGTGGAACACGCCCCGGTACAGGCGGGATGCTTAAAATATATCGTGCGTCGGCACGTTTGTAAATGTCACGAACAAACAATGAGTGAGCACCACCTAAAGTCGGCGTAGGATTGAAACGCAAAGGAGGATAATATCCACCGGGATAGGTCGAGTCAGGATAAATGGGCCAGTCGTTTGGGATACGTGTATCGATTAAAACACTTCCGACTAAATCGACTGGTGCAAAATCGACGAGGGCGCCGCGAGGATCGCCTAAGAAGTAACCGAAACGTGTTGAATATAACACTTTACCGCCCGATCCGTTATACAAATATAATGGAAACTGTGCAACGGCTTGCATGTGCGTCCACAAATCAGGAATATAATCGGTGAACCAAAAAACATACTCGAAAAGTTTTAATGTTCTTATAAAAGCCGGATTTAAAATCGGTGGTACTAATACACCAACGACGCGATCTGTCGCTCCACGACGTATATCAAGAAGATCGAAATTGCCGAAATTACGAGGCGAGGTAACACCTTCTAAAGTGTCGATAGCAGCAAAAGCTTTTCTATAAAAATCTATAACAGTAGCATAGTCGCCGGCACCGTAGTTTGAGATTGTGATTAAATTACTTTTCGGTTTTTTTACGAACCATTTGCGTGCACCTTCGGGAAGGAATTGGGTGGGACTGTACTCTCCTGCTAAATCCTTAGCTTGCAAATAAATTTTATTATAGTCATCTAAACGCAATCCCGGAACTTGACCGATTTTATACATCGTGGGGAAAATACCGATATAGACGTCCGCATCAACTTCGCCTGTTACTCCATCGGTTCGCGATCGGGGTGCTTCAATTGTTATCATGGTGTTATTAGCACTAAACTCGAACCACATTGTGCTGTCGTTCGGGTTATTTAAGTTAATCCGATAACTCTTAATAGTTTTGTCGCCATCTAAGTCTTTACCAATCCAACTGAATGTAGCAACTGTAAAGGTTGTTTCAGGAGGTTGTAATGTTTTTAAAGGATCAAGCGGGTCAGTGGTAAATGCCACTGTGGGTGGAGTGTTCTTGATCGGGAAAATTTGTTTTGCGCCTTTTGGGTCGGAGGCACCGATAATACCCTCCAATTTTGTATCCGAGTCATCAAAAACGCCATTCAAATTTTTATCCCAGTAAGGGAATGGTTTTAATCGAGTAATAGCTCCAACTTCAATTTCATCGCGGAACGAATTATCGACAGCACGCACAACGACCGTAAATCTATCGCGGGCGGTATAAAGCGGAAAAGCGATCAAGGAATCGTTCTTAACAACCCAGCTATAACCAAGCGTATCAGGAATTTGCCCGGCCGTAACACTATCTGTTTTGAAATAGGAAAACAAGTATCCTCTGACGAATCCATCGGGGTCTTCGCCCCACCAGCGGATTATTTGCCGGCTGATTGTGGGAGACAATTGATGCGATGTATCTGTTTGTATCCACAGAAATGTTTTAGGTAATAAGTTCGCTTTCGGATTATTGGGACCTTCTTTAGTACAGCTTAAAAACAAAAGCCCAAACAGTAAAAGAAAAATTCCGATTTTAATAATATTATTCATTAATTACTCCGATTAAAAAATAGTGCTTGTTATTTTACAAGTGCCATTTTCTTTATTTGTGTAAAACTATTTGTTTGTAAACGATAGAAATAAATTCCTGACGTCAGTTTTGAGCCATCGAAGTTCACACGGTAGCTTCCGGCTTTTTGGACTTCGTTTTTCAGTGTTGCAACTTCCTGACCTATGATGTTATAAACTTTAAGCGTTACAAATTCTTCGCTCGGAAGTGAATACTCAATTACAGTCTTCGGGTTGAACGGATTTGGATAGTTGTTTGCTAGATGGTACTTTACTGGGAAAGACGAATTTGGAATCTCTTGAACAGATGTAATAACACCAAAATCTGCATTTGTGCGTGGAACCAATTTATA
>JBBIOD010000090.1:0-7237 GCA_037443545.1 Ignavibacteriales bacterium | reverse complement strand
AATGAAAATAGGATTCATAGGCGATATCCACGAGGACATTAAAAGTTCACAGGAAGCTTTTAAAGTTTTAAAAGAAATGAACTGCGACTCAATCGTTTGTCTCGGCGATATAGTTGGCTTCACCCTCCCTTTCTTCAAATATATTGAAGGTAGAAATGCTAACGAATGTATTTCGCTCGTAAAAAATAATTGCGATAAGGTTGTAGCAGGTAATCACGATTTGTATGCTATTAAAAAAATACCGGAATATACTGCCGGATTCAATTATACAGATGATTGGTACTCTTTAGATTATAACTTGCGTTCCAAGTTTTCTAAAAACAAAATCTGGCTTTATGAAGATGGCGAAGTTCCTATTTTATTATCTAAGGAATCGGCAGAGTATCTAAAAGGTTTGCCTGAATTCATTGTAACCGAATTCGATGGAATAAAATTTTTGTTCTCACACTTCAATTATCCTGATTTGTCGGGTTCAACGATCGATTTCCCCCAAAAAACAAAACATCTGCTAAAACATTTTCGGTTTATGAACGACAATAATTGTATAATTGGAGTTTCGGGCCATGGGCATGTAGAAGGATGTGCGATTGCTTCTCAGCGAAAATTACAATTTTACACATTCGGTTCTTACCAGCTAACGCACGAAACACAATGGCTTGTGGGTCCTTGTATTGCTAATACAACACGAGTAAACGGTTTTATGATTTTTGACACTTGCACATTCTTACTTGATGTGGTTCCTTTAAAGTCGCCTAAAATAATTATTTAATCTCATAATGAAGAGAATAGTCAAATATTTTGGAACAAAAGACTTTCTGGTAAAAATTCTTTTACCTACATTTCTAACTATTGCCCTTTTTATCATTTCTTTTTTCCAAATAATTATTCCGCGATTCGAAGAAACAATTTTAGACCGGAAACGGGAAATGATTCGTGAACTAACAAACTCTGCCTGGAGTATTATTGAAGGTCAGTACGAATTTGTACAAAAAGGATTGAAACCGCTTGGGGAAGCTCAAACATCAGCAACAGAACAAATTCGGCATTTACGTTATGGTGAAGAGCGAAAAGATTATTTTTGGATTACAGACATGCAACCGAAGATGATAATGCATCCCTACATTAGTGATTTAGAGGGAAAGGATTTATCGGACTTCAAAGATTCACACAACAAAAAGCTGTTCTTAGAAATTGTTAAATTAGTTCGGGAAAGTGAAGAAGGATATGTTGATTATATGTGGCAATGGAAGGACGATTCAACCCGCATCGTTCCAAAGCTTTCTTTTGTAAAAGAGTTCAAACCGTGGGGATGGATCATCGGCACAGGTATCTATATAGAAGATGTAAAATTAGAAATCGTCTCCATCGAAAAAAACTTAATTAATATTTCTATTGCGATAATAACTATTATCTCGCTACTTCTATTGTTTATTACTATTCAAAACATCAAGATCGAAAAACAGCGAAGACAAGCGGAAGACAGGTTATTGGAATCGAGAGAAAAATATAAAACCCTTGTCGAAGCGACAACAGAAGGATTGATAATGATCCTCGAAGGGAAGAAACTTTTCTATAATAAAACTTTACTCTCGATGTTAGAATATTCGGATGAAGAGTTTGCAAATCTGAACCTTATGGAAATCTTTATCGATAAATTTTCGAACGGAGAGAGTACAAAATATTCTCAACTCGAAACTCAGTTAAAAACGAAAGACGGAAGTTTGCTTAACGTATTACTTACAATATCACCCATTTCTTTTGGGGGAAAAGAGGGAACAATAATTATTGTAAAAGATATCAGCAAGCACAAGGAAATTGAAGAAGCTTTAGATGAGAGCAAAGAAAAATATCTTGCTTTAACTAATCAGCTTACAATAGGAGTATTTCGAGCAGAAGCAAACAAGGATGTAAAATTCATCGAAGTCAATCCTGCTGCTGTTAATATTTTGGGTTGTAAAAATAAAGATGAACTCTACAGTTCAAGCCTGATCGAATTTTTTGAAGATAGAGAATCGAGCAAAGAATTTCTGAGAGAATTGCTCGACGCAGGATTTGTAAAAAATAAAATTGTGCAAATTCGGAGAAGAGATTCCGTCCTGGCGATACTTTCTGTTTCTCTCGTTATTGTAAAAGATGAAAATGGTAATGCCCGCTATTGCGATGGAATAGTCGAAGATATTACAGAGAACAAAAGAACCGAAGAAGATAGAGAAAGTCTCATCTCAGAATTACAAACCTCATTGGTTTTTCTTAATCAACCAATAAAACCTTTTATCAAAAATATTCTTGCTTGTGATTCTAATTTGTCTCTATCGAAAGTCAGTGTGTTAATGACGAAAAATAATTCGGAGGCAGTTTTAATTAAAACCGCAAACGGAGAGTTCATCGGAATTATTACCGACCACGATTTACGCGAAAGGGTATTGGCGGCTAATATTAATACAGAGACACCAGCATTCGAAATAATGAGTTCTCCTTTGATTTCGGTTCAAAGCACTTCTTCAATCTTTGATGTAATACTCCTTTTTAACGAAAGAAATATCAACCACATTATCGTAAAAAACGAAAACGGAAGAGTATGCGGAACTGTCAGTATAGCCGATATCCAGAAAGCTCATCATTTAACTTATCTGTTTTTCGTCCGGAATATTCAAAATACCAGAACGGTTGAAGAAGTGAGCCGTTGCAACTCAAAGCTCCTTATCTTAATCAAAACTTTAATCGACAGCGGTGCGAGTGTGCGAAACATTACTCGAATGATTACTATAATTGCCGAAACGATTACGAAAAAAATAATATCGCTTGCGATAGAAGAATTAGGCACACCTCCGGCAAAATTTGTTTTTATGACGCTCGGAAGCGAAGGGCGAGAAGAACAAACTTTGGTAACTGATCAAGATAACGCGATCATTTATGAAGATGTTTCAGGTGAAAGCGAAAAAAAAGTGCGCGATTATTTCTTAAAACTAAGCGAGTTTATTTGTGCTGCGCTGAATAACACCGGTTATGCGTACTGCAAAGGCAATATTATGGCAAAAAATCCGAAGTGGTGTCAACCGTTATCAGTTTGGAGAAAATATTTTTCGGATTGGGTAACCACTGCAAACCCACAGGATTTATTAGATATAAATATCTTTTTCGATTTCCGACCTATCTACGGCGAGGAGTCCTTTACCGAAAATCTGAAGAATCATCTCTATAGCATTATTTCTGGTAATAATCCTTTTTTTGTTTATCTTACACAGAACGCTTTAAATATCAAACCTCCCATTGGACTTCTAAAATCTGCTGAGGTTTTTAATATTAAATTAGCATTATTACCGATTATTGATTTAATACGAATTTATTCGCTGAAGAACAAAATTAAAAGTACGAATACGATTGAGCGAATAAATCAATTGCACGAAAAAAATATTTTTTCAAAAACTGGCTATCAAGATATAATTCAAGCTTATGATTTCTTAATGCAAATCAGATTCAAACACCAGGCAAAATTGTTGTCTGAGAACCACACTCCCGATAACAATGTTAATCCTAAACATTTAACGGAGTTAGAACAAACTATTTTCCGGAAAATACTTGCACAAGTTGCTGATTTCCAATCGAAATTGAGCTTAGATATTAAAGGCACAATGTAAAATAATAAGACGAGATATCTGATTTTATAGAACACAGAAAAACACGGATTTGACGGATATACACGGATTATTGTCGGTCTTAATCCGCCAGAGGCAGATCCTTGTTCTATTCTATATTTTTCAGATGTTTCAAAACATAAATTAAAAAAAAAGGAAAAACTATGAGTATCAAATCAGATGATGTCAAAAAAATTATCACATCAGAGAAGTTCAAGGCGCTCGTTCACAAGCGGTTATTGGTTTCAATGTCGATGACAATTATAATGTTAACAGTTTATTTTGGATTTATTCTTATAATTGCTTTCAACAAAGAACTATTAGCTGCGAAAATCGGAGAACATTTAACAATTGGTTTACCAATTGGTATTGGGATAATAATTTTTGCTTGGCTGCTTACCGGTATTTACATACGATGGGCTAATAGTAGCTATGATAAGAGTGTTCGAGAATTGCGCAATCAAATCATTAACAAATAATTATTAATATTAAGGAGAAAAATCTTGGATACATTTCAAACTACTCTTGGACAGGCAAATATTGCATCAATAATAATTTTCTTTCTGTTTGTTGCAATTACTTTGGGAATCACTTATTGGGCAGCAAAAAAAACTAAAACAACATCCGAATTTTATGCGGCTGATAGAAGTATATCGGGCTTTCAAAACGGATTAGCTCTTGCAGGCGATTATATGAGCGCCGCATCGTTCCTCGGAATCGCCGGAATGGTCGCTTTAAAAGGTTACGACGGATTAATTTATTCAATCGGCTTTTTGGTCGGTTGGCCCCTTGTAATGTTTTTAATAGCCGAACCATTAAGGAATCTTGGCAAGTTTACTTTTGCCGATGTAGTTGCGTTCAGACTAAAGCAGAGACCAGTACGCATTGCTTCTTCAATCGGTTCATTAATGACAATTGTTTTTTACTTAATCGCACAGATGGTAGGAGCGGGCGCTTTAGTAACTATTTTGTTCGGCTTACCTTACGAATTTGCTGTAATTATTGTCGGATTGGTTATGGTCTCTTACGTATTGTTCGGAGGAATGCTCGCAACAACTTGGGTTCAAATAATAAAAGCAGTACTGCTAATCGGGGGCGCTACATTCCTTGTAATCTTAACTTTGCTCCAATTTAACTTTAATCCGATAGAGTTATTCAAACAAGCCACGATAAAATATTCCGATTCAGTTTTATCGCCAGGCGGGTTCATAACTAATCCTTGGGATGCTATTTCGTTAGGACTGGCTTTAATACTTGGAACTGCCGGCTTGCCGCACATTCTTATGCGGTTTTTCACTGTTCCCGACGCTAAACAAGCAAGAAAATCTGTTTTTCTTGCAACCGGTTTAATCGGCTACTTTTATATTCTGACTTTTATTATCGGATTCGGTGCAATGGTTTTAGTCGGACAAGATATTGTAAGTTCTTTTGATAAAGGCGGAAATATGGCAGCTCTATTATTGTCGGAATCTGTAGGAGGACAGTTCTTTTTAGGTTTCATAGCCGCCGTTGCATTTGCTACGATTTTAGCTGTCGTGGCTGGACTCACGCTTTCGGGCGTATCAACCTTATCGCACGACTTATATGTTAATGTTGTTAAACGAGGAAAAACCGATGAAGCAGGCGAAGTAAAAGTTGCTAAAATTTCTACTTTGTGTATCGGTATTTTTGCGATTCTACTCGGATTAATTTTTAAAGGACAAAATGTCGCTTTTACAGTCGGGTTAGCATTTGCCATCGCCGCAAGCGCTAATTTCCCCTCACTTCTACTATCTATAATCTGGAAACGTTATACTACGAAAGGTGCGGTTCTCAGCATTATCACTGGTGCAACTACTGCTGTAGTTTTAATTATTTTAAGCCCGACAATTTGGGTAGATATTCTCGGTAATAACACGGCAATCTTCCCGTTAAAAAATCCAGCTATTATATCTATGCCGTTGGCTTTCATCGCCGGATATATCGGATCGGTAGCAGGAAAGGAACCGGATGCAGCTACAAAATTTGAAGATGAAAAATTAAGAACATATTTAGGAATCGGAGCAGAATAATTATGAAGGCAATACTATATTTTGCTTTAACAACTATATTGTTCGTTACGGTCATTTGGGCACAGGATAAGCAAGAAGAAATGAAATTCGGAATAAAATTTTCTGGCTTCATAAAAACTGATGCATTTTTTGACACAAGGCAAAATGTTTCGTTAAGAGAAGGACACTTTTTGTTATATCCAGAGCCACAACTGTCAGACACCTTGGGAAAAGACATAAATGCTGCAAGCAATTTTAACATTCTCTCAATTCAATCGCGCATTACCGGGGCTATCGCAGCCCCGGACGCATTCGATGCAAAAACTTCAGGTATACTTGAGGGAGAGTTTTTTGGAACATCCGATGGGGATGTGAATGGTTTCAGATTACGCCACGCTTATGCAAAACTAAATTGGGAAACTTCAGAATTATTAGTAGGGCAAACTTGGCATCCGATGTTTATCGCTGAAGTTTTTCCCAGTGTTGTATCTTTTAACACAGGTGCGCCATTTCAGCCATTTTCTCGGAACCCGCAAATCAGATTCACTCAAACATTAGGTGGATTCAAACTAATCGGAACACTCTTCTCGCAACGTGATTTTTCGAATTCGGGACCAGGTACTGATGGCTCAATAATTAGCAGTTCAATTTTTCTACGCAATTCTAATCTTCCGATGGCGCATTTACAAATCAGATATAAGCCAGATTTTGGCGACCATCTTTTCGGAGTTGGTGGCGGCTTCAAATCGTTAGTCCCCGAATTGAAGACAAAGAAAAATTACAAAACCGGTGAAACCATTAATAGTTTGTCGGCAGTTGCTTTTGCGAAACTAAAATTTGATGATATAACTTTCAAATTAAACGGTTCGTTCGCACAAAACGCAACCGACCTGATGATGATTGGCGGATATGCCGTGAAGTCTGTTGTGGATACTGCAAAAGACCTGAAGATATATACGAATATTAATACTGGTTCAGTCTGGACGGATATTCATACAAACGGAAAAGAATTTACTGCGGGTATTTTTGCCGGCTACACAAAAAATTTTGGTTCGCAAGATTTGATAAACGGTAAGTATTATTCACGTGCAAAAAATATCGGATACATTTACAGAATTTCGCCGAGGTTTGTTTATTATTTGGGTAAAATGCAATTCGCTTCGGAATTGGAATATACTTTAGCAGCTTACGGCAGTGTAGATGATCACGGAAAAGTTTTCGACACAAAGAATGTTCCTAATCTCAGAGTTCTTTTAGCGGCAATACTTACTTTTTAATACTCAGCCGTAGATAGATTGTTTACATTTTGACATTTAAATAATTTTAATTATAATCAACATGGGTTTAAAAGGAATAAAAGTTCTTTAAAATATTTTCATGCAATCGTCATTAAATTGCCTCCGAAGTTTTGTTGCATACTTAAAACCAAAACATCTTCGCGAAGTTCATTTTAACACGCTACGTTTTTTGTATGTGATGGCTTTTCCCGGGTGAAACTGCAGATTAGCATTTATTAGATTATGGAACAGATTTGAGATATATACAAGAATATACACACATAAAAGAAATAAA
>JBBIOD010000089.1:0-7260 GCA_037443545.1 Ignavibacteriales bacterium | reverse complement strand
AATTTTTATTATTATTGTGGATAAATCTAAAAGGCAGTTGAAAGACTGCCTTTTTTATAATTTAAAACGGAAACTGATCTTCGTACCAGTGTTTTGTAACATCCATCCAGAAAAACAGCCCCCGCCATTTTCCGTATTTTTCATAAAATTTTTCTATCGTTTTATCGGAAACTTTTCTTCCGTTTTTATGAATTTCAAAAAATTTTGCACGGCTCCAACTGTCGATACCCAAATAATCGTAGCGACCAAGTAGTTTCAGCAGATTTTGAGCTGCATAAGGACCGACCCCTTTTATTTCCAACATTTTTTTGTATAAAATATCGGTTGGCGAAGTATCGACCCGCCAGCCTTCCACATTAACCTCTCCCGAAATAATTTTTTTTACAAGATCAAGTAAATAAGGGGCGCGATACCCTACCTTGATTTCTTCGCGTAAATATTTTTCATCAACATTGCAAAATGCTTCAAATGTTGGAAATGAATATGCAATAAGTTTTTTACCTTCAGCAGTAACGTAATGAAATTCCTTGCCTAATTTAGTTGTAAGGTTGTTCACCATAATTTCGGTTAGAGCCCAACTGCAATTTGTTGTGCAAATCATTTTTACAACATCTTCGAAAACAGTAGGACACCTGAGCATTCTCCCGGCTTTGAATTTATGAATCCATTTAAATCGCGGATCTCTTTTTGCTTCTTTATAAAATTCAGCCAAATCCTCATCGAGCCGGAAAACTTTTGCAATTTGATCTATTAAATCGAATTTTTCGTACTTATGTAATTCGTATCCGGTTTGAAAGTTAACTTTAATGCTGCCTTGCTGAGGGTTGCTTAAAAAACAATAAACGAGTTCGCCACTGCGGGTAGTGAACAACCTTTTGAGAACCGATTTTTCTTTATCGACATCAAACGGTTTTAAAGCACACCAACCGTGGCTGTAAACAGTTCGCCAAAAATCAAAATGTTTTGGAGTGAAAATATAGAACTCACCGGTATTTAGCGATTTATAATTCATTATCATCTAAAGTTGTTTTTGAAATTTTTGAAAGTAATTTACGGTTTGTAGGATACATTTCCAAGAGTTTTATCATGTTGAGCAATGCTTCCTTCGGTTTGAGATTATTTAGCATTCGCCTTAATGCGTAATGTTTTTCAGCATTCCTGCCGAACAGCAGTTCCTCTCGCCGTGTTCCAGACTCCTGAATGTTAATCGCCGGAAAGATACGGTGGTTTGCCAATTCGCGGTTCAGCACAAGCTCCATATTTCCTGTGCCTTTAAATTCCTGAAAAATCAACTCGTCCATCCTTGAATTTGTATCGACGAGTATCGTTGCGACGATGGTAAGAGATCCTCTGTCTTCGAGTGCTCGTGCCGATCCAAATATTTTTTTTGGTATATCAAGTGCACGTATATCCACGCCGCCCGACATTGTTCGACCGCTGCCCGGTTGAAAAGTGTTAAATGCTCTCCCCATCTTAGTTAACGAATCTATTAGCAGAACTACATCCTTGCCTGTTTCAACTTCCCTTTTTGCATATTCTAAAACGAGCGTTGCAATCCGAACATGACTTTCTCTACTACTGTCGCTCGAGCTTGCAAACACTTTTGCATTTACCGAACGCCGAAAATCTGTTACCTCTTCGGGTCTTTCATCAACCAACAGTACTATCAACGAGATATCGGGATGGTTGGTACTGATCGATTTAGCTATCTGTTTAAGCAGGATTGTTTTCCCTGCTTTGGGTGGGGCGACAATTAAAGCTCTCTGTCCTTTACCTATCGGGCAGAGTAAATCAAATATCCGTAGAGAATAATCGTTCGGTTCGGTAGTTAAAACTATTTGTTCGGACGAATCTACCGCAGTGCCTGTTTGAAATTCCTCGCACTTCAGCCATTCTTGCGGTAACAATCCGTTGACTGTACGAATTTCATCGACCTCTAAAATTCCACTCCGTTTCTGAACTTTGCATTCCAGCAGAACACCTTGCCGAAGACTAAATTGTTTTATAATCTTTCCGTGGACGATCGGTGAGTCGTAACCTTTTTCCAACTCGACCGACATTTTGATGAGTTTTCCGCCTGATGTGAAAGAAGGTTTTACGTTTTTATTACTTCTAACAATTTCAAGTATTCCGGTGAAATATTTTTCGGAAGATGATGGTGGTTTAATATTCTGGATCTTTTTCGTTTTCAAGTTTGTGTAAAATTCAATTTTCAAATATAAAGAGGTCAAGCTACCCTGTGTCACACCTTCTGTAACTTACCGTTGCTTCCTTCCGGACCTGGCGGGGTTGGGCTACTTACAGTTGCACAGGACTTGACCTCTGTGGAGCTGAAGGGATTCGAACCCTCGGCCTCCTCGTTGCGAACGAGGCGCTCTCCCAGCTGAGCTACAGCCCCAAACAAATCTTGTCTTACATTTCGGCTTAGTCCCGCCAACTGCGGGTTCTCAATTCAACCAACAACCTAACTCTTCTCAACTAATCGTGGATCCGTTAAGTTGTGTCGAATTGGAACTAAAGCCCTAAGCCCCCTAAATATAAATATATCCTCTTATTTATACAAGAAAAATGTATTTGACACAAAAAAAATAAAGTTGACTAACAGTCTAAAAATGCGTATTTTTTATCTGAAATTTACTTATTTTTTCAATTATGCACTGATTTTCGTATGTTTGATGAATTGACAGAACGACAAAAAGAAATTCTAAAATATATTATACAAAACTTTATTTTAACTGCAACACCGATCGGGTCGAGTTTTTTAGCAAAACAATCGGATTTAGGTTTAAGCTCTGCAAGCATCCGGAATGTTATGGCTGACCTTGAGGAGCAAGGATTTCTTTCGCATCCGCACGTTTCGGCAGGTAGAATTCCTACCGATAAAGCCTATCGCCTTTATGTAAACGGTTTGATGGAGCTTAATGAATTAGACAAACTTGAACAAAAAACTATTTTTCAAGATTTAATAGGAATCTCCGATACTGATGATTTACTGAAAGAAACGGGTAAATTGTTGAGCCGAATCTCGCATCAACTGAGTATCGTATCGTCGCCACATCTGATTAGCGGCAGACTAAGTAGGATAGAAGTTATAGGTATTTCGAGTTCTAAAATTCTTGTGATTCTAACAATCGAATCACTCGTTGTGAAAACCATTACAATGGAATTTATATCCGACATCCGGCCTAGTCAATTGGAAAAAATCACAAGTTTTTTAAACGAACGATTATCCGGTTTAACTCTTAGAGAAATACGGGATACTTTTTATGACAGAATTAAAGATGCCGAAAACGAAGAGACCGGATTGATACGTTTGTTCCTCGGAAACACTGATAAATTATTCAGCGATTTTACTTCAAAAGAACGAGTGCATATAAGCGGAACAAAAAATATTTTAGCTCAGCCTGAATTCGAATCCCCCGAAAAAGTTCGCAGTATAATTGAACTGATCGATAACGAAGATATTATTATTCACATAATAGATAGATACGAAGAAAAAATTAGTTCCGAGGGAATTACTATTTTAATCGGTTCAGAAAATGATATCGAGAAACTACAAAATTACAGCCTGATTATTTCTTCCTACAATATAGGAGAAACAAAAGGAACTATCGGCGTGATAGGTCCCAAGAGAATGGAATATAAGCGTCTCATTCCTCTCGTAGGATACATAACCGAATTCGTATCATCTAAAAATTAATATAAACTGAAAGGGTTTTTACAAATACCAAATGGCAGATAATGACAATATTCAAGATCAAGATATAGAAGTTAATGAAACTCAATTATTGAACGATCAGCTTGTTGAGTTACAAAAAACAAACGACAGTCTAAAAGATCAACTTTTAAGAAAAGCGGCTGAATTCGATAATTATAAAAAACGAATTGAAAACGACATTTATAACATCACAAGATTCGCAAACGATAACCTCATTGAAAAGCTTCTTGTAGTTTTAGACGATTTCGAAAGATTCCTACAGCACGCACAGGAAGAAAATACTAATTCATTGAACGATCCATTTTTTCAAGGTATCGAGCTTATTTATAACAAGATGCTGAAAATTCTTGAGCTACAAGGCCTGACTAAAATGAACACTACCGGGCATCCATTCGATGTAAATATTCATGATGCATTAATGGTTATGCCTAACACCGATTCCAAAACCCTGCCTAACATTGTGATCAAAGAAGTTGAAAGCGGATACGTGTTACACGATAAAGTAATACGTCATGCAAAAGTTATTGTCTCCGGCGAATTCAGCGTGCAGGAAGGGGGAGCTGATTAACTGTGGCGAAACGCGATTATTACGAAATTCTCGGAGTTTCAAAAAATGCTTCACAGGATGATATAAAAAAATCGTATCGAAAAATTGCTATGCAATATCATCCCGACCGTAATCCTAACAATAAACAAGCAGAGGACAAGTTCAAAGAAGCTGCCGAAGCATACGAAGTGCTAAGCGATGCCGACAAGCGACAACGGTACGACCGGTTTGGTCACGAAGGGCTACGTGCCGGACAAGATTTTCACGGTTACACAGATATTCATGATATATTTTCATCGTTCGGCGATATTTTCGGTAGCGCCTTCGGCGGTAGTATTTTTGAAGATGCATTCGGCAATCGGGGTGCAAAGCAACGAAGGCAGCAGCACACCGGTGTGCCGGGAGCCGACTTAAAAGTCCATCTGAAACTGACCCTCGAAGAAATTTCAACTGGGATCGAGAAAAAGTTAAAGATAAAAGCCTTTAAAACTTGTGAACTCTGCGGAGGTAGCGGCGCCCGTTCCAATGCCTCGCGTGCTACGTGTCCCTCGTGTCACGGAAGCGGCGAGATACGACAGGTGTCAAGATCAGTATTCGGACAATTTGTAAATATATCAACATGCGACAACTGTAACGGCGAAGGAAAGATTATTAAAGATTTATGTCCTGAGTGCCGCGGCGAAGGCCGGGTTCTAGGCGAAAAAACTATAAAGATAAATATTCCCGTAGGTGTTTCAGAAGGCAATTATATACCGTTACGCCATCAAGGGAATGCTGGAAAACGTGGCGGACCCAACGGCGATATCTTAGTTATTATTGAAGAAGAGCCGCACGATATTTTTGTTCGACAGGGTAACGATATTATTTTAGATTTGTTAATCAGTTTTCCCGAAGCTGCACTCGGCGCCGATATTGAAATTCCTACACTAACCGGCAAAGCTAAGCTACATATCGAACAGGGGACTCAATCCGGCAAAGTTCTTCGGATGCGGGAGAAGGGACTTCCTCAACTCAACGGCTACTTGAGAGGCGACCAATTAGTACGAATCAATGTTTGGACACCAACCCGACTCACTCAAAAAGATAAAGAAATGTTAAAAGAGTTATTGAGCCGTGATACGATGAAACCTCGTGAAGGCGATAAATCGGCAAATTCAGATAAAAGTTTTTTTGAAAAATTCCGTGATGCTTTTTCCTAAATTATCGTGATGAATATTCTTGAGCGGATAAATAAAATCATCGGTTTTACCAAAAACGAGCTCCGGGTTATTATTTTTTTAGTAGTAGCCTTCGTAATTGGCGCCGGTATTAAAATCTACAAAGCGAACACGAATGAACAACCCGGAAGAATTTTCGATTATTCTGAAAGTGATTCACAATTCCAATCACTTTCGCAGAATACTTATTTATCACAAGGCGAAAATATTTCCATCAACGAAAAAGCCCCTCCTCCATCGCAACAAAAAAAATCTTTACCGAAAGCAAAAAGCATTAATTTGAACAAAGCTGATAAAACCGAGTTGATGAAACTGCCGGGAATCGGTGTAACGATCGCCGATGCGATTATCAAATATCGTGAAGAAAATAACGGGTTCGACGATATCGACCAGTTATTAAATGTAAAAGGAATCGGTAAAAAGAAATTAGAAAAAATAGCGCCGTATCTTACACTTGAAAAGTAAAAAACAAAATCTGAAACTAATTAAAATATGCCACAACAAATTACTGCTGGGATTAGTGTTTTAGACGATATCGCACATTTCGTTGTCCTGAAGATCAACGAATATAAGATTGAGTTGATATATTTGGAGGAATACCAAAAAACCGAACTCGACAGCTCGGATATCTGGTTTTTAAAACCTTTAGCGATGCGAAGCGATACAATTTTCGAACGACCTCAGAGCGTAGCGGTAGCACTCGACAAAAAGTTTCTTTTCATACACAATTTTCCAATGGATACAAATTTGACCAAGGTTGAACAGAACGAGCATCTGAATTGGGAAATTTCCCAACATATACCAAACTTCCATCCGCAAGAATACATAAGCGATACACATATATTGAACACATCCGATGATAGAAAAATCGACAACATTATTTCGGTTACCGTAAAAAGAACTTTGGTTTATGCAATTCATGAAAACATAGCCCAACGAAATTTAAATTTAAACATTGTAGATGGTACACAGTTTGCCGTTGAAGATGTTCTCCTTCTTACTCAACCTGAAATCAAAAATCAACAATGCGTAGTTGTAGGACTGACAAGATCAAGTATAGAATACAGTCGATACTCCAACGGACACTTGATAGACTATAACGGCCGTTCGGAATCGGATATTGAGGCGGGTGTACGATATTTAAAAAATTCTTTGTCGGGTAGGGGTTATGATTCAATATTTATTTATGGCAACCAAGCGACCGCTGAGGTTTTAGGAAAACTAAGAAGAGATGTGTCGCCCAACATTTCGATACTAAACCCATTTCGTAGGTTAAACATTTCAACGGTACGCAACTATGACCGGTTTGTAAATAATGTGCAGCGGTTCGTGCCTGCCGTCGGAATCGCCCTCAGGAAACCTTGATTATGCGTGTTATTTCAGGAATTTTTAAAGGACATCAATTAAAAACTGCCCGTCAACTGGACATCCGTCCGGCTACCGACCGGGTAAAAGAAACTATTTTTAATGTTTTGCAGACGCGTCTGAATCTCGAAAATACTCGGGTTCTCGATTTATTTGCAGGCACCGGTAGTTTAGCCATCGAAGCATTGAGCCGGTACGCCGCCTTTGCTACTATCGTTGATAATTCAAGATCAGCTATCGAGTTAATTAAATCGAATATTGAAAAATTAAAATTATCAGATAAAAGTCGTATCATTCAGGCGGATTCTATTAAGTTTATAAGCAAAACCGAGGAAACATTCGATTTGATTTTTGCCGACCCACCTTACGTTTATGAATTTACTACTACCATTCCTGAAAAAGTTTTCACGAAT
>JBBIOD010000088.1:3314-7289 GCA_037443545.1 Ignavibacteriales bacterium | reverse complement strand
AAAAAGGCAGTCTTTCAACTGCCTTTTAGATTTATCCACAATAATAATAAAAATTAATACTATCTTTCGCGGGCTCTCGATTCTCTACCGCCATCACGCTGTCCTTCGTTTCTCTGTCTGCTTTCCCTTGCAGGTTCTTCTCGGTATTCGCGAGGTTTAACTTCTTCCCTTCTTATCTCAATTTCGCGTTCTCGGCGCTCAGGTTTAATTTCGCGTCGCTGTTCGGGCGCTTGACGTCGGCTTTCTTCTCTCTGAATTTCGGGCTGCCGTTCTTTCTGGATTTCAGGTCGGCGTTCTTCGACTTTCCGTTCTGGTTCCGGTTGAGGTCGGTATCTTTCAGAACGTTTTCTCGGCTCACTCTGTTGCCTGTTCTCATTTCTCTCTTCACGATAAATTTCACGTCCTCTTTTAGTCGGCTCTTTCCTCTCTTGCATCCTTCTGTCGTCAGGTTGTTCATTCTCTCTTAAATCACGTTTTTCAGTACCACGTTCACTATAAATTGTTCTGTCAACTTTTTCCAATTCAAGCGTAGAAGTTCTGTCCGATTTGCGTGCTTCTATTCTTTCCGGTCTGTTACGCTCTATTTCTCTTTCATTCGGACGGTACACTTCAATTTTAGGACGATCACCTTCTCTGGTTATCCTATCCGTTTTCCTGTCGTGTGTTTCGATAATATCAGCAGTTCGAATTCGCTCGCCGGTTCTGCGTTCAATAAATTCTCTGTCAACACCGCTATTGGTAATTCTTTCATTTTCATATCTATAATCAGAGCGGTAACGAGTATCTCCAAAAAAGCGTTGCGACCGTTCTATCGGTTCGTAGTAGTCATTTACACGCGGCGAGCTAAAATGCCGGTACTTAACAAACGACCAATGATGAACTGGTGATTCCCAATGAGTTGTAAAGATTATCCCAACGCGTATATTGAAAGTTGCGTAAGGTGGTAACGGTGCCCATCCAATGTAATCGTCGTCGTATCTCCATTCAACCCAAGCTGGGCTCCAATCGTAACCAGGTATCCAGACCCAGCCATAATAATCATCGTAATGCCAGCGCCCATAGTGAAACACAGCCCAGCCGTAAGGTTCATACGAAACCCAATACCAGCCTTGCCGCGTCCATGCCCAGCGTCCATCCGAGTACGGCCTCCAATCATATCGAATTCTCATCGGTTTCCATACATAAAAATTCCGGTCTATCTCAATCCAATCTCCATAAGGAGCAAGTGAATTATAGAAAAACCCAAATGATACACGCGTTCGGTTATACGACTGGCTCTCAACTGATATTAGAACCAGTAATCCTATTATCAAAATTATTCTTTTCATTTTATCAACTCGTTTGTTGTTAAACATTCAAATTCTTTTTACTCAATCATTGTGCCAGCTATTTTCTTTGGAAATTCGAGTTATTTTACATAAATTTAAACCCCGATTGTCTATAATCTAAATCATTATGTCTTTATTGGATACAATTCCATATCAAATTAGGATTTTAAATTGAAATATAAAATATTTGCTATAGCCTTTTTATTGAGTTTTCTTGAAATTTTTGCGGGTGGAAACGAACAAATAATTGTTGCCTACCGGATTTCAAATCCTCCTGTAATTGATGGAATTTTGGATGAAGCGATTTGGTTGAATGCCCAAGCCGCAAAAGATTTTATTCAACACGATCCGTTAGAAGGTGAACCAGCTTCGGAAGCGACTGAAGTCCGGGTATTATATGATGACGACGCATTGTATCTGGGCTGTATGATGTTCGATTCTGAACCTAACAAAATTGTTGCACGACTTACCCGCAGGGATAATGAAATTAACTCTGATTTAATTTCTATCAGAATAGATTCGTACCACGATCACCAAACTGCGTTTGAGTTTACATTAAATGCCGCGGGTGTTAGAGTAGATATTTTGCAATACGACGATGCTCAACGTGAAGACATCACTTGGGATGCGGTGTGGGATGCCCGAACTAAGATTCTTTCTAATGGCTGGTCGGCTGAACTTAAAATTCCTTTCAGCATTTTACGCTATCGTAAGAATGGAAATGGTAATTCCGATTGGGGCATCAACTTCATACGCTTAATCAGTCGTAAAAACGAACGATCTTTTTGGTCGCCAATCAAGAAAAGCGAAAGCGGTTTCGTATCCCGTTTCGGTCATTTAACAGGTTTACAAAATTTACCTGAAAAAATGCGGCTTGAAGTGTTACCCTTCGTTACCGGAAAGCAAAGTTATGAACCATCGACCAAAGATTTTCCGAAGACGCCCGACTTTTCAGCAAACACAGGTGTTGATGTTAAATATGGTTTGACAAGTAATTTTACATTAGAAGCAACTATCAACCCCGAATTTGGTCAGGTCGAAGCCGACCCTGCTGTTCTGAACTTATCAACTTACGAAACTTTTTTCCCAGAAAAGCGCCCCTTCTTCATTGAAGGAACACAAATTATGCGCTTTAGTACATTTGGTAATCAATTCGGTCCCGGTTTATTTTATTCCCGGCGAATCGGTCGTGCGATCCGACCCGGCGAAGTAAAAATTCCTCCGGATGGATATATAAAACACCTACCACAAAGTGTTTCTATACTCGGTGCAGCAAAATTAAGCGGGAAAACTTCCGATGGCTTTTCGCTTGGTGTGTTGCAAGCACTCACAAAACAAGAATATGCAACGGTAGTCGATTCAATAGGAATTAGTTCAAAACAAATGATTGAACCACTAGCGCATTTTAATATTATACGAATAAAACAGGATGTTCTGGAAAATTCAAATATCGGTTTAATTATGACTTCGGTTGCAAAACGTCAAGGGGTACCGGTTTTTTCAAGCGGATTAGACTGGAATCTTCGTTTGCTCGATAACAATTACTCTGCAGATGGATTTTTTGCAGGGTCTTTCGGTATCAGAAAAGGACATCGGATTGATGGTACGGCGGGCAGATTTAATTTCGGAAAAATTGCCGGCGACCATTGGCTATGGAATACTGCTCTCGATTTCACTTCAAATAATTATAATATAAACGACCTTGGTTTTTTTCAACGACCAAAAGATTATGGATTTATAAGTTCGATCATCTACAAAGAAGATCAACCTTCGGAATTCCTTCGTGAGTGGCGGACATCCTTATTTCTACACGAAAGGTGGTCGTTCGATGGTCCCAATCTTGTTCGTGAAGCTCGTATTGGCGGTTATGGCGGTTTTCACAATTACTGGCGCTTGCGTTCGTTTGCCAGCATCGAGATGGGAAGATATGACGACCGTGAGACCCGTGGCAACGGTTTATACCGTAAACCTGTTTCTTCAATGGTTGGTTTTTTCATACGAACTGATAACCGGAAAAATTACATCATCGGCTACGACTATGATTTCGGCTTTGATAGTAAAATGAAACGGATGCACGTACACGAAATTGAATTGGAATTAATGCCGCTTACTTGGATAGAAATCGGGCTTGGTTCGGAGTACAAACAAATTCGTAATCAAGAAGCGTGGGCAAGAAATATTTTCATAGGTGATAAAAAGGTAAGTATTTTCGGCGACAGAAGTACCGATGAGGTAAATTTTACACTGCGGACAACAATCACTTTTACACACGAATTGACTTTACAGCTTTACGGTCAATTATTCATCGCGAAAGGACATTATAAAAATTTCAGGCAGTTAATTGACACTAAAAATTTTGTTGATTACACAGAGACAATCGACCGCGATTTTAATGACAAATTTTTTAACACAAATTTTGTTTTGAGATGGGAATACTTGCCAGGCAGTACTGCATATTTTGTATGGACGCATAATAGGCAAAACGAAACCGAAAACTACTTCAGCAATTTAAAATACGATGTGAATGAAACTTTCAGAACCTCGCCAGCAAATATCTTATTATTAAAAGTTAGTTACTGGTTGACTCTGTAGATATGTAAGTCGGATTTTATATCCGATTTAATAAATTTCTTCTTTTGAATTTTAC
>JBBIOD010000088.1:0-3214 GCA_037443545.1 Ignavibacteriales bacterium | reverse complement strand
ATCGGGAATATGAACGAATACCAGCTAACTATCAGCGAAACCACTTTTGGCGGACGTGATGAGTTGATAGATAAAAAAGGAATTGTAGATTACGGTACGCTGATTTATGTAACGCTGCAACGTGCCAAAACCGCACGCGAAGCAATTAAGTTAATGGGTGAGTTAGTAGCTGAATACGGCTACTATAGCTCAGGCGAATCGATATCTATCGCTGATCCGAACGAGGTTTGGATTTTTGAAATTATCGGAAAAGGTGAAGGGAACAAAGGAGCAGTGTGGGTTGCACAAAGAATCCCTGACGGCTTTATTTCGGCACACGCAAACCACGCCCGAATTACAACCTTTCCCCTTAACGATCCGAACAATTGTATTTATTCCCCCGACGTAATTTCATTTGCCCGGTCGAAAGGTTATTTCTCTGGACAAGATAAAGATTTTAGTTTTTCAGATACATATGCACCATTGGCTTACAACTCGATTCGGTTCTGTGAAGGTAGAGTCTGGTCAGTGTTTAGAAGAACGAATAAAAATATGGAAAAATATATTTCATACATCAAAGGTGAATCGTTAGAGCGGATGCCACTGTGGATAAAGCCAGATAAAAAATTATCGGTGCACGATGTAATGGAATTAATGCGCGACCATTTCCAGGGGACTGAATTTGATATGACAAAAGATGTTGGCGCCGGTCCGTATGCCTGCCCATACCGATGGCGTCCGTTAACATGGAAGCATGAAGATGAAACATACTTGAACGAACGTGCAATATCAACACAACAAAGCGCCTGGGTTTTTGTAACTCAATCCCGATCGTGGTTGCCGGATCCAATCGGTGGTATTACGTGGTTCGGTATCGACGATTCTTACTCTACCGTTTATGTCCCAATTTACTGTGGAATTAAAAAAATTCCTTATAACTATGCGGTTGGAACTGGCTCGTTCAACGAATTCACTTGGGAATCGGCTTTCTGGGTTTTCAATTTTGTGGCTAATTATGCATACTCACGTTACAGCGATATGATAAAAGATATTCAACTTGTGCAACGGGAGTTAGAAGGAAAATTTTTAGCCAACCAACCGGGGATAGAAAAAGCAGCAGAAATACTATATAAATCTTCTCCCGAAAAAGCGAGAGATTATTTAACCGACTACACACTTGAACAAGCAAAAACTACAGTCGAACGGTGGAGAAAATTAGGTGAATTTTTAATCTTCAAATATTTAGACGGAAATGTGAAAAACGAATACAACAAACCCACACATCCCGGATATTCGGAAACGTGGAAGAAAAATGTAGTTGCCGATGCAGGCAGTATATTGAAGATGAAAAAACTTCCAGCTGAAATCGAGAGAGAATATCAGAAATTAATTTCTACAGGCGATAAACTTCTGAAAGAAAATAAATATGCTGATGCTAAAAAATCGTTCACTGATGCTCTGAAAGTAAAGCCGAACGAAAAATCTCCAACCGAAAAGATTGAACAAATAGATAAATTGATGAAAGAGCTTGAAGTACTGCACAACAAACACATGGGGAAATCCAATTAAAAATTTGCTTCGAGCATTTGCAAGGGTCTAAAATTCCAAATCATAAATCATAAAGTGGATAAGTTTATAATAAAAGGTGGTAATAAACTAAGCGGCGAAGTAGGGATCAGCGGCGCAAAGAACGCTGCACTGGCTGTAATGCCGGCAGCAATACTCGCAACCGGCAAATTCACATTTTCCAACATTCCTGACCTACGCGACATAAAAACGATGGCTTCGCTGCTCAGTGGATTAGGTGTTGTTACAAAACGCCGCGGGCATCGAATGACAATCGATACAACAAGAGTGAACAAATACGAAGCTCCGTACGAGTTAGTTAAAAAAATGCGGGCATCGATTTATGTTTTAGGTCCACTTCTTTCTCGTTACGGATATGCAAAAGTATCGATGCCCGGTGGTTGTGCCTGGGGCCCGCGTCCTATCAATCTTCACATCGAAGGTATGAAAAAATTAGGTGCTGAGGTTGAGTTAGATAGAGGATACATCATCGCAAAAGCAAAGCGGTTAATCGGAACAAAAATCTCGTTCGATGTTTCGAGCGTGGGCGCCACCGGAAATGTTTTAATGGCGGCAGTATTTGCAAAGGGGCTAACTGTTATAGAAAACGCAGCCATCGAACCCGAAATATCAGCACTCGTGAATTTTCTTATCAAAATGGGGGCGAAGATTAGCGGAGTTGGGACACGCAAATTAGAAATTGAGGGTGTAAATGAACTCCAGCCAACTGATGCTGAAATGATTCCTGATAGAATCGAAGCGGGTACTTTCTTAATTGCAGGAGCTTTAACAGGCGGCAACGTGAAGATAAATAACTGCATTCCTGACGAGTTAACAGCAGTAATCGAAAAATTAAAAGATACCGGTTGTTTAATAAATACAGGTGATAATTTTATTGAATTAAAAGCACCGAAACGAATTAAACAAGTTGATGTTACAACCGAGATATATCCCGGGTTTCCAACCGATATGCAAGCCCAGTGGATTGCCTTGATGACACTTGCCAATGGCATGTCAGTAATTAAAGACACAATTTATTACGACAGATTCAAGCACGTCCCGGAGTTGGTGCGTCTCGGAGCGGATATTGAATTACTCGAAAATGTTGCAGTGGTTCGGGGAGTTAAAAAACTCATCGGCGCAAAAGTAATGTCAACCGATCTGCGTGCATCAGCATCTTTGATTCTAGCAGGTCTTGTAGCAGAGGGGACAACGGAAGTTTTGCGTGTTTACCACATCGATCGGGGTTACGAATCTATCGAGAAAAAACTTCGCGCTTTAGGCGCCGACATCAGGCGGGTTTCGTCTAAGGAATATTAACATTAGGTGACAACTCAAATGGCTTGGCTTTATCTTATTATCGCGGGTATTTTCGAAATTGGCTGGCCCCTCGGTTTAAAACTATCTCAAGTTACCGAGAAAAAAATATTGTGGATAACCGTCGCAGTAATATCGATGAGTTTTAGCGGCTTATTCTTGTGGCTCGCTCAAAAAACAATACCGATGGGAACAGCTTATGCAGTCTGGACTGGCATCGGTGCTGTAGGTGCTTTCGTTGTCGGTATATTAATGTTTAAAGATGCGGCTACTTTCTTTAGAATAATTTCTGTAACACTAATAGTGATTGGCATAGTAGGGTTAAAACTTTCGCATCAGTAATAATTTTTTC
>JBBIOD010000087.1:0-7672 GCA_037443545.1 Ignavibacteriales bacterium | reverse complement strand
GTAGCAGATCGGGAAGAAAGCACAAAAATTAACTAATTATTGTTAAGGAATGTGTTTAAAACAGGTTTTTAGGTAGATACAATTTTCCAAAAAACGAGAAAGAGTTTCTTATTTTTGAGTCGGGTTTAGAGTAATGCGTTCAATTAATGCACTATGTTTTGTAATGAGGATTCATTTTTTTCGAAAACAAAAATCTGTTGATTATATTTTGCACTTATGTGATAGGGCTGCATCTCTTCTAATCCGATTTTGGGATACCGTATTTTTATACGGTGGGCGCTTGCAATTTTGACTAATCTTTTTATAACTTCTTGTTGAAGATTATTATCGAAAACAAGAATTTCATCTACAGGTATTGCCTTTAAAATCTGAGGAAGATTCCAATGACTCCCAAGAATTTTATAACCGTTTATCCGTTTCCCTAATAAATGAGGATCATCATCAAGAATACCAACCGGAAATATATTATAAAATGAATTTTTAGTAATTTGTTCCATTATCTTTAAGCCATCGGCACCCGCTCCATAAACCAATACTTTTTTTCTACCATTAGGATCATCATTATACGACAAATAATTGAGTATATTAAACAACAGCCTCCCACCAAGCACGAATGTGATTAGAAAGTAAAAATTTAGGAATATAAAACCTAAGTTTAAATAACTGAATGATTGGTAAACTAAAGAAAAAACAATCCAGGTAAAAAAAACTGAAACGGTTATTGCTTTAACTATCTTCAATAAGTCACCCAAACCTAATTGTTTCATGGTCAGCTTATAAATTCCCCCGAAGAATAATACTGAGAACTGTGTCCCTAATATAATCGCCAGATTTTTATAAAATGCATAATCGAATACAAAATCGGATTGATTAGTTAAATAAAATGTAATCCCAAATGATAGTGAAATCGAACCAAGGTCAAGGAAACTGTGAAAAAGGCTGCTCTTGAAAAAAGGTTTTTCATAAATAGGTAATAAGGTCCCATTACGTAGAAGTGCCATCTCTTTGTAACCCAATTGGTTCACACCTAAAAATGTTGCCAGTCCGATTATTATCAAAATCGGAATAGCAATTATGGTATTTGCGATGGTTACTGCAAAAGCCCCGACACTAAATATTATGGAGACAACATAAAGTATGATTACAACTTTGCGGTCGGAGATTCCAAAAGACATTAATTGGTGGTGGATATGACCTTTATCAGGATAAAAAATAGAAACAAGTTTTTTGGCAAATGGTTTAGGAGCTTCATTATTGGGAACCATCGAGCGCATCGACCTTCGGACCATCGAGAGCAATGTATCCATAATCGGTAAACCTAGAGTGAGTATCGGTATCAGAATCGAGAAAGCAGTCGAACCTTTCGTCGCACTCATCATCGAAAGAATTGCTAAAGCAAAGCCAATGAATAGACTTCCAGAATCACCCAAAAATATTTTCGCTCTACTAAAATTATAGCGCAAGAAACCTGAAGTGGCACCGACCAGCAGCAATGAAAGAAAAGCAGATGTCAAATCCTCACGCATAAGGGACAACGAAAATATAGTTAGCGAGGCAATCAACGCTATTCCTGATGCAAGTCCGTCAAGTCCATCTATAAGATTGAAAGCATTCGTGATACCTACAATCCAGAGTATAGTAGCTGGATAATCAAATACTCCTAAATTCATTAACTCAAGGTCAAATGGTGAAGTTATAGCCGAGATCCGAAAACCGGCAAGATAAACTATTGTAGCAGCTAGCCACTGTCCGAAAAATTTTTTACCCGGGCTTATCTGTTTTATATCGTCCCAAATGCCTAAAATTAATACCAAAGTCAATGAAACGAGTAACATCATCCCCGTTGATGGATTAATAAAATTTATAGTAGGATTGAAGTATATACAAAGCACTAACGATATAAAAAAGCTCAAATAAATAGCCAAACCACCTAACCGGGGAATAGGAAATTTGTGAACTTTTCGTTCATTGGGAATGTCCATCGCTCCCGCATACTTCGCAAGAGATATTATGGCTGGTGTCAAAACTAAAGACATCAATAATGGAATTGTAAATATGATTATAAATTGAGATAACATATAATAGTTTAGATAGAAGCTACAATTTTTTCATTACAGGATAATGGCTGGGATATTTGAACTTCTCGTAAATATTCCGGTAAGTGTTTAGCCATAATAACCTGATTGTTGCACAGAGAAATGGAATGGTCCACGACGGTAAGCAATTGTTTCGTATTACCGGGCCAATTATAATTCACTAATAATTCGAGTGCTTCTTTCGAAAAACCCTTTATAGCTTTAATAGAGGCAACATTCGATTCTCTTAACATTCTTTCGACTAAAAAAGGTAAATCTTCTTTCCTTTCCCGAAGAGGGGGTATATTAACATTAAGTGGACATAACGAAGAATCCACCTCTTTTTTGGGAGAATAGGATGATACCTGATTAGCATCTTTTTCTGTTGTCCCGCCGATAATTCTAAAACTTACATTTAACTCCTCAATACCATTCAATCTATGATAATGCTTATTTTTCAGCACGCTTCCAATTTTTGATTGAATATCCGATGATATCGAAGAAATATTTTCTAAAAATAATGTACCACGGAAAGCCACTTCCAACAAGCCTTTATTTATTGCTACTCCCGAAACTGTGAGTTCTTCGAATCCAAATATTTTTTTCTCGAGTTCTGCCGCCGGCACACTATTACAGTCAAACATAATAAAATTATTATTTTTCCGACTGCTTAAATCGTGAATGATTTTCGCGAGCCATTCCTTTTCAGTTCCTTGTTCCCCTACGATTAAAACCCCGATTCCACTCATTGATATTAGTTCAACGGTTTGGAAGATGTGGGTCATAGCAGGGCTAATATAAAAGCTCGATAATTTTGTTTTTGTTGGCATAACTTTTTATAAATTTAGTGCAATCGAAAGATACATTTCCTGGTTTGTTACTTTTTGAGGAGAGAACGAGTAATCGATTGAAATGATTTTTGTTTGGATCCCAACCCCGAAGGTCGCAAATTGTAAATTATTTTCCACCACGTATCCTCCCCTGAGTATTAAAATATCTGTAATGTTCATTTCTAACCCACCTTTATATCGAAGACCAGCTTTCCCAAAAATCTTTTCGTTTGCTAATGCAAATGAAAACAAGTGATTTTTCATATTTGAAGGGAACTTCATTGTAATACCAGCTTGAAGGCTGTGAGCTAATGATATCTGGCTAAGTTGAGTTGTACTTTTTTCATTAGAATAGTCGATACCATTTCCTATGCTATTCAGAACTAATCCATAACTTATATTTTCAGCGGGTGAATAATTTGCACTAACCGAAGTTTGAACCGACCATAATTGGGAAACATCACTTCGGGCAAACCTCACACCTACCAATGTACCAATGCTAAATGAATGTAAAATTTCGCGAGCATAACCTACATCATAACATAACTGCCATAATTTAATTTCATTCGGAGAATTTTTTAGTATATACCCAGTATGGATGAATGACAAGCCGAATGCCATAACTTCACCTGCTTTTAATCTGATCGGTATAGCTACCCCGTGACTCATTACATTGATAGATTTTTCCTGCATATTGTTAAGGAGTATCGAGTAGTTCCGCAATTTCGTAAGCCCTGCCATATTGGAATACATCCCGTTCGCATCGAAGGCCTCGGAAACAAACGCCTCGGCGAGTGCTGCCGATTTGGCACCAGGCGCTAACGATGTTCTGTTGAAATAATTTGCATGGACTTTTACATTAACGCACATTGCGAATAAGAAAATTGATAAGTATGTAACGTTTTTGGTTTTCACAATTCTTCAATTAAAAAATCTAAAAAAACTGAAAATAAAAATTGCATCTCTCATAAAGTCGGATAATTCTCTTATTACATTGTTTTTCTTGGGTACATATACAGTATCGCCTGGACGAACTATTGGAATTGCAACAATATTTCCATCCTCAATAAAAGAGATAAGATCGACGTCGATAGGAGGTGTGTTCAATCCTCCGCGTAATATCTTGATGCTCCGTAGATCAGAGTCCACAGTTGTTCCACCGGCTGTAGATAAAATTTCAATTAATGATAATTCACTGGTAATTATATAATTATCTTGCCTTGTAACTTCACCGAGCACCGTAACTTTTTGAACTACCACACTTGTAATATTCATTGAAACCTTGATTTCCCCTTGTATGTAAACAGATAATTTTTGTTTGAGTTGTTCGGTAAATTGGTCTTTCGTAAGACCAGCAACGACGATCTCACCGATGAGGGGAACCGTTAATGAACCTGTCTCTTTAACCGGTCCTTGAAAATTAAACTCGGGATAACCCCAAACAATACCTTGAATTTGATCCCCCAATCTTATCACATAATTATCAGCTTGTGAATCTCCGTGCATCGGTTGGCTGCCCGAGCGAATTACTTGAGTTAGACTATCTTTAGCTATATCTCCTGAAGAAGAACAGCCCACGATTAGTAGAAAAGATAAGAAAACAATTAAAAAAAGTTTCATTACAGAGTTTTTCAATGTTCGTGATGTTATTAAATTATTATTTCCCCCATATGTTTCAAAGGCTATGCCATCATAGGTGACACTAAATTGAGAATTATTGGGCGATTTTTAAGTGGTTTACAAAATCCATAACCGATTTTATATCTAAAAACAGAGACTTTTTATATCTATGGATTATAAAATTATTGAAAAGTGTAACTTTCTTACACACAATTTGACGTTAAATTGCACAATAAAGAAGCAATATGATATATTTCTAAAAAGTGTAAAATTATTACACACATAAAACTTGATAATTTTGAATTTAAGTGTAAAATTGAAAAACTAAAGAACATAACAGTATAAAAGTTACATAAATACGAGAAATACAGATATATTTGTTCGTGGCATATAAATTGACGTTTTGAGATTACTTTAATAAAATATTTGAATAATCTAAGGGTAAATAATTTGAATTCAGCTCAGTTTACAATTTTCGAAATGATTTCACTTTTCCGGAGAAGAAAAGTTTTTCTGATTATTCCGATTGTGATTGTTACTATCGCGAGTACAATTGGTGCATTTTTACTCCCTAAATCTTATGAATCATCAACAACGATTTTATATCAAAGAGAAGAAACAACTACTCCGCTATTGGGGCTTGAAATTCGATCTTCATTAGGTACCGAAGACCGGTTGAATTTGTATACAGAAATACTCTCAAGCCGGACCATCCTGCAACGATTGATTGACAGCCTTGGACTCAGCAAAGAAGTAACCACCGAAAAAGAGCGGCAAGCGCTCATAACATCATTGTCGAAAAAATTCGATATTGAGAACAAGGGCTCCGGCTCTTTTTCAATTGTATTTGCAGATGAAGAAGCTTCTATAGCATATCGCGCAGTTACTGTTCTCACACATTTGTTAATTGAAAAAATTTCTCAAGTTCAAACGCAACAAAACGATCATTCTGTTCAATTTTTTGAAAATAAACTTAGAGAAACGCGAGATAAATTTGAAGAAAGTCAGCGCAAAGTAATTTCACTTATCGGAAATCGTGTAAACACATTACCGGAACAAAGCAGAATTCAATATACGCAAATAGAAAATCTCGATAAACAGATTAACGAATTGGATGTCCGTTTAAATATTTATCAACAGGCGTTTAACACATTGCAATCTGTTTCGAACCCTCCACGAATCGAAAAAAATAAAGAAACACTTTACGACCTAACGAGAATGGACATCCCCTTTGCAGCTGATCTAAATTTATTTTTAAAAAAGTATGACGATTTTTTACAAAAATATACCCCACAATATCCGGAAGTAAAGAATATTGAAAACCAGATTTCAGAATTACTAACCCGTATGCAAAATTCACTCGAATCAGAAATTAGTAAACGCCACCCACAACGGATGGAATTTGAAAACAAACGAGCTCAACTTCTAGAAAATGTGCAACAAACATTTATCAGTGGTCATCTAAACGCTGAGCAAGAATCCGATTTTAATCTTTACCGAAAATTATATGATGATATGAAGGTGCGTCTCGAGCAAGCCAAATCTACTCGAGATTTGGGATACAAAACAGGGCACCAATTTGTTATCCTCGACCCACCGTTGTTACCAACAAAGGCTACAAAACCTAAAAAAATGCAATTGATCTTCGCCGGTTTGGGTATAGGAATATTTTTAGGTTTTATATCTGTTATTTTGCGGGAACTCTTTGATACGACAGTCAGAACACACAGGGATATACAGATTTATCAAAAGCCAATTATTGCTTATATATCGGATGGAAACGATGACCGCACATAATAAAAATAACATCTAAAACTAATTTAGCACAAAGATTGGAAAAGTATAGTGGCAATAACAAATAATCGCATCGAAATCGTCGAAAATCCGGATAACGAAAAGAACGACAGAATTATCCGTCTCATAAAATCTGTGCTAGTAAATCAAGAACCAAGTAATTATATCGACAATTCGGTTATAAAATTTAAATACTATAACTCTTTTAATTATTCGTTTCTTTCGCGGGAACGTCAAAGCCTTAATTTCACAGTAGGCATAACAAGTCCTCAAAGAGGCGAGGGAAAAACGGTTATCGCAAGTAATCTTGCTGTCTCGTTTGCAATGGGTTCACAAAAGAGTACAATATTGGTCGATTTAAATATTGCAAATCCGCGTTTACATAAGATATTCGGAGTTCCACTTTCACCTGGGCTAACCGAATCTCTGAATGATAGCAATATAAGTGTTTCGAAAACCGCTATCGAAAATCTTTCGGTTCTAACAGCTGGTAAAAAAATAATTCTACACGAAAAATTATTCCCAAAAACAACAATCGATGGAACCCGAGCACAACCCATACAACCATCGCTTGGACTAGAACAGCTTGCGTCATTCCGTGACACCTTATATTCTCTTGAACAAAAATATGAGATTATTATCGTTGATATGCCGGCAATTAACTCGTCAACAATTCCTTTGCTATATACAAACCAATTACAGGGGCTGATCGTAGTTGTTCAAAGTGAAAGGACTAAAAGAGAAGATATAGATAAATTATTACAACGTGTTAATGAACGGAATGTTCTGGGGTTTGTTATGAACCGGTTTTCAGACAAACATCATAAAGGATAATTGAATAATGCTCTCTCTCGTTGGGATCATAAGTCTAACTTTGATCGTAGTCATTATTAGTAAAAGAAAAAAAAAAGTAACATACAAAAATTTATTGCTTGTTTTATGCATTGCTTTTCTTCAGGTTTGTTTTGTTCTATTCACGATGTACACAATGGGTTTACCAGTAATTGAAGGTCCGAAGTAGAAATGAACCTCAAAGACATTAATATTTTGACTAATGTTAAAATGGATAAGAACCTCCTAAGTATAGGGGCGCTTATTTTAGTATCCATTCTCACCTCGTTTCTATTCATTCTATCAGATGGAAGTGTGTTCACCACCGTTGCGCTAATACTTGGCGCAATAATTATTATAATTACTTTTTATCGTCTTGAATGGGGGTTTTTCCTTTTTATCGGTCTAGTCTTATTATTTGACCAATTCGCTCCCCGTGGCTATGACAGGTCCATAATTGGAGTGGAATATTTTCAAAATCTAAAATATTTTAAGTTTTTCTCAAAAATGGATTTTGCTGTA
>JBBIOD010000086.1:0-7700 GCA_037443545.1 Ignavibacteriales bacterium | reverse complement strand
ATGGAGACATTATGTTTAAATATTTTTTATCGTTATTAATTATGGTTTCACCTATGGCGATTGCACAACTCAACATCAAATACGAAAAGTATATTTTACCTAACGGTTTGAATGTTATTTTGCACGAAGACCACACCGTACCGATAGTAGCCGTAAATCTTTGGTATCACGTAGGTTCCGGGCGTGAGAAGGTCGGGAAATCGGGTTTCGCTCATTTGTTCGAACACATGCTATTTCAAGGTTCGCAAAATGTGGAGAAGGGAGACCATTTCAAACTTATACAAGATGCTGGTGGAACGTTGAACGGTTCAACAAATACTGACCGAACGAATTATTGGGAGGTTGTGCCGAGTAATTTTTTAGAGCTTGCACTCCATTTAGAATCGGACAGGATGGGTTTTCTGTTAGACGCTATGACTCAAGATAAGTTAGATAACCAGCGTGATGTCGTAAAAAACGAACGCCGTCAAAATTACGAAAACCAGCCGTACGGACTTGCGAGTAAAATCATAAATGAAAATCTTTATCCCCCCGACCATCCTTATCATTGGTTAACTATCGGGACGCAGGAAGATTTGACGAACGCTACGCTTGATGATGTAAAAGAATTCTTCAAGGAATATTACGCACCCAGCAACGCAAGCTTGTGCATCGGCGGCGATATAAATCCCAAAGAAGTAAAAAAACTTGTAGAAAAATATTTTGGTGAAATACCGTCGGGAAAAAAAATCGAAACAGTCAGACCTTCGATACCCGTTTTAACTGAAAATAAATATTTATTGCTTGAAGATAACGTGCAATTACCCCGTTTATACATAAGCTGGATCACCGAACCGCATTTTACCGATTCAGAACCGGCGCTTGATATTTTAGCCGATGTAATTTCGCGGGGGAAAAATTCGCGCCTGTATAAATCGCTCGTTTACGAAAAACAAATTGCACAGGATGTAATGGCATATCATAATAGTGCAGAAATTTCCGGCTCATTCACAATAGTCGCAACAGCCAAACCGGGTATTACACTAAAACAAATTGAGGAAGTTATTTATTCCGAAATTGAAAAAATAAAAGCCGAAGGAATAACACAACGCGAACTCGACCGCTCAAAGAATGAATTAGAAGCAAGTTCTATTTATCGTTTGCAATCGGTTGGTGGTTTTGGAGGCAAAACCGACCAATTGAATCGATATAATGTTTTCAAAGGCGATCCCGGCTATCTCAACAAAGATTTGGAACGTTATAAAGATGTTAAATTTGACGATGTGAAAAAAGTTGCAAACAAATTTCTAAAACAAACTGGTAAAGTAGTTCTTAGTGTCGTTCCGAAAGGAAAAAAAGAATTACAAGCACAATAATGAAAAGGAGCATGAAAAATGAAATATATAAAATATTTTTTGGCAATGTTAATATTCGTAGGAACTATGCAATCGCAAGTTGACCGGTCACAAAAACCAAAGGAAGGGAAAACCCCTTTGTTCTCACTTCCCAAAATTCAAAAAGGGAACTTGTCTAATGGTTTAAAGATAATGCTTGTTGAGCAGAGTGAACTACCGATAGTACAAATGCAATTTGTTTTTCAGACGGGCACTACTTATGATCTCGTTGAAAAATCGGGTGTTTTTAATTTGATGATGCGGTTGATGGATGCCGGGACTAAAAAAAGGTCGCTGCTTGAAATTTCTGATGAGTTTGCATTTTTAGGTTCCCGGTTTAGTGCGAGCACAAATTATGATGGGAGTTTTATTTCGATAACATCTTTGAAGAAACATCTCGACAAAACTTTGGAGATTACCACTGATATATTGCAGAACTCAACTTTCCCTGAACCTGAATTTACACGAATCAAAAATGAAACGCTGACCGGGTTAATCCAGCAAAAAGATCGTGCCGAAATAATCGTCGGCAAAGTATTCTCAAAAATTTTGTATGGTGAAACTCATCCATACGCGAATGCAGTTGACGGGAGTGAAGAAAGTGTAAAAAATATTTCGGTTGAAGATGTGAGGATTATCTTCGATAAGTTCATCCATCCCGATAATGCGACTTTGATTGTTGTTGGCGACGTGAAGATGAAAGAGTTAAAATCGTTGCTCGAAAAACATCTAAAAGGGTGGAAAAATGGTAAAGGTAAAATTGAAAGTATTCCAATTGTTAAAGATGAATTCAACCCCGGTATTTATATCGTTGATAAACCGAAGGCGCCGCAATCTCAAATTCGTGTTGGCAGTATTGGTGTTCGCCGCAACACTCCCAATTATTTCGCAATTGAAGTTATGAATATGATTTTAGGTGGCGCGTTTAATAGTCGCATCAATTGGAATTTGCGTGAACAAAAAGGTTATACTTATGGAGCCCGCTCGAGTTTTGGATACCGGAAAGAAGCCGGACCGTTCAGTGCAGGCGGGGGATTTAAATCGAGTGTAACTGATAGTTGTGTTTACGAAATTTTAGCTGAGATTAAAAAAATTCGTGATACCGATGTTACGGTTGACGAATTAGAATTTGCAAAAAATAGCTTGATTCGAGGGTTTCCAAGAACATTCGAGACACTTGGGCAAATTGCAGGTTACTTAGGAAGTTTAGTTTTATATAATTTACCTGACGATTATTTCAACTCGTATATTCAAAATATAGAGAGAGTTACTATTCAAGATGTTCGCACTGTAAGCCAAAAATATTTACAACCCGACAAAATGGCTGTTGTGATAGTTGGTGACGTTGAATTGAATAAATCAGCGTTAGAGAAATTAAATCTAGGAAAAGTAAATATCATCGATACAAACGGTAAACAACTTGATTGAATAGAACACAGATAAACGCGGATGATACGGATGAACACGGATAAAGAAATCCGTTCGTATCCGTCGTATCTGTATAGATCCGTGTTCTATTAAAACAAAGATTTATAGACCACAGATGAACACGGATGTGACGGATGGACACGGATAATAAAATCTGTCATAATCCGTCTCATCTGTGTAGATCCGTGTTCTATTAACCAAGACTATGCACAAAAAAATAAAAGTAAATATATCAAACGACAACCCAAAGTGGTACCACATTATTATCCCAACATCATTATCTGATGCTGCTATTGATATCTCTAAGCGGTATCCTAAATCCAAATGTTTTATCATCACCGATACGAATGTCGAAAAACTCTACGCACGTCAGTTCAAAAAACTGATTACTAAACAGGGTGTCATATCTGAATTATTATCTATCCCATCTGGTGAAAAATCTAAAACACGTAAGATAAAAGAGTATATCGAAAATCAGCTAATAAAATTGGGGGCGAATAGAAATTCTTTAATAGTCGCACTTGGCGGCGGAGTTGTAGGCGACATCGCTGGCTTTGTTGCGGCAACATTATTCAGAGGAGTCCCGTTCATACAAATTCCTACTACGTTACTCGCACAGGTAGATAGTAGTGTCGGTGGTAAGGTTGCAATAAATCATCCACTAGGTAAAAATTTGATTGGTGCATTTTACCAACCTGATGCAGTATATATAGATGTTTCAACATTGCGAACACTTTCTGATGCAGAATACCGAAATGGCTTAGCTGAAGTTGTTAAATACGGAGCAGTGCTTGATGCAAAGTTGTTTGAACTACTAACCCGGAATACAAAACAAATTCTTTCCCGCGATGCAAATTTGTTGATGAAAATTATCAAACGTTGCTGCGAATTAAAAGTTCAAGTAGTCGACATTGATGAAAAAGAAAAATCGTACAGACGAATTTTAAATTTCGGACATACCATTGGTCATGCGGTAGAAAAATTAAGCCATTACAAAATTTCCCACGGCGTTGCTGTGTCAATCGGAATGGTTACAGAAGCTGAATTGGCTTTTGGTTTGAGAATTCTGGACCGCAAATCGGCGGTTAAACTTAAATTATTACTCACAAATTTAGGATTACCGGTTGAGTTACCGAAAAATCATAAAATTTCAGATTATATTCGAGCAACACGAACAGATAAAAAGGCAGTTGATGATGCAATTCTCTATACATTAATTGATAAAATTGGAAGTGGAGTGATAAATGTTCCTTTAACTTCCACAGAAGTTGAAGCACTACTATTGAGTTATGATTTGCGTTAGTATAGCCCCAAAAAATATGAAAGAAGCCCGCAGTTTGCTGAAAAAAGCGGGAAAATTAGCTGGCCTTGTTGAGATCCGTGTTGAAAATATCGTTGACCTTGATATCGAGCATATCTTATCTCAGCCGAGGCCTAAAGTAATCATCACAAATCGTCCCACAACGAATTATTCCAAAGAAAATAAAATTGTTCTATTATATAAGGCAATTAAATTAGGTGCTGAATATGTTGATATCGAAATCGAAGCTGGCAAAAAACAAGTGTCCGATATTATCCAATTTTCTAAAAATAGAAAATCTAAAATTATATTATCGTATCATAATTGTATCGATACACCTGCAACATTATTTCAAATTTATAAACGACTTAAATCGTTTAACCCATCCATCATTAAAATAGCAACTCAAGCAAATGATATAAACGATAATGAAAAAATATTTAAGTTATTAAAGCAAGCTCAAAAGGATAAAGTTTTTTTGTCTGCTTTTTGTATGGGAGAGAAAGGCGAAATTAGTCGAATACTTGCACCTCGCTTTGGTGGACATATAACTTACTGTTCTTTTATCGAAGGGGACGAAACCGCACCGGGACAGATTCCTGCAAAAAAATTGTTGAATGTTTATAACTATAAATCGATTAATAAACAAACTAAAATTTTCGGATTAGTAGGAAATCCAGTCTCGCAAAGCCGGGGGATTTATGTGCATAATAAATTTTTCAAGAAGAATAAATTAAACGCTGTGTATGTAAATTTTTTAGTGAATAATATCAAGAAATTTTTTAAAACGTACTCAGAATATATTGCTGGCGTTAGTGTTACAATTCCACATAAACAGACCGCAGCAGTAATATCAAAACAACCTGCTACTGAAGCAAGATCCATCAAGGCAGTTAATACAATTCTAAAAACCGGCAAAGGTTTTATGGGATTTAACACTGATACACTTGCTGCAATAAAACTACTCAGGAGTAGGTTAAAAAATAAATCGGTTGTTGGAGTATTAGGAACGGGCGGAACTGCGAGGAGCGCAATTTTCGCAGCAAAATCACTTGGCGGTGAAGTTATTGTGCTTGGGAGAAATTTAGAGAAAGCTCAAGTACTTGCATCCGAGTTCGAATGTAGCTTTGCGCCGTTCAGCGAAATTCAAAAAATTAAAAAGTTGGATGTAATAATTAATACAACTCCGGTAGGTATGGAACCGAACGTTAACGCATCACCGATTCCAAAAAATCTGTTAAATAAAGAGATGTTAATTGTTGATTTTGTTTATACACCAGAGATAACAAAACTCATAAGCGATGCTCATCAATTCGGCTGCCAAATTATCCCGGGAACAAAAATATTTGAAACGCAGGCAAAGTTACAACAAGAACTTTTTAAATCGGTTATATGACAATCGAAATTAAACCAGTAGAAAACATAAACGCTGTGGTCCGTGTGCCGACATCCAAGAGTATAACTAACCGGGCTTTAATTGCAGCAGCTTTAGCAAATGGAGTTTCGGAGATTGTAGATTTTTCAACCGCCGACGACTGCCAGCTAATGATAAAGGCGTTGGGGAAATTCGGTGTTAAGATCGAAGAAATTGGGAACAAATTAATTGTAACCGGAACCGGAGGAAAAATTAAAGCACCTGATGCCGATGTATTTGTCGGAAATGCAGGCACCACAATGAGGTTTCTTGCCGGACTTGCAGCATTAGCGGATGGTTCTACTATAATATATGGTGATGATCGGATGAACTTACGGCCAATTGGCGATTTAACTACTGCACTTGAGCAGTTCGGAATTAGGACAGAAACGAACAATGGTTACCCACCCGTAAAAATTTATGGTGGAAAATTAAAAGGTGGGTTAGTTAGGATCGATGCTTCAAAAAGCAGCCAGTTTGTTTCCTCTATATTATTGGTTGCACCCTATGCAACAAAAGATGTCGATTTGCTGCTGAGTGATATAGTTGCTTCAAAACCATATCTTGATAATACGACCGAGGTTATGCAATTATTTGGCGCTGATGTTCAAAAAAAAACAAACGGCTACCATATTAATGGTTCAAACCGATACCAGCCGACTACATATTTAATAGAGGGGGATTATTCATCGGCTTCTTATTTTTTTGCAGCCGCAGCAGTAACCGGTGGAAAAGTTACAGTGCAAAACTTAAATCATCCTTCGAAACAAGGTGATGCCCGTTTTTTAGATGTCCTACAAAAAATGGGATGCACAGTAATAAAGGATGTTTCGGGGATTGCAGTTGTTGGCAGCCCGAAACTATCAGGTATTACGATTGATATGAACGAAATGCCTGACATGGTTCCAACTTTAGCGGTAATTGCTTTATTCGCGAAAGGGAAGACTAAAATAGAGAACGTTGCCCATCTGCGTTTTAAAGAATCGGACCGATTGTACGCACTTGCAACCGAAATGCGCAAATTAGGGGCTGAAGTAACAGAGTTTGATGATGGACTTGAAATTGTGCCGAAGGGAAAATATATTGGTGTTGAAATAGAAACTTATAACGACCACAGAATAGCAATGAGTTTTGCTATAGCTGGTTTAAAAATTCCGGGCATTAAAATATTTAACCCAGTTTGTGTGAAAAAATCGTTCCCGAATTTTTGGGATGAGTTCGAAAAAATTGTATCTTGAACCGATGAACGCAGATTAAACGAATACACAATGAAAAAGAAGGAATGATTATGTCAGGCAATACATTCGGTGAAAAATTTAAGGTTACAACATTCGGCGAAAGCCACGGCAAAGCAGTCGGTGTTGTAGTTGATGGCGTTCCATCGAAGTTAAAATTGTCCAACGAAGATATACAAAAAGAGCTCGACCGCCGGCGTCCCGGACAAAGCATTATTACAACCCAGCGGCAGGAAGAGGATAGAGCAGAAATTTTAAGTGGAGTTTTCGAAGGTAGAACACTCGGCACTCCGATTTGCATAATTGTTTGGAACAAGGAGAAGTGTTCCGATGACTATGAAAATGTCAAAAATATTTTCCGCCCCGGTCATGCCGATTTCACATACTATTCAAAGTATGGTATCTACGACTACCGAGGTGGTGGACGTGCATCGGGCAGAGAAACTGTTGGTCGTGTTGCCGCGGGTGCGATTGCAAAAAAGATATTGACGCAGCACAAAATCAAAATTATTGCTTACACTAAATCTATCGCAGGTATTGAATCGAAGAAGTATGATTACTCTGAAATAGAAAAAAATTCCGTTCGCTGTCCCGATTCTAATGCTGGAAAAAAAATGGAAAAGAAAATTTTGGACGTAATGAAAACAGGTGATTCGGTTGGCGGGATTGTAGAAGTTGTTATTCAAGGTTGCCCACCCGGGTTAGGCGAGCCGGTGTTTAACAAACTTGATGCTGAACTTGCAAAGGCAATGTTGTCGATTCCCTCGGTGAAAGGGTTTGAAATTGGTTCGGGTTTTCATTCAGCTGAAATTTATGGAAGCGAAAATAACGATGAATTTTATTTTGATAAAAAACTCAAAAAAATTCGGACACGCACTAATAATGCTGGTGGAATCTTAGGTGGAATTTCTACTGGGGAAGATATAGTGTTCAGGATTGTAGTTAAACCG
>JBBIOD010000085.1:0-7787 GCA_037443545.1 Ignavibacteriales bacterium | reverse complement strand
AGCATTATTGTTGCAGTTCTTGCCATAGGTGAATAGTTGGATCAACGTATGAATAAAAAACAGCTTTATACTAAATCCGTTATTAAGGGCAGAGTTAATAGAGAGCAAAGAAACTGGGATTTAGTCGAAACGTAGAGGAACAGCCCGGCTATGAATTTTGCTAAAATCTTATCATCAATAAATTTCTAAATACTTATCCAACTCCCACTGTGTAACTTGGAGTCGGAATTCGTCCCACTCTTTCATCTTGGCATCCAGATATTTATTGAATGTATGCTCTCCTAAAGTTTCGCGTGCGATGTCATTTTTCTCCATCTCTTTTATAGCTTCATGCAGCGAGTGTGGCAGGGTTGAAATTCCTAACGAATTCAATTTCTCTTCATCAAAATGATAAACATCTTCTTCAACCGATTGAGCTGGAACGAGTTTATTTTTAATTCCATCCAAACCGGCTTTTAGCATTACAGCAAATGCTAAATAAATATTGCACGACGGGTCGGGACAGCGCAACTCGATTCGTGTTGATTTGATTTTACCCGCCGAGTACTGTGGCACCCGAACCAATGCCGATCGGTTTGTGCGTGCCCAACAAATATATACTGGTGCTTCGTAACCGGGAACAAGTCGTTTGTATGAATTTACAGTCGGCGAAAGCACCGCCGCAAGCCCTTTAATATTTTTCATCAAACCGGCTATAAAATTATAAGCAATTTTTGAAAGCTTATACTTATCTTTCTCGTCGTAAAAAAGATTTTCTCCTGTTTTTAGATCGAACAAACTTTGATGCACATGCATACCCGAGCCAGCCATTCCCATAATCGGTTTGGGCATAAAGGAAACATACAAATCATGTTTTTGAGCAACAGCTTTTAATACAAATCGTAAAGTGGAAGCAGAATCGGCAGTTTTTAGAGCCGAGCCGTAACGGAAATCTATTTCGTGCTGTGCGGGGGCGCATTCGTGGTGCGAAGCTTCTACATCGATGCCGAATTGTTCTAAAGCAACTACCATATCGCGGCGGATGTTGTACGCCTGGTCGGTAGTTAAATCGAAATATCCAGCGCGGTCGTGCGGAAGAGCTTGCAAACCGTTTTCTTTTCTAAATAAAAAGAACTCAAGTTCAGGACCGGTATTAAATTCGTATCCCATCGATTTTGCTTCAGCAATTACTTTTTTCAAAATATATCGGGGATCACCTTCGAATGGAGTGCCATCAGGATTAAAAACATCGCAGATGAAACGAGCAGTATTTCCATCGGGCGAGGTCAGCCAGGGTATCACAGCATAAGTATCGACGTCCGGCTTCAGGAACATATCACTCTCGTGTATTCGTGCAAATCCCTCAATCGAAGAACCGTCGAACCAAGTGCCGTATTGAAACGAATCGTTTAGATGCTTGACCGGTATAGTCATGCTCTTGATTATGCCATATAAATCGGTAAACTGTAATTGTATAAATTTTACATTATCTTTTTCTAATTTCTCAAATATTTCTTTATACATCTGTAAATGTCCTTTCTTTTTGTGTTAAATATAGAAATAAGTTTATCTTTTGCAAAATTGACGAAACTTTATTATATAGAAAATGTATTTCAACAAAATTAAATCATTATGAAAGGGAATATTTATGAAATTTCTCAAACATGCAATCATCATTTTATCGTTCATTTTTTTTAATCAAATTATGTATTCAAAGGAATTAGGACTCAAGCAAAAAGATTTAAAAAACGGTTTAAAAATTTTAGTAGTCGAAAACAGTGCCGTGCCGTTGGTTACGGTAGAGATTTGTGTGAAAAATGGTGCGTTTACCGAACCCCCCGAGTACAGCGGGTTATCGCACCTTTATGAGCACATGTTCTTCAAAGCGAACGAAAAACTCCCGAATCAGGAAGCCTTTTTGGAACGGGGTCGCGAGTTAGGGGTGGAATGGAACGGAACTACTGGCAACGAGCGGGTTAATTATTTTTTCACATGCCCGAAAACAAATTTGGAAGAGGCAATCGAGTATATGCGCGATGCAACTATGTATCCGCTGTTCGATCAAACCGAACTTGAAAAAGAACGTCCGGTTGTGATCGGCGAATACGACCGAGCCGAATCGCAGCCGCCGTATCATCTTTTTGTAGCGGTGAATAAAAAAACGTGGGGCGATAATTACAACCGGAAAAATGCAATCGGCGAGCGTTCGACGATACTTGCTGCAACGCGAGAACAAATGAAAACAATCCAGAAGAAATTCTACATTCCGAACAATTCATCGCTGTTGATAGCGGGCGATGTGAAAGCTGAAGAAGTTTTCAAACTTGCTGAAAAATATTTCGGTCAGTGGGAGAAGGGCGAAGACCCGTTTATAAAAAATCCCCCAGTAACTTTCAAGCCGCTTGAAAAACCGGAGACGATAATATTAGAAAAAGATTTTCCGATCGTTGTTGGAATTATTAATTTCCACGGACCCGATACGAAACGTGATATTACAGGGACTCACGCCGCCGATGTGTTCGCTTATATCATCAATCAAAAAACTTCGAACTTCCAAAAAGCTTTAGTCGAATCGGGACTGATGGTCGGACTCAACTTTGGATATCAAACCGAGCACAACGTCGGACCGATAATGGTTGTTTTTCAAGCGATGCCCGATAAACTAAAAGAGGCGGTTAAGGCGCTATCGGCAGAGATCGAAAAATTCGACTCCCCCGATTATTACACCGATGAACAGCTCGAAACAGCGAAGAACATACTTGCAGTAGAGGAGATTTATGGACGCGAATCGACTTCCAACTGGATTCATACAGTAAGCTACTGGTGGGCAAGTGCTGGACTGCATTATTATGAAAATTATATAAAAGATTTGAAGAAAGTTACTCGTAAGGATGTTAGCGACTTTGTAAGAAAATATATTAAAGGGAGTAACTATGTAATTGGTGTTTTAATATCGGAAGAAAATGTGAAAACGCTTGACCTGAAAGAAACCGATTTGTTGCTCGGAACTTCAGAATTCGAAAAAAAAGGAAAGTAAATTGGAAAGGAATAAAAAATGAAAACCATGATCATGATACTTTTTATATTGATTCTAACAATATCAACTGTTTATGCCACAAAGGATGCTACTGAAATGAACATTAACGGGGTGAAAGTTATTTTTAAACCTGCCCAGAACGATGTAGTTGCAGTCAACTTGTTCGTTAGAGGCGGATGCGCAAATCTTACACCTGAAACGGCAGGAATCGAAAACTTTGCACTGCAGGTTGCCACAACAAGCGGAACAAAAAAATTTCCAAAGGATGAATATAGTTCAATACTCGATAAACTTGTTTCAACAATCAGTTCAAGAAGCAGCAACGATTATTCTGTACTTTCTATCAGATGCGTCAGAGAAAATTTCTCGAAAACATGGGAGTTGTTTGAAGATATAATTTTAAATCCCGCATTTGATGAGAGCGAGGTGAACCTGACGCGTGAAAAATTAATCAGCGCCATCAAAACTGAGGATACTAATCCCGATGCTTTAGTAAGAAAAGAGATGGTGAAGTGGTATTTTGATGGGCACCCATACTCAAACCGCTGGATCGGAACTACACAAAACGTTGAAAAATTCACGACCGATGAATTGTTGAATTATTACAAGCAATTAATAGTAAAATCGCGGATGCTTTTGGTTGTAGTTGGAAAGTTGAACAAAAAAGATATCGAGAAAAAAGTAAATGCTTTGTTCGCAAAACTACCTGTGGGTAATTACAAAGAAACTCCGCTGACAGTTCCGGCGAAATCTCAGGAAACCAACCATACTATCGTCGAGAAGCCGCTGCCAACAAACTATGTTATGGGTCAGTATTTGCTTCCAAGTATGAACCAACCCGATTACTATGCTGCATTACTTGCACACTCAATATTGCGCGATCGTATGTTCGAGGAAGTCCGCACTAAGCGCAATTTAAGTTATGCACCGGCAGCCGTAATGATTACCGAAAAAACTTCGACCGGTTTTATATACGTTTCAACAACCGACCCAGATTCGGCTATAAAAGTAATGGTCGGCGAATTAGCTAAATTAAAAACCGAAACTATATCCGAAAAAGAGATGAAGAATCACAAGATGCGTTTTCTTACGATGGATTATATGAGACAGGAAACAAACGCAATGCAGGCAGGTGCACTTGCAGCAGCTCAGCTCTACACAGGTTCCTGGAAAAATGCAGCCAAACTTGTTGATTTGATCGACAAGGTTACAGCCGAAGAAATTAAAATTATGGCTAACAAATACATTACGAATTTAAACTTCGTCTATGTCGGAAAAAGGAAGAAAGTTGACGAAGAACTTTTAAAGTGGAAGTAAGATAAACGGATAAATGCTCGCATCACTTTCTATGGTTTCAACGTAGCGGGCGAGGACAAATTTAAAAAGAGCCGATTTTTTTTAGAACGTTTTACGTTCTCAGAGTGTGAAGTCGGCTCTTTTTATTAGTGTAACATAGGTCGGTCAACGACTATTACGAGTCTTTAACTCGTAGAGATTTGTGTTCACATAAAACGCGCTAGTTTACACAACGACAGAAATCGGAAGTTTGGCTAATCACTTGACTTTAATATTAAATGGTTTTATCTTGTTTCCAACAATTAACAGTACACCGTTAGTTGTGCTTTTTACGAAGTATGCTTTTTTTGTGCGAACCACTTTAATAGCTGGTTCTTCAGATCAGGCAGCCAAGACGGAATTCCAGATGAGTTGCCGCTGTATTGGGTTTTCGTTTTAAAGCTCTAACTGGCGTACAAGCTATTAATAATTATTTTAAGGAAGCATTATGGAAATTGGTAAAGTCAAGTGGTTCAACAACACAAAAGGTTTTGGCTTTCTAACACGCGAATCGGGCGAAGATGTTTTCGTCCACTACCGTTCGATCATCGGCGATGGATACAAAGCTTTGAAGCAGGGCGACAGCGTCCAATTCGAAGTTGAACAAACTGAAAAAGGTTTGCAAGCCACACAAGTTCAAAAAGTTTAATACCTTGTTACAACTTAATTTATCCCGGTCTGCCCGCATCAAGGCGTGGTGGACTGGGATTTATAATTTATAGCTGCACTCTCGCCGGCGGTAAATCCTGTTGAGTAAGCTGCCTGTAAATTATAGCCGCCAATTCTTCCTGCAATATCTAACACTTCTCCACAACAATATAAACCCTTAATTAATCGCGATTGCATCGTTTTCGGGTCAACTTCTTTCAACGAAATGCCTCCTGCCGATACTTCTCCTTTAGTTATATCTATCGAAGCAATCCTGCCGATGAACATTTCTTTTACTAATTTCACTAATTGCTTTCGTTCCTCTTTTTTTAATTCTTTGCAAGGTTTATCGGAGTTAATATTTATACTGTTAAGAAAATAATTTACAAGACGATTGGGTAAAAACAATCCTGCGATACTGTTAATCTGTTTATTCGGATGTAGTTTGAATAATTGTTGAATCTCGGAATCCAACCTTGCCGCATCTTTTTCCGGAAGCGTATCGAGTATCAACTCAACATTATTATTCGTCAGATCCATTGGGACGTACTTGCTTAACTCTAACACGGTAGGACCGGAAATACCCTCGTGAGTAAAAAGGAAATCACCCCGCTCCCTATGTGTTTTACGATTGTTAACAAAACAGATAAGTTCAGCATCTCGAATTGCAACACCGCCCCATCCATACGGAAATTTGTTAGACAACTTTATTGGAGCAAGCGCCGGTCGCAGTGGAACGATAGTGTGTCCGGTTTTTTCGACGAAGCGGAAACCGTCGCCAGTCGTTCCGGTTTGCGGATACGACACCCCGCCGGTTGCGAGAATAACATTGGATGAATAAATTATTTCGTTATATAATTTCAGGCCGGTCACACTATTGTTCTCAAAAATGATTTCCTGGACTGCTGTGTCGGTTCGGATTTCAACATCGGCATTTCGCAAATACCACTCTAAAGCGGCAACTACATCGGAGGCGTCGTTGCTTTTTGGAAATATTTTGCCGTCGTCCCGCACATAAGTTTCAACTCCTCGTTCTTCCAGGAGTTTTAAAATACTTCGGTTGCTGAATTTATAAACTGAAGGTTTCAAAAATAAGGCTTCGTTTTTCTGAAAGCTTTTCAACAAGTCTTCGATGCTTCCATCGTGAGTGATGTTGCATTTGCCCCCGCCCGAAATTAAAATTTTAATGCCAAGTTTTTTATTTTTTTCGATCAACATAGTTGGCACACCAAGCGATGCTGAACGCCAGGCGGCAATCATACCCGAAGCACCGCCTCCAATTACTACAACTGACTTTTCTTTATTTGTTTTTTTGAATTCGGTCATACGTTTAATATATTAAAGAAATTTTTTCTCAAAAAGAAATGAAAAAGAAAACTAATTTGGTAATCGGCTTGATGTCGGGTACATCTGCCGACGGGATTGATGCTGTTTTGGTCGAAATCAAAAATAGCGGAGTGAAAACAAAACTCCGTCAAATCGCTTTCGAATCTTATCCGTATTCCAACAGCTTAAAAAAACTGATACTTACAAATTCGGACGCTAAAACAGCCAGGCTCGACGATATTACTCGTTTAAATTTTTTGCTGGGTGAATATTTCGCCGATGCTGCGATGCGAATTGTTAAGAAAGTAAAACTTGCGTTTAAAGATATAGAATTAATCGGCTCGCACGGACAGACGATTTCGCACCTGCCCGATAAAATTAATATGTTTGGTAAATCCATCAGAGCAACATTGCAAATCGGCGACCCTGCTGTTATTGCCAAACGAACAGGAATCGTAACCGTAGGTGATTTCAGAGTTGCTGATGTTGCGGTTGGAGGCAGCGGCGCCCCGCTCGTTCCGTATTTCGATTACATAATGTTCCGATCAAATAAACGTAACCGGGGTTTGCTGAATCTCGGTGGAATTGCTAACATAACGGTCGTTCCTAAAAACGCATCAATGAATAATGTTTTTGCATTCGATACAGGACCAGGCAACATGATTATCGATAATATTATCAGAAGATTGTTCAAAAAGCCGTTCGATAGATCGGGATATGTTGCAAGTAAAGGAAAGTTAAACACTCCTTTATTAAGTTGGATGTTGGAGGAGAAATATTTTTTGCAACGACCGCCAAAATCGACTGGCAGAGAAATATTTGGCGATGAGTTTGTTAACAAAATTTTAGTAAAATTTAAAAATATTTCGACTGAAGATCTTGTTACAACCGTAACCGAGTTTACAGCCATTACAATTTATAATTCGTACGCGAAGTTCATTAAAAACAAACTGAACCTTGATGAAATTATTGTAAGCGGAGGAGGAGTCCATAATTTATATTTGATGAACGCTTTAAAGACCTATTTCCATCCCGTTATTGTAAAGCCGATTGAAGATATTGGATATTCGTCGGATGCAAAAGAAGCAATCTGTTTTGCGGTTCTGGCTAATGAAGCAATCTCAGAAAATCCGGCAAATCTTGTTCAAGCAACGGGTGGTTCCAAACCAACGGTTTTAGGAAAGATCTGTTTACCATAACGGATAAAATAGGGAATAGCAAAAATACTCTGAAAAGTGAATACATTGTACAAAAATAAAAAAATGTTGAGAATTTGCATTAAAATTTTCTGCGACCAACCCCAATTGTAAGAATATATACTGTAGAGCGTCATTGAAATAAACAGATTGCTGTATCTAAGCAGCGACAGGGCGGATCCCTATTAGTTTAACCAGCCGTCAGTTTATAGTCTCCCGACTTGTCTCAAAGAAAAAAAGTGAGTAAAAAGTGTGCGAAAACATTT
>JBBIOD010000084.1:0-7822 GCA_037443545.1 Ignavibacteriales bacterium | reverse complement strand
TTATCGAATTCGATTTTGAACGACGTCAAGCTCATATCGAAGCAATTGATTAGCTGACCAATAAGTTTGTTTTCTGGATGAGTTCGCACTGCGGACACTCAAAATCCGGCTAAATAAGTAGGTTCTCGAGTAACAAGAGAACGCATAAATCCTCAATCCCTCCAATATTCAATGGTTCCAACAATTTTGCCAATTCACCGATTTTATCCTATATTAATCCAAATCGATTAATGGAAAAATATGTTTATAGATTCTCATGCACATTTAAATTCTAACGATTATAAAAATGACATCGACGATGTCCTTAAACGCGCTCAAGATGCCGGTGTTGAGTACATAATAAATCCCGGAACTGACCTCGAATCGAGCAAAGCAGCAATCGATTTAGCTGAAAAATATGATTTGATTTATGCGGCAGTTGGCTTCCATCCTCACGACGCCGCGAAAGCGAACGATAAATTACTCGAAGAAATCGAAAAATTAAGCCATCACCCGAAAGTTGTTGCCATCGGTGAAATCGGTTTGGATTACCATTACAATTATTCTCCGCAGGAAATACAGCGTAAAGTATTTACTAAGCAAATAGAGATAGCCCAACGGCAAGAGCTGCCGATCATTGTGCATATGCGGGAATCAGAATCGGATACAATCTCAATCCTAAGAGAAGAGCTTCGGAAAGCACCAAACTTGCGACAACGCATTCCTAATAATCGTTACCCATCACCCAAAGGTGTGTTTCATTCTTTTTCAGGCGATTCAAGTTTGGCTTGGAAAGTTATAAATTTGGGATTTTATATCTCGGTGCCGGGAGTTGTAACATTCAAGCCGAAGGTCCCTCAAAAATCCAAAATCGTTGAAGTTGCCGAAAACGTTTCCATCGAACATATTCTATTAGAGACAGACAGTCCATACTTATCGCCGGTTCCTCATCGTGGTAAGCGAAATGAACCCGCATACATTCAATATGTTGCAGAAAAAGTAGCTGAGATTCAAAAACTTTCTGTCGAGGATATTTGCCGGGCATCCAATCTCGGTGTCTATAAATTATTCGGTGTTGGGAAATATCCTGAACCTGCCATCGCTTACAAAATTAAAAACTCGCTTTATTTAAACATCACACTTCGTTGCGATGCCGATTGTTGGTTCTGCGACCGGAAAGGGGAAGCTCTCGTAAAAGGTCATAATCTAAAAATCAAAAAAGAACCAACTTCGGCAGAAGTTATTGAAGCTATCGGCGACCCTAAGAAATATGACGAGGTCGTCTTCTGTGGTTTTGGCGAGCCGACAATCCGTCTTGACGTTGTGAAAGAAGTTGGCAACTGGGTAAAACAAAACGGCGGAAAAGTCCGCCTTAACACAGATGGCCACGGCAATGTTATCAACCATCGCAACATTGTTCCCGACCTTGTTGGCGTTGTGGATTCTATTTCTATCAGTTTAAATTCCACCGATCCCACGCAATACGGCGAGATGATGAGGATCGATGGTCAGAAATATTTTCCCACGATGATTGATTTTGCTAAAGAAGCAGTTAAGCTTATCGGTGATGTAACGATGACGATTGTTGACCTTACCGGTGGAGATGAGAAGAAAGCCCTCTCATTTGTAGAGAAGGAAATTGGAGCAAAATTTAAAAACCGACCATTTTTTTAGAGGGGGAAAAATGAAAACTTTATTACTTTCGTTCATTCTGATTTCCGCAGTTAGTTTTCCTCAAACTAAAGAGGAGAAGGATCAAATCAGACGGAGTAAGATTGAACTCATTCTAAAAATGCAGGATTTACGCACTGTACACGACGGCAAGTTGGTCAGTTTTCTCTCTGATGACGATGAGCTAGTTCGTGAAAAGGCAACGTATGCTTTCGCAAGCATTCAGGATACAGCAGTCCTGCACCTGCTTGTAAGAAATTTAAGGGACCAAAGTGGAGCAGTCCAAGCCGCTGCTGCATTTGCAATCGGACAAACCGGAACGATGCTCAGCCCGAAAGGGAAGATAGATTTAGAAACTCAATTAATCTGGAAGGAGTTAGGAAAAACATCGGTCGATGAACGGTTAATTGAAGAACTTGGTAAATTCGGAACCGAAGAGGCTCTCAATCAACTGATGATTCGTTATGGAACTCTATATCCGCGCGTTTTTGTAAACGGATTAACTATGTCGGTTGCACGTTTTGCGATTCGAAATATCTATAACTCCGATGCAATCAAGTATTTAATAACATTCATCAAACCTGGAACGCCGGTGAACTGGCGAACAGTGTATGCCTTGATGAGAATCAGCTCAATACCTGAAAGTCATAAAGAGATTCTGAATGAGATTCATAACATCGTCCCTCTGTATAAAAGTGGCGACCCGATTGTGAGAATGAATTTTGCAACTTTATTGGGACGGTTGAAGGACGAAAAATATTGTTTAGATCCGCTTCAACGAATGGCAAATTATGATCGTGATTGGCGGGTGCGTGTAAATGCGATTCGGGCGATTTCAAATTTTGATTTGAAAAACAACGAGGATGCAGTAGATATTTTGAAGCGGGCGTTCCACGACGAAAATATGCACATCGCCTTAACAGCATTATCAGCTTTTGCAAATACGAATTTAAAAGAGGAGGATGGTAATAAAATTGTTCAAGAAATTTTCGAATGGCTGCGAAAAATTGTTGGTAATCCGGATAAGGCATACCGTTGGCAATACCAAGGGCAGGCATCTATTACTTATGCAAAATTGGTAAAAAAAAATGCTATCGATATTCTTCGCAAAAATCTGAGTGCCCAACGCCAGCTTCTTCCCGATATTGTGGAAGCATTGGCTCAAACTGGCTCTGTTGAAGTAGCTGATGATTTATTGAAATTTAGCGATCACAAAGACCCGTTAACAGCAGCGGCAGCATTAGAGGGGTTGCAATACTTGTGTAAACAACAAGTTAATGAAAAAGAGTTGATTGAAAATTCATACAACAAAATAATTAGCGGGCTTGAGAGTCGCGAGATTGCTGTCGTTTCAACAGCAGCGACAATTTTACGCGATTCTATATTTTTAAGAAAAGAATCTGTTGCCCAGTTATTGAAGGCGTTGAACCGCTTGAGGATTCCACAAGACACAGATGCTATACTAGAGATAATTAAAACACTGGGATCGCTCAAAGACGAAAAAGTTTTAAAAAGTTTACGCCGAATGTTGCAAGTCCCGGAACAAACGATTGCAAAAGTAGCTGCAGTGGCGTTGAAGTCGATTACTGGAAAAGATCACTCGAAAGATGTTCAATTACACATGCAGCCGATGTATGTAGATTATGATTATAAATATTTAGATTCAATACGAAAACATCCGATCGTTAAAATTGAAACTATACGGGGTGATATACGGATAGAACTTAACGTCGATGCGGCACCTTTTACGGTATTGAGTTTTGTTCGATTAGTTGAGAAAGGTTTTTTCCGCGGAACGGTTTTCCATCGCATCGTCCCGAACTTTGTTATCCAGGGGGGCGATCCTGAAGGAACTGGATGGGGAGGACCGGGTTATTCGATTCGGTCTGAATTTTCGCCGCTGACGTTCGAAACAGGCTCAGTGGGAATGGCTAGTTCAGGTAAAGATACCGAGGGGTCACAATTTTTTATCACTCAATCCCCGCAGCCACATCTCGACGGAAGATATACGATATTCGGAAAAGTTATTTCACGAATGGATATTGTTAATACATTGCAGAGTGATGATAGGGTTTTGGATGTGAAGAGTGATTAAAATTATTTTTCGACATTCGTCTATTATTTTTATGCGACGGTAACAGTTGTTTAAAAGTTTAACTATAATATAATTACTGAAGGGGATAAAATGAAATTAAAAAATGGTTTTACTCGCTACATGGGATTTAAATTCATAATTGTTCATTTAGTTCTATTCTTAAATCAAAATAGATATGGTGTTAACGAATAAAAATATTGTTTTTCTTGATATTTTATTTCTCTATTTTAACCCTAACGGTTTATTGATTGAAGGTTAGTTCGAATTGGGGATTTCAGAAAATTATGGAAACGTAACGAGTAAACAGTCTCTTGAGGATATACAAAATAGTGTTTTTTTCAGTGAACAGTTGAATTTACTTCAGCCGAAAACTAAGTATAATTTTAGGGCTGTAGCAAAAAATCAAGAGGGCAGGCATTATAGTATTGATAACACATTTACTACAGGTACACGGCTCAGCGTGAAAGAGGAAAATAATATTCCAATTAATTTTACTCTTCATCAGAACTATCCCAACCCATTCAATCCAACAACAACTATCAGTTATCAATTACCGATGAACAATTCTGTAACTCTAATGATATACGATGATCTTGGACGTTGTGTAGCAACAATGGTAAATGAATTAAAAAAACCAGGTTACTATAAAGAGGTTTGGGATGCTGGTAAGTTTTCGAGTGGAGTATATTTTTATCAATTAATTTTCGTACAAGAAAACGGGAAAACTATATTTAGTATCCCAAATCAAATCCAAAATCTCTTTTTGTATCCTTGATAACTTTTCTTTATTTTTAAGCCGTCCATTAACTAATAGGAATATGTTATGCCCAATGATATTGGAAACCGATTCAATAAGTGGAAAAACGAAACGTTAAAGGCTGTTCTTGATAAATCTAAAGAAAGGAAAGAAAAATTTTCTACCGACTCGAAGATAGAAATCGAAAGTTTATACTTCCGAGAAACCGACTATCTCAACGCACTCGGGTTCCCGGGTGAATATCCGTTCACTCGCGGAGTGTATCCGAATATGTATCGCGGGAGATTCTGGACTATGCGGCAGTATGCCGGTTTTGCAACGGCTGAAGAATCGAACAAACGCTATCGGTATTTGCTTGATCACGGAACTACTGGATTGTCAGTTGCTTTTGACTTGCCTACACAAATCGGATACGATTCCGACCACCCGATAGCTGAAGGCGAGGTTGGCAAGGTTGGCGTTGCTATCGATTCGCTTGAAGATATGGAACGACTGTTCGACGGGATTGAACTTCAGCGCGTTTCAACATCAATGACAATTAATGCCACTGCTGCAATTCTGCTATGTATGTACGCTGCAATTGCAAAAAAACAAGGTGCCGATTTATCTAAAATTTCTGGGACAATCCAGAACGACATTCTGAAAGAATACATCGCACGCGGAACTTATATTTATCCTCCGCAACCTTCGATGCGATTGGTTACTGATACTTTTAGTTGGTGCAGTAAAAATTTACCCAAGTGGAACACGATTTCAATCAGCGGTTATCATATCAGGGAAGCCGGATCAAATGCTGTGCAGGAAGTTGCATTCACTCTAGCCAACGGGATTGCCTATGTCCAAGCGGCTGTAGATGCCGGGCTCGATGTTGATTTGTTTGGTTCGCAGTTATCCTTCTTCTTTAATTCTCATAATAACTTGTTTGAAGAAGTAGCAAAGTTCCGTGCTGCGAGGCGTTTATGGGCAAAGATTATGCGTGAAAGATTTGGTGCAAAGAATTCTGAGTCGATGAAACTCCGCTTTCATGCTCAAACAGCCGGCTCAACTCTTACAGCTCAACAGATCGAAAACAATGTCGTCAGGGTAACGCTTCAGGCATTAGCTGCCGTGTTAGGTGGCTGCCAGTCGCTGCATACTAACAGCCGCGACGAAGCACTTGCGTTGCCCACCGAAGAATCGGTACGGTTGGCTCTCCGCACTCAACAAATTATTGCCTACGAGAGCGGATGCGCCGATACAATCGATCCTATCGGTGGTTCATTTTACATAGAGGATCTCACGGATAAAATTGAAAAACGCGCAATGGACTATATCAAAAAAATTGATTCGATTGGTGGCGCCGTTAAAGCAATCGAAAATAATTTTTATCAAAACGAAATCGCAAACAGTGCTTATGAATATCAAAAAGAAATTGAAAGTAAAAACAAAATTATAGTCGGAACGAATGAGTTCGTTACAAAAGAAACAATAAAACCTGATACTTTAAAAATTGATCACAGTGTGCGTGAAAAGCAAGTTTTGAAACTGAAAGAGTTACGGCAAAAAAGAAATGGTAAATCAGTCGAATTAGCTATAAAGCAACTTAAAGAAGTTGCTCTATCGACTGAAAATTTGTTACCACATCTCTTTAGCGCAGTTGAGTGTTATGCAACCATCGGTGAGATATCGCAGGCGCTTCGACAAGCGTGGGGTGAATATAAAGAAATTTAAAATGAGGTATTATGCAACGGAATGAAATTGTTTTAGTGCTCGATTTTGGGTCGCAATATACTCAATTAATTGCACGCAGAATACGTGAAATCGGCGTTTATTCCGAAATTCATACGTATAATATTCCACTCTCCAAAATCAAGGAAATAAAACCGAAAAGCATAATATTGTCAGGTGGACCTTCTAATGTTTATCAAAAAAACGCCCCTAAACTTTCTCCTGAAATTTACAGCTTAAACATACCAATTCTTGGTATTTGCTATGGCTTACAGCTAATTGCGCATCAACTCGGTGGTGAGGTTGACCGCTCTGCAAAGCGAGAATATGGAAAAGTTCAATTGTTTATTGACGACTTCGACGATTTGTTTTTCGATTTTGAAAAACAAACTGATGTATGGATGAGTCACGGTGATGCTTTAATAAAACTTCCGTCAGGATTCGAAAAAATCGGTCATACGAACAACTCTCCTTTTTGTGCAATTAGGGACGAAAGCCGGAAGATATATGGTATTCAATTCCATCCTGAAGTAATTCATACCGAAAAAGGGATCGAGATAATAAGAAATTTCGTTCGCCGAGTATGTGGTTGCAAATCAGATTGGAGTACTGAGTCTTTTATCAAACAAAAAACTGTAGAGATTCGCAATGTGGTGGGAAGTGGCAAAGTTATTTGTGCATTAAGCGGAGGTGTCGATTCGTCAGTGCTGGCTGTTATGATGCACAAAGCAATCGGCGATACTTTATTTTGTTTTCATATTGATAACGGACTAATGCGAAAAGACGAAAGCCAAGAAGTTGTTCGCGGATTCAAAGATGAATACAAAATAAATTTGGATTATATTGATGCATCAAAAATATTCCTTGAGAGATTAAAAGGGGTCGAGAATCCTGAATTGAAGAGAAAAATTATTGGAAACACATTCGTCGAAATTTTTGAAGAGGAGGCAAGGAAGCTCGGCGATGTTGATTTTTTAGCTCAAGGCACTTTATATCCTGATGTTATTGAATCCCAATCGTTCAAAGGTCTTTCTGCTACCATCAAAACACACCACAACGTAGGTGGGCTTCCTGATAAAATGAAGCTTAAGCTGATTGAACCGTTACGCGAATTATTTAAAGATGAAGTCCGCGCGGTTGGTAACGAGCTTGGTTTGCCTCACGATTTACTTTATCGGCATCCTTTTCCGGGTCCGGGCTTGGCAGTTCGGATCATCGGCGAAATTACTATTGATAAGTTAGAAATATTACGCAATGCAGATTATATCTTTATAGAGGAATTAAAAAAATCTAAACTTTACGATTTGATATGGCAAGCGTTTGCCGTTTTATTACCGGTTCAATCGGTGGGTGTAATGGGCGACGAACGGACCTACGAAAATGTAATAGCGTTACGTGCTGTTACAAGCGTCGATGGTATGACTGCCGACTGGTTCAGAATGCCGCAGGAAATTTTGGAAAAGATATCGAGCCGAATAATTAATGAAGTAACAGGTGTGAATCGAGTTGTATATGATATCAGTTCCAAGCCGCCGGCGACGATTGAGTGGGAATGATAATTAAACCTGAAAAATTCAATAGAAAGAGTTAAATTGGATTAACTGAAAGAAACG
>JBBIOD010000083.1:0-7830 GCA_037443545.1 Ignavibacteriales bacterium | reverse complement strand
ACAAATCTTGCATTTATCATATAAAATCGTTAATAATAATATAAATTTGTTAACAAAATGGAGTTATAATGAAGTATTTAGTAGTCTTCACCATCAGCGTTTTGATGGTTACAGGAATTAGTTATTCGCAACCGAAAATAGAAGTTGTCGGCGGGACAAGTTTTGATTTCGGTGATTTATACGTTGGCACAAAAACAGAAAAAATAATGACCTTTAAAAATAATGGTAAAGATACTCTCGTAATAATTAATGTGCAGGCATCTTGCGGATGCACAGCCACGCTGTTGAGCGAGCGACTGATACCAGCGGGCAAAAGCGCAACTTTGAATGTCGGTTTCGATTCGAAAGGATTCGACGGTAAAGTGCATAAGACCGTTACAATCACATCTAACGATACGGCAAACTCGCCTCTTCACATTACTTTTACAGCGAATGTTATATCGGTTTTAAAATTCGAACCACTATATATTTACTTTCAGCAAATGAAATCCGATTCTACAGCTACTACAAAAATTAAAGTCAAAAATAACACAAGAGAGGCGATAGAAATTTTATCGGCACAGCATAAGATTCAGGGTCTGCAAGTGGATATGATGCAGCGCAAATTAATGCCCAACGAATCGACTCAAATATCTGTAACCTACGCCGCCTTCAGCGAAGGGATGATGCAAGGTGAAGTTACTTTCAACACAACCAATAAACTACAACCCAAAATACCGTTACGATTTTTTGCTCACGTGAGAGCTAAATAGGAAAACAGAGTGAACCAATTATGATAAACGAAATTGAAGTGAATCGACTTTTAGAAATTTACATCGGATCGCACGAAAAAATTAACAATGCAATAACTAATTTGTCTGAGGCAGAATTGAATTTCAAGCCAGCTTCGGATAAATGGTCGATACGGCAAATTCTCAACCACTTGTGCGACAGCGAGCTTATGGCAATTACACGAATGTTGAGGATTATTACAGAAGAAATTCCATCCCTTTTAGCTTACGACCAGAATAAATGGGCAGAAAAATTTTTCTATGAACATTTAGATGAAAAAGGAGCATTATTAATATTCGGATTGATGAGAACTCGCATGTATCATTTATTCACGCTACTATCGATTGAAACCTGGAGCCGCAAAGGAATACATTCTGAAAAAGGTGAAGTAACTCTTTTCGAAATGCTGAAAACATATTCCGAGCACGGCGAGAAACACTTGCAACAAATTAATAACATCCGTTCCACTTTCACTGAATAAAACTTATCCACAGCTTGTTTTTTGTTTGTATCAAAATTATTTCTTATGTTTCAAACAAGATTTTATAACTATTATCATAACACATAACACCAAGGAGGTTAATCGTGAAAAAATATATTTTCTTATCATCAATACTGTTAATTGCCATAACGTTGTTCTCGTGCGGAAAAAAAATGGAACCGGTTAAGGTCGAAAAATTTAAAGATTACAAAGACGTAATCTACGGTTTCAAAATTCAATATCCCGAGCAATGGTTACAATTAGGGCAGAGCGGTAACGCTCAATTCTATCAATCGCAGGGTGTAAAAGAAAAGTTCATTTATCCAGGGCAACCCGGTGAATTAGGTACAGAAGTTCTTGTTCAAATTAAAAAATTAGAAGGAAAAACATTTGATGATTATGTAAACGAATTACGGGATGAAATAAAACAAAGCGGTAGAATCGACAGCGAAACTAATGAAACAATACAAGATAAATCGGCAATCAGAATGAATTTTACCGTTCCCATCACTACGAAGATGAATCTTGAGGGATACAAGTATATTTTTCAGGTAGATACATTAATCTATACATTAAGTTTTTCAGGATTCGGCGAATGGTATGGTGCACATACCGAAGTTTTCAACGCGATGTTGAAATCATTCCAACTTCCCTTACCTGTTATAAAAACCGCAGAAGGCTGGGCAGCATCCACAAATTTAGAAAAATACGAAACACCGTTCTTCACATTAAATTATCCGGACAATCTGGAATTTACATCTCCACCAAAAGGTAAAAATGATTTATCGATCGGAATGAGAGCCGACAGGTTGGATTGCAGTATTCAATTCGATGTATTCGACGCTCAGGATTTACCCGTAGAAAAAGTATTCGACCAGAACAAAGACAGGTATAAAGCCAAATCGTTCGGAGAAGTCTTAATCGACGGACAAAAATCTATGTTCCTGAATTATCCATCCATGAAAGATGTTGAAAGTCGCGCATACTTTGTGGTAAAAAACAACAAAGTTATCCGAATTACGATGAATTGGTTCAACCCGCAAAAGAAAAATTATTTGACACCTTTTGAAAATATTGTAACGACAATGAAATTGAAATAGTATGGACATTAAAGGAAAAACAATTTGTGTAATAGGCGGCTGGGGTTTAGTTGGCTCTGCGGTTTGCCGAAAACTTATGGTGCGACAACCGAAACGTATCATTGTAACATCGTTGCTGAAGGAAGAAGTACTCGATGCGGTAGATAACCTTCGTAAGGAATATCCAAATGTGGAGAAAGATTTTTTTATACCTTGGTGGGGAAATATTTTCGTACGCGACGAATTTAAAGACTTAGCGCGTGAAGAAATTCTTGCCGACGAAAAGAAGCGAGAAATATTTATGCACGATATCGTCGATGAATTGACTGAGAGTGCTTTAAAAAAAACTGCCGTCTATAAACTACTCACTAAATACAAACCTGAAGTCGTAATCGATTGTGTTAATTCGGCAACGGCAATTGCGTATCAAAATATTTTCCAGAGTTCGCTTAATGTCATCAACGAATTGAAAGCGGCAAAAGCAAATAAGAAAAACAATTTAATTGAAATTACAGAACGGTTGATTTGCACACTTTATGTCCCTCAGCTCGTTCGGCATGTTCAAATAATGTATCGTTCGATGATGGCAGCAAACACAAAAATATATCTGAAGATTGGAACGAGCGGAACCGGCGGTATGGGTTTGAATATCCCATATACACACAGCGAAGAAAAACCATCGCGAGTTTTACTTTCAAAATCTTCTGTAGCGGGGGCTCACACGATGCTGCTCTTCTTAATGGGGCGAACTCCCGACGCTCCGATTACGAAAGAGATCAAACCGACAGCAGCTATTGCTTGGAAAAAAATCGCTTACGGCGAAATCAAAAAACGGGGCAAAGCGGTTCAACTTTCCGATTGTCCCCCTGAACATGGTATCAAGTTGAATGGAAAACTTAAATTAAAGCTACACCAGTTTGGTAAACCATCTGGCAAAACTTTGAAATCTGTTTTTATTGATACTGGTGAGAATGGAATTTTCTCGAAGGGCGAGTTCGAAGCAATATCGATGCCCGGACAGATGGAGTATGTAACTCCAGAAGAAATTGCCGACTCAGTAGTCTACGAGATCGTGGGGGGTAATACCGGGCACGATATCATAAACGCACTCGATCACGCAACGCTTGAACCTACATTCCGTGCGGGTGTTTTACTTGAAGCCGCTCTAAAAAAAATGGAGACACTTGAAAAAAACCACAACGTAGATAGCATCGCATTCGAAATGTTGGGTCCTCCCCGCTTATCAAAGTTATTGTACGAATCGTATCTGTTAAAATTAGGTTTTAAAGATATGATTACCGTAACAAAAACTGATGCGAAAGTTCTCTCAAAAAAATTAAATGAAATAATTTCAAAGAACACTCAACTCCGCTCTCAGATTATTTCAATCGGAATTCCAATACTTCTCCCCGATGGAAAAACTTTATTGCGTGGTGATGAGATAAAAATTCCACCGTACAGAGGTGAGAGCGAACTTCCTATTAACCAAACAAATATCGACTTATGGTCGCACGATGGTTGGGTTGATTTGCGTGTTTCGAATATGCAAGTATGGAAGAACCGCTTTAATCGTGTGCTTGATGAAATGAACCGAATTCCAAACGGTGATACAAGTTCACGTTTTATGCGCACAAAAGAATATTGGAAAAACTTTAAAGATATACAGCCGGGTAAAATTGTGGGCTGGATATTCACAGTTGAGGAATTAGGCGAAAGAATGAAAGCGTAAAATTTAGAAGTAAACTTCCGATTTCTGAATTTGCTTTAATTAATCAAAAATCGGAAGTTTTACCAATATCGATGTCAGATAAAAAATATGATTCTTTTACAACTTTAAATCTAACTGCACCCCTATCCTGTTATCCACATTTGCTGGCAGTTCGTCCCACCCACTCCCGATTTTCCTCACATCTTCATTAATCAGATATGAATATTTGAGCGACAAATCGAGTGAGTTAATAATCTGAGACTTCAATAAAACATACCACTTGATTCCCTGCCCGTATAAAACCGGAATCGAAAGAACTCCCCGCAAATCATTTTCGTACTGACTGATTCCGGAATAATATGAATCGGTATTGAAATAACTAATCCTGAAGTTAAGCGACCAATGCCTCTTCGATTTGATGGTCATATCTTGGAAAAACATCCTGCCGATTTCTGTTGCCTTTGTAAGGTTTGAATTTACAGTGCGGTATTCGAATCGCCACCTCAATCGTACGTGCTTTGATAAATCGTAATCAACATTGATGCGGTAATTACTTCTGACCGTTCGATCAATAATTCTGATGTCTCGTTTCAACTCATCAAGATTTTTTTGAAAAACATCGAACGACTTATTCGTACACCTCAGAGTAATCATAATATTTTTATTTAATTTACATTCAAACTGCGAAAAGTATTCATTACTTCGCTTTGAAAAATTTAGCTCTTTACTTTTCGGAAAAACAAAATTATCGCTGTATCCGATTAATTTTATCCCTCTCAATAATTTCAATTCCAATCCGATGAAGAAACCTTCTTCGTTCGACCCACCGAATGATTCACCGAACGGATTTGCGAACCTGTTAAAATAATTTGGGGAATAATTTCTGTACAATGCAACCACGTCGACGAAAGCGTTCGGGCTGATTGCAAGAACGCTGATTGCGCTAAAATCCGTTTTAGAATTCGCTGCAACCTCGCCGCACAAACTGATTCGATTCATTTTTAAAGTAAAATCGAAACCGTAAATTGAGAAATCATTATTCCCGGCAGCTTTTATCTGTTTAGAGTATGAACTCACAGCCCAAGTTAGCCCGAGCTTGAATTCCTCGTGTAAATCGTATGTAGTTCGGGCGCCGAAAACTTTTTCGGTCAGGTTTTCACGCTTTGCAATTTCAGAATATGTCCGATAATATCCCGAATAAAAACTTGTTACATTCCCGACACTATCTAACGAGGCACTCAGGTTTTTGTTGGAATAGAAAATCAAGCCATTAAATCGTCGCCAGTTCAGGAGAGTTGCGAAGCCGCGAAGAAACCCAACCTCGTCAGCCGAGAGATGATGCATCAGCGCCCTCCCCTTTCGTAATGATCCGGCTTTGATATTGGCGCCTTTCGTAAAATCATACCCTCGCCAAAACACCAAGCCCTGCCCCGCTTCGATTACAAAATCACCAATCACTACAGATTTGATAAAACCCAAATTCTGAATTCTTATAAAATAATTAGTATGGTCGTTGAACTTTCTTTCGCCGGCATCTTTTTCTACAAGCAGTCCGCCCGAAATATTTTTGCCATGATTTATTTTTACTCTTTGATAAGAAACTACCGGACTACCTAAATACTTTCCCTCATTATATCCCCGACTTGTTTGAAGCTTTTGCCTGACTCGTGATCGAATATCTACCGATGGCAGACTCCAAATAGATTTTTTAACAAGTGTTGGTTCGGTTTCAAAAACATCGAGTAATTGTGAGTCTTCTTCATCTATAGTTTGCTCTACTAAATTTTCAATCTCAACATCGGTCGTGTCATTTGTATCAATTTGAGTAAGAGCAGATGAAAACCAAACGAAAATCAGAAATATGTGATTTAATCGAATCATTTTCTTTTTCCCCACAAATATCCGATCGTGATTGAATGTGTGAGTCCAAGTTCTTGATGGCTGATAATTGCATAATCAATTTTCATCGACAAATATTTCAAGCCCAATCCTGCCGAAACAGTGGACGGCTTCGCATTCACACCAAACCGTAGGGCTCCAAATTCAAAAACCCAATACTCAAAACCCGCTTTCAACGAACCATCGAACATTATTTCTTTTTCATAATCGATCAGCAAAAACACATTGTTGATTGGTGAGTAAGAAGTTCCAAACAAAAATATTTGAGGCAATTTTTCTTTCATCCTTCCAATCGTCGGTGCGTTAATATTTTTCGCTGAAAAGCCTAAGAGTAAATTGTTTGCAAGCGGAAACATAATCCCAACATCCATACCAATCGTGTAATCGTTGCCATAACCTTTAATCGTTAGGGTATGAATATGAAAATTCGTCCCGATTTTTATTCCGAAAAATAAGTTTGAATACGATAGAGTTCCTGAGATTTCTTTATAGAGATCGAAGCCATATTTTTTTGCAGCGAGAGCGAACATTCCGAAATTAGTGGAATAATTTGCAACGAACGCAGTTGTGGATAATTCGCTCAACCCAAAAGGACGCGGTGAATAAAAAGCTGCCGCCTCGTTGTGCATCAAACTGTATAATCCTGCGGGATTATAGAAAATACTCCAACAATCATCCGATAATCCCACAGATGCTCCTCCAAGTGCATTAGCTCGAGAACCCAAATTTGTTTGTTCAAATCCTGCAAAAACAGAATGCTGAAGCAGGATTATGAAAATTATTAGTACCTTCATATTGCCTCCTGACTATGATTGATGCTTGAACTAATTAAATAAAATAGCTATATTGAATTCAACAAATAGAGTATTAGTATGAAAATTACATTAGTATCTTTCGCAATCATTTTTTTGATAACAAGCTGCGCAGTGGCGCAGGAAATTGATTGTAACGCTACATTGAATACAGAAAATTTGACTGCTGAAGCACTCGAGAACATCTCAGGTTTCGAACAGCGGATAGAGGATTACATCAACAATTACAGATGGACTAACGATGATTTCGGCGGCCAGAAGATAAAATGTAATTTTGAAATTTTCTTCAAAGGTTCGCCGTCTGAAAATAAATACACAGCTCAAGTATTTATTGGTAGCCAACGCCAAATTTATAAATCGGATAAAAGCACAGGCACGGTTCGGATATTCGATGATAAATGGGAATTTACTTTCGTCCGAAATCAGCCGATCCATCATAATAATCCTCAATACGATCCTGTTACCAGTTTCATTGATTTTTATGTTTATATTATCCTCGGTTTTGATTACGACTCGTACAAACCAACCGATGGTACAGAATATTTCCAAATGGCAGCCGATATTGCGAGTAAAGCACGCTCGGGAGGCGGAGCTTCATCGGGATGGGATTTAAAATCTTCGAGTACTTATAATCGAATGCAATTCATCGAGGAAATTATTAATCCAAAAAATAAAATTATTCGGGAGGCGTATTACCTTTACCATTACAAGGGACTCGATATGCTCACTCGAAACAAATCGAAAGCCCTCGAAAATGTTTTAAAAGCTGTAGAAAGTATAGGTAATTTTCAGAAGAAAATCAACGAGCGTATAATTTTTATTAAAGCATTCTTCGATACCAAATATTTAGAGTTATGTGAATTGTACCTCGATTCAAAAGACCCGGAAATCTATAATAAATTAGGTACTTACGACCCAGCCCACCAGAAAAATTACGAGGAGTATAAACGCAGAATAAAGTGAGGTTGGAGGAGTTTAGATTTTTCGGATCAATCACCGAATTTCATTTCACGTTACTGGAAAGATAAGAGAAAAAGTATTTGTTTTTAGCCACATCAGAAAAGGATGCTTCAGCATTTT
>JBBIOD010000082.1:0-7996 GCA_037443545.1 Ignavibacteriales bacterium | reverse complement strand
TTGCGATAAACTCAAGTATTGTGTTCACTTCGGTTGTGTTTGGTATTTCAGTTTTTATTTTTTCTACCGCTTGTGACACGTTATAACCTGATTCATAAAGAATCCGGTATGTATATTCAATATTTGCAATATTATCCGCAGAAAAACCCCGACGTTTAAGTCCGATTATATTCGTGCCTTCGAACGACATCGGCTCATTAGCCGCAAGAATGTAAGGCGGTATATCTTTAGACGCCCGCAGTCCTCCTCCGACCATTGCATTTCTACCGATGCGAACGAACTGATGAATCGCAGTCAATCCGCCTATCGTAACGTTATCTTCAATTTCTACGTGTCCCGCCATATTTACTGCATTGGCAAGAATTACGTTGTTTCCAATTATGCAATCGTGGGCGATATGAATGTATGCCATCAGGAAACAATTGCTTCCGACCACAGTTCGCTTGTGTGCATTTGTTCCCCGGTTCAGTGTGGCGTATTCACGGATTGTAGTGTTATCACCAACTTCGAGTGTAGTTACCTCGCCACCGAATTTTAAATCTTGCGGTGCGGTTCCGAGAACAGCCCCGTGCGAAATTTTGCAGTTTTTTCCGACTCTAGTTCCCGTTGCCAATAAAGCATTGGATGCAATCCGAGTTTCTTCGCCGATTATTACATTTTCCTCGATTACAGTAAAAGGTCCGATTGATACACCATCGCCTATTACTGCTTTCGGATGGACTGATGCCAATTTGTCGATTTGAATTGCCATTTTTTAATTTACTCTATATTGTTCTTTTGGTTTATCGTATTTTTTTTGAGGAGCATCCGTTGCAGGATCGATTTTATCAACAATAGCAGCCGACATTTCAGCTTCGGCAACCAAAATTCCATCCACATAAGCTTCGCCAGCCATGAAAGCCATCTTACTTCGTTTGCTAATTAATTTCAACTGTAGAACCAATTGATCGCCGGGCAAAATCGGTTTACGAAATTTAACATTGTTAATGGACATAAAATAGACAAGCTTATCGCCCGGATTTTCGACACCATTCAGCAGCAGAATACCACCAGTTTGGGCCATCGCTTCAACAATCAATACACCGGGCATAACAGGTTGACCGGGAAAGTGTCCTTCGAAAAACGGCTCGTTGACTGTAACGTTTTTAATTCCAACAATTTTTTCGTCCAACTTGAAATCTACAATTTTATCAATCAACAAGAAGGGATAACGGTGTGGTAGAATTTTTTTGATTGCGTTTATATCGAAGACAACGCCTTCTTTTTTCTCGTGTTGAAATTTTTTTACAAGTTTTTTTTGCAGATACATTTTGCGCACAAGTTTTGCAAATTCGATATTGCTCGCATGTCCGGGGCGTGCGGCAAGAATTTGTGCTTTGAAGGGGGCTCCGATTAAAGCCAAATCGCCCATCACGTCTAAAAGTTTGTGCCGTGCCGGCTCGTTCTTGTAACGTAACATTTTATTATTCAACGCACCGGTTTTTCCTAAAAATATTGAACTTTCGATTCCAAGTTTTTGTGCAACCCGTTTTACTTCGTCATTCGGCATTTCGTTGTCGACAATTACTATAGCGTTCTCAAGATTTCCACCTTTTATCAGTCCGTGCGAATGAAGCGCCTCTACTTCGTGCAAAAAACAAAATGTTCGTGCCGATGAAAATTCTTCGATGAATTCTTTCTCGAGATTGAACAAACCTGTATGCTGGCTTCCTAACACTGGATTTTGATAATCGATCATTACTGTAACGCGGTAATCATCGGTTGGCAATGCAACAATATCGACCCCATTCTTTTCGTCTCGGTAATGTATTGTTTGATCGATTATAAGATAATCTTTCATCGCGTTTTGTGTTTGAAGTCCAGCTTCCAACAGCGCATCGACGAAAGGTCGCGAGCTTCCGTCGCAGATCGGCGGTTCGATGTTATCTATTTCTATAATGATGTTATCTATTTGAAGTCCAACTATCGCCGCAAGTATATGTTCGATTGTGTGAACTTTCGCATCGCCGAGAGAGAGTGTTGTTCCGCGAGAAACATCAACTACTAAATCGACTAACGCTGGAATTTCGGGATTGCCCCCTAAATCTACACGCTTAAATTTGATGCCGTAATTTTCGGGGGCTGGTTTGAACGTAAGTATGGTTTCAACTCCGGTATGTAATCCGTAACCAGTGAGAGATATACTTTTACTTATTGTTCGTTGGTGAGCTATCATTTATTTGCTTTCTTAATTCTGTTACTTCCTTTTTTAAACTTTCAAATTCCTTCAGTAGTTCAGGTAATTGTCGTTGCGTGACGATTATTCGCCTCATTTCTCCAATCTCCATTGCTGGAGTACCGAAATAAGTTTTCCCTTCTTGGGTGATCGATTTTGAGACCCCGGACTGTGCTGCAATAGTCGTTCTATTGGATATTTGAATATGACCCACAATACCAACTTGACCGGCTACAATGCAGTTGTTGCCAATTTTAGTGCTGCCCGATATACCAGTTTGTGCAGCAATAACAGTATTGTCTCCGATGGTAACATTATGGGCTACCTGAACAAGGTTATCCAATTTTGATCCTTGTTTAATTCGTGTTTCTCCTAATGTTGCGCGGTCAATGCTGCAGTTCGATCCGATTTCGACATCATCTTCAATCACCACACTTCCACGCTGCGGAATTTTTTCATAAGTTCCATCCGGTTTCGGTGCAAAACCGAATCCATCGCTTCCAACTACGGTACCGGAATGTATTATTACACGATTTCCGATTTTAATTCGTTCACGAATCGAAACATTAGGGTAAATCACAACATCGCTTCCGATTTCAACATCATCGCCAATTACGGTGTTGTGCCAAATTGCAGTGTTACTTTTAACTATAGTTCGATCACCGATTACAACATTAGCTCCGATTGCCGCGTCGCCGGCGATTTTGGCAGTCGCTGGAAATACTGCCGATGGATGGATACCTTTTGCAAGTGGTAGCGGTTCGGGATAAAAAACATCTATTAATTTTAAAAACGACAGATAAGGATTTTCGACTTTAACAAGGAGAATAGGATTTTGACGAGAATCTAATTCCTTATACGCAATATCTTTTGAAACTAATATGGCGGTTGCTTTTGTAGAAGCCAAAAACTTAGCATATTTAGAATTTGATAAAAAGGTGATATCGCCTGGTTGAGCTTCATCAATTTTTGCAAGGTGACTAATTTCGATTTCGCCGCCGCCGGAAATTTCACCGTTTACAAACCTGGCTAATTCTTTTACAGTCATTCCTATCGTTTGAAAGTTTTTATTTTTTCAAGAACGGTATTAGTAAGGTCGAATTTATCGTTTGTGTACATCAACAAAATTTCGCCGCTCTTATCAAAGATATAGTCGTAGCTTTCCTCTTTGGCGACATCCTGAATAGCTTTGTAGATTTTATCCTGAACCGGCTTCATCAGCTCATTTTGTTTTTGGAATAGTTCACCGTTCTGTCCAAATTTCCGATTCCTGTATTCTGATATCTTCCGGTCAAGGTCTTGCAACTCGCGTTCAGTATCGCTTTTCATTTGATCGGTTAAAATCAGTTTTTTCTTATCGTATTCGGCAAATTTTTTCTGCCATTCGTTCTGTATTTTTGCTAATTCGTTCTGCCATTCGGTTACTAAAGCATCTAGCTGCCGCTGTGCCTCCTGCGCCAGGGGAAGTTTGTCCATAATAGCGCGCGAGTTTATCCAGCCAATTTTTGCCTGCGGAAAAGCTACCGATGAGAATAAAAGAACTAATGCAATTATAATTATTTTTTGAGGTTGCATATTTATCCCCTTACTTTGTTCTCTTTAATTTATCTAAAACTTTATAAGTATAATCGTAAGCGGGATCGCCGTAGAGTAAAACCATAATAGTTTCGTTGCGGTCGAAGATGAAAGTTATTTTTTCATCCTTCGCTACCTGTTGTATTACTTTCAATACTTTATCTTTAATCGGCTGCAAAAGCTTTTCTGTCTCCTCAGCTAGTTCACCGTCGTTCCCGAATTTTTGAGCTCTATATTGATTAAATTTTTGTTCCAATTCAACAAGCTCCTGTTGTCGGGCAAGTTTTTTTTGCTCGGGCATCAGTCCTTGCTGTTTTTGATAATCTTCGTATTGCTTTTGAAGGTCTTTACTCATTTTTTCTAATTCTGCCTGCCATCCCTTGCCCATATTGTCGAGTTTCTTTTGAGCTTCCTGTGCTTCGGGATATTCCTGTAAAATTTTTGCAGAATTCACGAATCCAATTTTCATCTGCTGACCAAACGAAACGCCCGCCACAAGAACGATAGCAATTAAGACGATTAATAAGTTTGGCATTTTAAAAATTTGATTTTTCATATTTACCTCTGTTAGTTATTTTGAAATTTATTTTTTATTAAAATCCTCTTCCGAATTGGAAGTGAAACTTCCATCCATCCGGTTTGCCGTCTCTCGGCATAACATCGTCGGCACCATAGCCATAATCGAACCCGACCATCCCCAACGGCTGAATCATAATGCGAGCGCCGAAACCATAACTTCGTTTTAAATTTAGAAAATCCATAGTCTTCAAATTTTCGTAAACATTTCCGGCTTCTGCAAAAGTTAAAAGATAAATCGGCATTGGAGTCATCGTGACGGAAAATCTAAGTTCAGCGGAATATTTTACCATAGCTTTACCCCCTCTAACTTGCTCGTTTTCATCCTGAGGACCGATTGTCCGGTCGTCGTATCCGCGCATCGGAGTCGTTGCAATGAAGCCTAATCCCGTTCCCCCCATAAAGAAATATTCGATGGGTGGAATATTTGAATTTGTTTTGAAGCCGTCCAACATTCCGATATTCGTTCCTGTAAAAAGAACTAAACGATTTGTGCCGAAGAGGGGTGTGTACCAATCGCCAGTGAATATCCATTTGTGGTAATCGACATTACCAGGGAGAAAAGGTCCCCCCGAAATTTCTGTTGAAAGTGCAAAGCTCGAACCGATCGCCGGAAAAATCGGATTGTCGGTGCTATTACGGGAAATAACTTGTGTAACACTGAATTGACTCGTTTTTCCTTCTTGATACAAACCACCACCGTCGATTACGTCGTTCAGTTGAAATCGTCCAATCCAATCGCCTCTGAAATAATCGTCGGGAAATTTAAATCGTCTTCCGAATCGAACCGAACCTCCGGTTTGTCGTAAATCGTAAACATAGATTTGCCGTGTATCGAATAAATTAACTCCGAAAGTTGTAGGAGTATCGAAGAGCCACGGCTCAGTAAAACCGAGAGAAAAGGTTCTGAAACGGGCACCTTCGCCAAATTGCCACTCGAAGTTTAGAATTTGTCCCGCACCACCTTTAATCGGTTCAGTAATATCAAAGTTGTTAATCGTAAATCCGAGTGCGCCTGTAACACCGAAAGCTCCGCTGTAACCGACCGATGCGTTAATGTTATCGCTCGATTTTTCTTCAACTTCGTAGATTACATCAGCCGTTTTTTCGTCATGCAATCTGTAATCGGGTTTTATTTTTTCAGGGTTGAAATAATTCAACTGCACTAACTGACGGGCGCTGCGCATTATTGCTCCTCGACTGAAAAAATCGCCTGGGCGTGTATAGAGTTCGCGGCGAATCACTTTTTCCTGTGTCTTCGAATTACCACGGATTTCAACTCTTCCAATTCTAAATTGGTTGCGCTCGAAAACCCGTATTCTCATATCGATACTGTCAGGGTCTATCCGCGTTTCTTCTTTATCTAAATTAAAAGTGAGATAACCGTTATCCAGGAACATCGAAGCGACATCGGATTGTTCTTCGTTCTGTCTTAAATTTCTTTCGAAGCGTTCAACATCGTAAATGTCGCCTTTATAAAAACCGAGTCGTTGGGTTAAAACTGAAGCGGGATAAATTGTATTTCCTTCCCAAGTTATATCACGTATTTTGAGCTGCTTGCCTTCGTTTATGTTTAGTTGGATGGACATATATTTTTTTGTAGCATCGTACCAAATAGAATCTGAAAGAATTTCAGCATCCAAATATCCGTTTTTGCGATAGAATTTTACGACTTTTTCCTTATCGGTTTCATATTTAGCTTTTTCAAATTTAGCCGTTCTCCAGAACATCCACCAAACTTTTTCCTTCGTATCTTCCATCTCACCTTTTATTTTGCTTTCGCTGTAAGCTTCGGTCCCCACTACACGTATCTCTTTTACTTTTACAATTTTGCCTTCTTCGATATTGAAACGCAGCACTACTCTATTTGGCTTAGTAGAATCTTCAACAATGGTTTCGGTTGAAATTTCTGCGAGCAGCATCCCCTTTTCGGCATACAAACTTTTAAAACTATTTGTAATTTTGAGGACTTCCTGAGGGGTTAAAATTTGTCCTTTTGAAATTGTAACTTTTTTCATCAAATCGTCTTCATCGAGTTCGTCGTTGCCCGCAAACTCGACCCGTTCGAGGCGAGGATATTCTTTAACAGAAATCAACAGATAGATTCCATCGCCAACTTTGCTTTCGACAGCAATTTGGATGTCTTCAAAAATACGCAAAGTCCAGAGCTTCTGAATCGCCTGACGGATCTGGTCGCCGGGGATAGTAATTTCGGTTCCGGTTCTTAAACCTGAGTTGGCAATGATCGCACCGGATTCGGCCGTGGTGTTTCCTTCAACCGATATTCCTAAGATAGAATATTTTTCCGGCTTCTGGCGTTGAGCTAAAAGCGAAATATCCAGATTTAAAATTGTGATACAAACCAAAAATATTTTTAATAGACTTCGCATATTAGAAAATCACTTATTCTGTTTATGTTTAATTTGGTTACTAGTCAATCCAAACCGACGTTCACGTTTTTGGTATTCAGTAATTGCACGATACAACTCGTCGCGTCTGAATTCGGGCCAATTCAATTCGGTTATATAAATTTCCGAATACGCTAACTGCCACAACAAAAAATTACTGACCCGAAATTCACCGCTCGTCCGCACTAACAAATCCGGATCCGGAATCCCTTGAGTCGATAAGTACTTTGTTACTAAATCTTCGTTTATTGAATCTTCACTCAAAGCGCCCCTCTTAATTTCGGACGAAATCTTTTTTACGGCTTGCATAATATCCCACCTGCCGCTGTAACTTAATGCTAATAACAAATTCAAGCCGGTGTTATTTTGGGTTTTTATGATTGCATCTAAAAGTTCGTTTTGAACTTCGACAGGCAATTTCGAGATATCGCCAATCGTTCGTACGCGTACGTTGTTGCGGTGAAGTTTATCGGTTTCGTCGCGCAGAGCTTTCATAAGCAAACGCATCAGCATCGAAATTTCTTCTTTCGGACGTTTCCAATTTTCGGTAGAAAAGGCATACAGCGTTAAATACTTCACATTAAGCTGCGCGCAAACTTCGACCATTTCGCGAACAGATTCAACACCTTCACGATGCCCGGCAACTCGAGGCAAACTTCGTTTTTGGGCCCATCTGCCGTTTCCGTCCATAATGATGGCTATATGTATGGGAATTTCGCCCGATTGTTTCAGCGTTTCTTGCTTTTTGAAATCGCCCTCAACTATTTTTTTGTTTTTTGTGAGCATTTTCTTTTCAACTGAACAATTGAAATTTAACTGATTTTGATAAGAAAAGCAAGAAAGCTTGCCTGAATTCGTTTATTTTCAATGAGTTACGGAAGTAAGGCATGGGTTGTTACAATGAAACCCGAAAACATCGTACAGGATCACCTTATTAATTCAGGAAGAAAAAAAACTTGTCCCGAAGCTGGCATCTAGTGCATAAACATCAGCTTTCATTTGTGAAGTATCAATCTCATTGAGTTTTACCTCAAACCTCGCCTCACCCAATTATTCATCCGAAGTCTTAATAGAACCAAATAGTACCTGACTCTTTTCAAATTCATTCATTTTTTTCCTTCCACAATCCTTATTTCCTCCTCCGTGAGCCCATAGAGTTTATAAACTAGCTGGTCAATTTTATTATCCGTTGCGGTTATTTGTCGCTGGATGGGTTCTTTCT
>JBBIOD010000081.1:0-8187 GCA_037443545.1 Ignavibacteriales bacterium | reverse complement strand
ACGGTTGCTTCTACAGTACCATAATCCTGTGATGAAGTTGCTGTTAGTGTGATTTCATCTGTGCCTGGACTTACTGTGTAAGTAGCATTTTCGGTGCTGGCTAATTTTGTGGGTATAGTAAAGCCATCATATGTACCCGCACCACCGCCCATTGAAGCCGGACGAATACGATATTGATATGCATTTGCAGCAAGGTTGTTCATGTCGTTAATGATTGCATCCTTATTGGATTGAACGCTACCCGCCGAAAACATCGTGATACCAACGGCTATCGCTATACCTACTATGATAACGCCCAAGATGATTAATAAAAGTTGTTGTTGACCCATTTTTAAATCTCCTTATGTTGTTTGTTGTTGTTAGTTAGTTGTTAAAAAAAATTTCTAATTACTGAAACTGATTTTTATTTGATACAGATAGTTTTACAACGCCCGTGCCAAGCGGATAAAATGTTAGAAATGGGAGAAAACAAGGGATATAAGGATATACTTCAGACAAATTATTAAACGGGTAGGTAATAATTACCGAAACGGATTGCATATGTTACAAAGTCGGTAAAAATGCCTGATTATCCCTCTCCACTTCCATTTTTGTCACGTTGCTTCAATCATTTTCTGAGTTCATTGGTAATTTCGGATCGACAGGCTACTGTGTGGCTGACCTTGCAATAGCCAAGCCCAACTCAGGTGCGGTCCCTCTGCACTTGCCGAGCCATCAGTTTTCTAGCATCTTTTTTTCCCTTATGCAGCACCTGATAATTAGTCAGCCCCATTGTCTAAATTAGCTACTCACTTTACAATGAGTTACGAGATTTTTTATCAGGTATACGGAAAATAGGAAAAGGAAAAAAAATACCTCAAATGAGGTATTGACTTCTGGACTTTTCTAACTTATATTTACGCAAAATTAAGAAGCCAAAGAGTTAAAAAAAATGGTGTGATCGCTCGGGAGGCGGAAAATACCTGAAACTTAAAAAAAACTCTTTGGCTTTTGTATTTTACTTTGTTAATGTTATGGGAGGAGAATAGCACAAGATATTACTGTAGTCCATAACCCATTCTTATCCCCTTCAGCCGATTGGGTGATATTAAAAGTTTTAACAATTTTACCACTCATTTTGTATGTTTTTTCTCGTTCATCCCACGCATCGTCAGGGTTGAATTCGAGGCCCAAAGTTGAAGCAAGCATAGTTGCCGCTAAATCTTCGGCATATTCGCCTGCCTTTTCATCTGTCTCGCCAAATGGATGATGCTCTGACAGATAACCGTATTGAGTTGCATCTGCCGGAGTTGCTACACCAATCGAAGCGGCAATCAAGCGGTTTGGTTCGTTTGTCGAGTTACGAGCCATTACACAAAACGTAATTTCGCCAGGTTGCAATATTTTTGAACCATCTTCAACTGTTACTCTTTTACAACCCGGTGGGAATATACTCGATACTGTTACTAAATTACATTTTTCGATCTTCGCATCGCGTAACGCAAGTTCGAAAGATTGAAGGTAGTCTTTATGTTTACCTACCCCTTTTGTAAAAAATATTTTTGTAGGAACATACAATTTATCATCTCCATTTATTATTGATCATTTATTTTTCAGTTACTATTTTTAAAAATCTTCTTTTGCCGACCTTCATAATCATATTACTTGCAAGCGGTATCATCTGGTTTACATCTGTTATCCGGTTTCCATCGATACTTACCCCCCCCTGTTCAACAAGGCGGCGTGCGTCTGATTTTGATGTAGCAAGTTTTGTATCAGTTAATATCTGTATTATATTTATTTCTTTTTCGGTTGATTCAAGAACAAATTCATCGATGGTATCCGGAATTTCTTTCTGCACAAATATTCTATCGAATTCTTCTTCAGATTTAAGGGCATCAACATCCGACCAATAGAGAGAAACGAGTGTGCGAGCTAAAAATCTTTTTGCTTCGCGTGGATTGGTTATAACCCGTTCTTTGATTTTATTTAAATCAGCAGTCTCTATATCTGTAGTTAACAAAAAGTAGTCGTAAATAAGCTTATCCGGTATAGAGAGAGTTTTACCATAAATTTCTTTGGGCGAATCGGCTATACCGATATAATTATCTAACGATTTGCTCATTTTTTCCACGCCGTCAGTTCCGGTAAGTATGGGCAGCATAACTGCTACTTGAGGGTCGAGTCCGAATTCTTTTTGTATATCTCTGCCAACTAAGAGGTTGAATTTTTGATCTGTGCCACCTAATTCAACATCGGCTTTAATCGCCACTGAATCCATCGCTTGTGCTAATGGGTACAAAAATTCGTGAAGGCTGATTGGCTCGCCATCTCGGTACCTTTTTTCAAAATCGTCCCTCTCCAACATTCTCGCAACGGTATATTTACTCGTGAGCGCTATTACGTCTGCAAAGGTCATACTTGCTAACCATTCTGAGTTATAAAGCATTTTGATATTTTTTGTTGAAAGAATTTTTGTCGCTTGTTCAAAATAACTTTGACCGTTTTTGCGTGTATCTTCCAGTGTTAGCGGTGGACGAGTTTTACTTTTGCCCGAAGGGTCGCCAATCATTCCGGTAAAGTCGCCCACAATTAAAATCGCTTCGTGTCCTAAATCTTGAAAGTGGCGTAGTTTACGCAAAACAACAGAATGCCCCAAATGTAAATCGGGACGGCTTGGGTCGCAGCCAAGTTTAATTTTTAACGGGCTTTTGGTTTTAATGGACTTCTCGATTTTGGCGACAATAGCATCTTCGGGAATTATCTCAAAGACTCCCCGTTTTATGATGTCCATCTGTTCGTTTAAGGAAGGAAACAATTCTTAATTTTTTCTCTTGATTAATTTATAATATCTAAATACCGTATTTTCTTTTTACTTCGCGTTCGACTTCACGCTTTGCGATTGCTTCCCGTTTGTCGAACATTTTTTTACCGCGGGCAAGCGCTAACTCAATTTTTATTCTGTTGTTTTTTAGATAAACTTGGATCGGAACCAAAGTAGTTCCTTCTTCATTAAGTTTGCTATTGAGGCGCCTAATTTCACCCTTATTGAGCAGAAGTTTCCGATCGCGTTTCGGGTCGTGATTGTTACGGCTTTCTTTGTCAAATGGGCTAATATGCATGTTCTCAAGCCATACTTCGCCTCCTTTAATTTTTGCAAAACTGTCTAACAAATTAGCATTTCCAAGACGCAGCGATTTAACTTCAGTTCCTTTGAGCACAATTCCGACCTCATAAGTTTCAATAATATAGTAATCGTGCCGGGCTTTTCTGTTGTGTATTAAAACTTTTTCTTCGCTTGTTTCAGATGCCATCTTGTTCAATTTTAACGCTCCAATTATAATAAATTTGTTAAGTAAATGCAATGATATATTTTTTATTCAGCTTATTTTTTATATATTTAAACAATTAATGTATAATAAATTTTAGAGAGGTTGTAATTATGACTATACAAGATATTGAAAAACTATTAGGAAACGAAGCCGAAAGTTTACTCGCACATAAAAGTACAGGTATTCCAAAAGAGATGCTTCACCTGCCATCGCCCAATTTTGTAGATAAAATATTTGCCGATTCCGACCGTTCGGTTGCAACACTTCGAAGTTTGCAAACATTGTTCAGTAACGGAAGATTGACTGGAACCGGTTTTCTATCTATTTTGCCTGTTGATCAGGGAATCGAACACACAGCCGGAGCCTCGTTTGCACCCAACCCGATTTATTTCGATCCTGAAAACATAGTTAAACTTGGCATCGAAGGGGGCTGCAATGCGGTCGCTTCTACACTCGGTGTGCTCGGAATCGTCGCTCGTAAATACGCCCACAAAATTCCGTTCATCTTAAAATTCAATCACAACGAACTACTCACTTATCCAACCAAACACGACCAGATAATCTTCGCCAATATCAGACAAGCCTACGATATGGGTGCAGTTGCCGTAGGTGCAACTATTTACTTCGGCTCGCCCGAATCAACAAGGCAAATTCAAGAAGTATCCGAAATGTTCCATCAAGCTCACGAGATGGGAATGGCAACAATACTATGGTGCTATTTACGTAATCCCGCTTTTAATACTAGCGAAAAGGATTATCATTTAGCTGCCGACTTAACAGGTCAAGCCGACCACTTAGGAGCTACAATCGAAGCCGATATCATCAAGCAAAAAATGCCTGAGAACAATTGTGGATTTACGGCTCTTAAATTTTCAAAGTCTCACAAAAAAATGTATACCGAATTATGCTCAGACCACCCGATTGATTTAACAAGATATCAGGTTGCTAACGGATATATGGGAAGAATTGGTTTGATAAATTCAGGTGGCGCATCGGGCCAAAACGATTTTGCAGAAGCTGTTCGTACTGCTGTTATCAATAAACGGGCTGGCGGTATGGGCTTGATATCCGGTAGGAAAGCTTTCCAGAGACCGATGGCCGAGGGGGTAAAAATTCTAAATGCAATACAAGATGTCTATCTATCTAAAGATGTTACAATAGCATAAATGACGAAGCCGCTAAAAATCACATTAGGGATTTTAGGCAGTTCAATTATTATACTAATCGCTTTTATTTTTTTTCTAAAATATTTAGTTACCAAATCGTTTCCGGAATACGAGGGTAAAATAAATGTTAAAGGAATAAAAGGCGAAGTTACCATTTTCCGCGATGAGTTTGGTGTACCACATATCTTTGCCAGCGAGGAATACGACTTGATGTTTGCAGCAGGATATGTTCAAGCACAAGACCGTTTATGGCAGATGGATATTTCGAGACGAGCCGGAGAAGGACGTTTAGCCGAAGTTTTAGGTAATTCGGCAACAGGTTTCGACCGACTTTTTCGAACTTTGAACCTGACTGAAATAATCTCGAAAATCGAAACCGAGTTGCCGCCTGAAGTAGGCTCGGCTTTAAAAGCCTATTCCGACGGTGTAAATGCTTTCATTCTGGAGAATCAAAGTAATTTTCCTATCGAGTTTGATATTTTAGGATACGAACCTGAATTATGGAAAGTCGAACATAGTTTATTGCTCACGCGCTTAATGGCTTGGGATTTAAACTTGGCTTGGTGGCTCGATTTGACGATGGGGGAACTGACGGATAAATTCGGATACGAAAAAGCAAAGGAATTACTTCCGGTATATCCCGCCACTGCACCGACGATTGTTAAGGGAAAGTTGCAGGATAGAAAAGTTTTACGGAATACTTCACGCAATCAATTTGACATTCCAAACATTTCAGGTTTTAAACAACTCGTACAACAGTATCGAAATTATTTTGGCATAAATGGTTCGGCGACAGGAAGTAATGGGTGGGTAATTTCGGCTGCAAAATCGACAAGCGGCAAACCGATATTGGCTAACGATCCGCATCTCGGTTTACCGGCACCGTCAAAGTGGTACGAAATGCATCTCTCTATCAACGGTTGGAATGTAGCCGGTTGTGCAATTCCAGGAACGCCGTTTATAGTTATAGGCAGCAATAATCGAATCGCTTGGGGTTTAACTAATGCTATGATTGACGAAACCGATTTCTACATCGTTACTACCGATTCCGCTAATCCAAACCTTTACAATTACGAAAAAAAATTAATCCCGATTAAAAGTCGTGAGGAAGTAATATATATTGGAAAGGACGACAGTTTAGAATTTACGATTCGCGAAACTCACCACGGTCCGATAATTAGCGATCTCCATCCAGCCCTGCTAACAAAGGCAAATCCACAAAATAAATTAGTCGCAATGCGTTGGTGCGGATTCGAAGTCAGCCAGGAATCTTATGCTTTTTACCTAATCAACAAAGCAAGCAACAAAGAAGAGTTTGAAAATGCTCTGAAACATTTTGCCGTTCCGGGACAAAATGTAATTTACTCGGATGTTGAAGGGAACATTGGCTATTGGACTGCGGCAAAAATTCCGCTGCGTGGAAATTTCAACCCTACGTTTCCGTTGCCCGGCTGGTCGAAAGAGTATGAATGGAAAGGCTTTGTCAGCTTCGACCAACTACCAAAACTTTGGAATCCGCCCGAACAATTTATTGCGACTGCAAATAATAAGATTGCCGATAACACTCCCTACTTTATTTCAAACCTCTATATGCCACCTTCGCGTATCGAAAGAATAAACGATCTTTTAAGCGAGGTTAATTTATTTTCGGCAGAAGATTTTAAAAGAATGCAATTGGATTATATTTCGCCTCACACCCGTAAACTTACAAAACTTATCACGGATTCATTCAAAGAACATCCCGCAACGGATTCAGATACAAAATCGGCTCTCGAGTATTTGAGCAATTGGGATTTCAAACACTCGCCAACCGATGTTGCCTCAACGATTTTTAATATGTTCTTCGTAAAACTAATACACAACATTTTCGAAGATGAGATGGGGAAAGAAATTTTAAATGATTACACTTTTTTTTCTGCCGTGCCTATTATTGTCGTTGATAAATTATTAACGGCTGATACGTCAAGTTGGTTCGACAATGTGAACACGGAAGCGATAGAAACTAAATCGGATATAATCAAAAAAAGTTTATCCGATGCTCTCGAGCAGCTTCGAAATGATATAGATCCGGAAATAAAAAATTGGCAGTGGGGTGTTTTGCATCCGGTTACTTTTGAGCATCTGTTCGGCACGCGAAAACCACTCGATAAAGTTTTTAATATAGGCCCTTTTCCGGTTGGTGGCTCTGCAACCACAATAAACAACGGCGAGTTCAATTTCAATCGTTCATTTAAAAATGTTGTTGGACCTTCAACCCGCCAAATTGTGGATTTAGCAAAACCTTTGAGAAGGTTTAGCGTATTAACGACGGGACAATCAGGGCAACCGCTCCACAAGCATTATTCCGACCAAACGTTGTTATGGTTAAACGGCGATTACAAATATGTTTCGATGGATAGAAATGAAATTGAAAATTCGGGTTGGAAAAAATTGGAGTTAGCTCCGCAAAAATAAATCAGTAATAATGTTTTCAGAAAAATTAATTCAAAAATTAAAATCAGCCGAATCGGTAGTGTTTTTTACCGGAGCCGGAATTTCGGCAGAGAGCGGAGTGCCAACTTTTCGCGGCGAGGAAGGACTTTGGAAAAAATTTAAGCCCGAAGAGCTTGCCAACTTCGATGCGTTTTTAAAAAATCCAGAACTTGTTTGGGAATGGTACAAATACCGGAAGCAAATTATCGCAAACGTTCAGCCCAACCCGGGTCATTATGCAATTGTTGAGTTTGAAAAAGTATACAAATCGTGCGCAGTCATTACACAAAACGTCGACAATCTGCATCGACGGGCAGGGAGTAAAAATATATTCGAGTTGCACGGAAACATACAACACAACTATTGTATGGAATGTAAGAAAGATTTTTCGGATGAAATGATTTTATCAAAAACTGAAATTCCGAAATGTGATGTGTGCGCCGGAATTATCCGTCCGGGTGTCGTATGGTTCGGCGAAATGCTGCCCGAAGACCAGTGGAACGGAGCTGAAAGGGCTGCGCTTTCGGCAGATATTTTTTTTTCTGTCGGAACTTCGGGTATTGTTTATCCGGCTGCCTCGTTACCATATTTAGCAAAACGGAACGGAGCTTATATCGTAGAAATCAATCCCGACCCCACACCTATTACAGAAATTGCTGATGAATTTTTAGCAGGCAAGTCGGGCGTGTTTTTACCTCAAATGGTTAAAAAGATTGGCTAAAATTCAACACAATGGCAAAACCAAAATCGTATGCACTATCGGTCCATCTGTTGCAACGGTTAATAAAATCGTGCAACTGATAAAGGCGGGGATGGATGTTGCGCGCTTGAATTTTTCGCACGGTACACATAACGAGCATTTAAATTATATCCAAAACATCCGAAAAGCCAGAGAAATTACCGGCAAGAATATAGCGATTATTCAGGATTTACAAGGACCGAAAATCAGAATAGGGAAACTGAACACAGAACCAATCGTAATTAAGAAAAACGAAAAAATTATTATCACAACCCATACTGATTTCTATTCAGATAAAAGGTCGGAGCTAAAAATCCCAACAACTTATTTGAACCTACCGCGAGATGTAAAAAAAGGTGATAGAATTTTAATAGACGATGGTTATATAGAACTGAGGGTAGTTAATGTAAAAGGGAGTAATATAACGTGCAAAGTCGTCGACGGTGGCGAGTTATACTCGAATAAAGGAATAAACTTGCCCGGCGTGGCAGTCAGTTCG
>JBBIOD010000080.1:0-8490 GCA_037443545.1 Ignavibacteriales bacterium | reverse complement strand
GAAATATTTGGTAAATTTGATAGCTTTTAAATCAATAATGCTTAAATCAGCACATAAAATGGAGATTGTATAGTGGCACTAAATGAGAAATTAACACATTTCTTCACAAATGAAGACGTGGAAAAAAAATGGTTCCTAGTGGATGCAGACGGAAAAACATTAGGACGTTTGGCAAGTAAGATTGCCCATATCTTACGCGGGAAACACCGACCTACTTTCACACCCAATTCAGATGTCGGCGATTTTGTAATTGTGGTGAATGCCGATAAAATTAAATTAACTGGTCGGCGACCGGAATTAAAAAAGTATTTTCATTATACCGGATATCCGGGCGGTGCAATTTTTGAAGATTTCAAAGATATGATGAAAACCAAACCTGAAAAAGTAATTTATCATGCTGTAAAGGGAATGATTCCACACAACAGGTTAGGTAAAAGAGTCGCTTCAAAACTAAAAGTGTATTCGGGACCCAATCATCCTCACTCAGCACAAACACCAGAAAAATTGGATATATAAGGAATTGCAGATGCAAAATATCATAACAGTAGGAAGAAGAAAAAACGCAGTTGCACGGGTTGTACTAAAATCGGGCACAGGCGAATTTTTAGTAAACAACAAACCCATGGAAAAATTTTTTCCTGTCGATACACATCGTCGCGATGTTCTATTGCCAATCGAAGTAACTGAGAGTGGCGGGAAATACAATATCAGCGCAACTGTACATGGTGGTGGCGTGAGTGGGCAGGCGGGTGCTTTAAAACTGAGCGTAGCTCGTGCGTTACTCGAGTTGAATGAAGAAAACAGGATACCGCTCAGGACTGCAGGACTTCTTTCGCGCGATCCCCGAATGGTGGAACGTAAAAAGTATGGACAGAAAAAAGCCCGCAAGCGCTTCCAGTTCTCGAAACGTTAATTTTTTAAATAAAACATACCGTCGGATTTTTTAGAGTGTGTCCCGCCCGATATGAGCGGAATCTCTGAAAAAGTTGAAGCCGGTAGAAGTATAACAAAAATAAAAAGGAGTAATAATTTTATGCCTCGTGTAGAATTAACTGACCTGCTTAATGCAGGAGCCCATTTCGGGCATTTGACCCACCGATGGAATCCCAAAATGAAACCTTTCATTTTTATGGAACGGAACGGGATTCACATAATTGACCTAAAAAAATCTCAACAATTGATTGAGCAAGCGGGTGATGCGCTCGCGAAATTAGTTTCTGAAGGCAAACGCGTTTTGTTTGTCGGGACAAAAAAACAAGCCAAAACTGTGATTCGTGAAGAAGCCGACAGATGCGGTCAGTTTCATGCTTCAGAGAGATGGCTCGGCGGCATGTTAACTAATTTTACTACCATCCGCAAAAGCGTAAAACGCCTCAATAATATTGAAAAAATGGAAACCGACGGTACATTCGATAAAATTACTAAGAAAGAAATTTTATTCATAGACCGCGAAAAAGAGAAATTACAAAAAGTTCTTGCTGGTGTTGCTAATATGTCACGCTTACCGGGAGCCCTTTTTGTCGTGGATATTAAAAAAGAAGCTATCGCAATTGCAGAAGCGAAACGTTTGCGCATTCCGGTTTTCGCTATAGTCGATACCAACGTGGATCCTACTCTGATTGATTATCCGATTCCAGCAAATGATGATGCAATTAAATCGATTCAATTAATTACAAAAGTTATGGCTGATGCTGTTAATGAGGGGAAAGAGATGATATCCGCACAGTATGAAGGAGCCGACACAAACGAAACAGGAAAAGAAGGATAAAAGATAATGGCAATAACTAGTGAACTTGTTAAATTATTAAGAGATAAGACCGGAGCTGGAATGATGGATTGTAAAAAAGCTCTCGAAGAAACTGCCAGCGATTTAGATAAAGCTGTTGAATATCTCAGAAAAAAAGGTGCGGCTACAGCACAAAAGCGCGCTGACAAAGCTGCTAAAGAAGGAACCATTGTAACACGCGTGAATGAAAAAAACGATTTCGGAATTGTTGTAGAAATAAACTGTGAAACCGATTTTGTTGCACGAGGAACCGATTTTGTTAATTTTTCAGATTTAGTTACATATATTATTGCATCTAAAAAGCCTGCTTCACTTGAAAAACTTTTAGAAGTAACCGACGATTCAGGGAAAGCTATTTCGCAGCAGTTAAACGATATGATGGCTAAAATTGGTGAACGTATCGAAATACGGCGTTACAAGATGCTCCAAACAGAAAACGGTTTTATTACATCTTATACACACATGGGAAATAAAATCGGAGTTCTTATTGAATTATCGAGCACCCCGAGCAATGCGCTCCAAATCGGACGCGATATCGCAATGCAAATTGCCGCGATGAACCCGTTGTATATCTCGCGAGATCAGGTATCGCACGATGTTATTCAACGTGAACTCGAAATTTACCGCACTCAGGCTCGGAACGAAGGTAAACCCGATCAAATAATTGAACGGATTGCCAACGGAAAGTTAGAAAAATATTATCAAGATGTCTGCTTGTCCGAACAGGTGTTTATTAAAGACCCCAGCAAAACTATTAAAGATGTTCTGACAGAAAGTAGTTCCGGTTTAACGATAAAGTCTTTCGAAAGATTTCAACTCGGTGAAGAAAAATAATAAATATAAAAAATCCGCTAACAAGCGGATTTTTTTTTAACTTTTAATTATAAATACAATGGATGAAAGAAATAATGAAATATAAACGCATTCTTTTAAAGTTGAGCGGCGAATCGCTGATGGGAAAAAAGGAATTTGGAATTGATGCCGATGTTTTAAAACAGTATGCAGCCGAAATTGGAATGGTTAGGGATTTAGGTGTTCAAATTGGAATAGTTATTGGCGGTGGAAATATTTATCGCGGTGTCGGGAACTCATCTGACGGTATCGATAAAGTAACGGGTGATCAGATGGGAATGTTAGCTACAATTATCAATTCGCTGGCATTACAAAGTGCTCTGGAACATGTTGGAATTTTCACACGATTATTAAGCGCCATTAAGATGGAGCAAATTGCCGAATCATTCATCCGAAGGAGGGCAATCAGGCATCTTGAAAAGGGAAGAGTTGTGATTTTTGGCGCTGGCACAGGTAATCCGTATTTCACTACCGATACTGCCGCAGCTTTAAGAGCAATCGAAATACAAGCCGATGTAATATTGAAGGGCACGCGGGTTCAAGGTGTTTATGACTCTGACCCAGAATTGAACCCAAACGCTGTTAAATTTCAAAATATTTCGTATTTGGATATTTTAAATAAAGACTTGAAAGTTATGGATTTAACAGCGATAACACTTTGTCGGGAAAATAAACTTCCGATAATAGTTTTTGATATGAACACACCAGGAAACTTGAAAAAACTTTTAATGGGTGAAAATATCGGTACTCTGGTTCAGAATGTTCAAATTGAATCTATATAAAATATTGTCTAACAAATTTTGGAGTAAAAATGGTTAAAGATATTTTACGGGAAACCGAAAACAAAATGAAAAAAGCCGTTGAGGTAGTAAGGCAGGAATTTATAAAAATCCGTTCCGGCAAAGCTACCACCACTCTGCTCGACGGAATCAAAGTAGATTATTATGGATCCATAATGCCTCTTCATCAAGTTGGCACTGTTGGTACACCGGATATCCGAATGATTACGGTAACTCCGTGGGACAAAGGGATGATTGGTCCTATCGAGAAAGCGATTCTCGCTGCAAACATCGGATTGAATCCTGCAAACGATGGAACTGTGATTCGCTTGTCTGTTCCACCGTTAACCGAAGAACGCCGTAAAGAACTTGTAAAATTGATAAAAAAATTTGCTGAAGATGGCAAAATTGCTCTCCGAAACGTCCGGCGTGATGCGAACGAACAACTAAAAAAATCTGAAAAAGCAGAACATTTTTCTGAAGATGAAAGAAAAAGGGGAGAAGAAGAGGTTCAGAAACTCATCGATAAACATATTAAAGAAATTGATGCACACGTTGCACACAAAGAAAAAGAAATCATGGAAGTTTAAATTAAACTCTATATGCTAATTCTCAAGCCATAACTTTGTTCTTAAGTTGTGGCTTTTGTTTTGAAACATTAAAACTAATGCTGCGTAGGTTTTGAAGAAATAATTATCAAGGATTGAGTATGGAAAATGGTGTAAAAAAAATCAAGCGTTTGCATCGGTCGATGCAAAACCGTTGGATTGCAGGCGTTTGCGGCGGTATAGGAGAATATTTCGATGTTGACCCGCTGATAATTCGTCTCCTTATATTGGTTTCAGTGTTTCTGGGTGGGTCGGGAATAATTATTTATATCGTAGCCTGGATAATGATGCCTGTAAATCTCAACCATATAGGAGTTGTTACTGTCACAAAAAATTCAGCACAAGTTTGGGGGATCATCCTTATCTTTCTTGGAGCTTTGTTGCTGCTGTCAAATATGGAGTTGCTACCATTTTTCCACTGGTTTGAATTTTGGGACTATTTTTCTTGGAAAGCAATCGTTTCAATCATAATAATTATTATCGGAGTAATGTTAGTCTTGAATTTTTTCCGGATACCGGAGAAGCCTTTATCTCAACCTGAAACCGAGATGCACCAAGAAACACCCCGTCCTGCTTCAAAAGTTCTTCGACGATCAATAGAAAATAAAAAGATTGCGGGCGTTTGTGGCGGATTAGCTGAGTATCTTGATATCGATCCTACAATCGTTCGACTCATTTTTGTGTTATTAACTCTAAGCTCATTTGGATTAGGGATTTTATTGTATGTTATTCTCGCAATCGCAATGCCCCAAGGGAAAAAATAAAACGTTATGGAACTTGAAAAAAAATATCCTTGGAATGGAATAATTCTCATACTTTTGGGAACCGCTTTACTGATACATCAAACTGGCTTAATCAACATTCGATTTTTTCAAATAATATGGATAGCGCTTGCGTTATGGGGATTTATTATAACATTACGTGGTTTCGCAACTAACAGCAAAGGTAAAATATTTTGGGGAACTGTACTGTTCTTGTCAGGAGTTTCTTTTATTATTCATTCATTTGATTTAATCGAAATGCCGCATCGGATATTTTTACCCGCGGTATTTATAATTTTCGGTTTCGCTTTTCTAATGATGTTTCTAGATAATTTCAGAGAGTTCAGTTCATTCCTTTTATCGATAATATTCTTCGTAATAGGCAGTTTATTAATACTTGCGGAAATCGGATATCTGAACCGGTGGGATGTGGTCTATTACATAAAAAATTATTGGCCCGTAATTTTAATTATATTAGGTGTTGGATTAATATTGAAACGCAGACAGAAGCAATTGGATAGTTAGTGTGCTTCGAACCAGTTCTTCCCAAATCCCACTTCAATTTCTAATGGGACATTTAGAGGAAGTGCGTTTTTCATTTCTTCTACGATTAATGTTTTAGCCTCCTCTATTAAACTATTCTCCACTTCGAACACAAGTTCGTCGTGGACTTGCAGCAACATCGTGATTTGTTTCTTTGAAATTCTCCGATGGATTCTTATCATAGCTAACTTAATCATATCTGCCGCAGTTCCCTGAATAGGCATATTAATCGCCTGCCGCTCAGCGTTGCTCCTGATATTTTGATTGCGGCTTTTTATGTCGGGAAGATAACGGCGCCTGCCTAACAAAGTTTCAACATAACCATCGCGTTTCGCTTTATTAATAGTTTCGTCCATATATAGTTTGACGTTCGGGAAACGTTCGTGGTATTTTGCAATAATAGCACGTGCTTCCTCTTTCGGAATATCCAACCGGTTTGCTAATCCAAAATATCCGAGTCCGTACATAATTCCGAAATTTACCTCCTTAGCTTTTCGCCGCATTTCTTGTTTAGTCTCTTTCGGCAACGTTTTAAAATCGTTTAATTCATAACCAAATATTATCGCTGCGGTTGATGCGTGAATATCTTCCCCAGCTCTGAATGCTCCAGTTAATCCGGGATCGTTCGAGATGTGTGCCATTATTCGTAATTCGATCTGCGAGTAGTCTGCCGATAAAATTGCCCATTGATCATTTGTCCCGATGAACGCTTTGCGAATTTCGCGCCCCAATTCACTACGTATGGGAATATTTTGCAGATTCGGATTGCTACTTGATAAGCGTCCTGTGGTGGTGATTGTTTGATTGAATGATGTGTGCACGCGCCCGGTTTTCGGATTTATCAAACCTGGCAAAACGTCTACATAAGTTGATTTAATTTTGGATATGGTTCGATATTCCAACAACTTATCGACGATCGGATGTTGATGTTTAAGACTTTCTAAAACACCGACGTCTGTTGAAAAACCTGTTTTGGTTTTTCGACCTGTTGGTAGTTTTAATTCTTCGAACAAAATGATTCCAAGTTGTTGCGTGGAATTTATATTAAATTTCTTTCCTGCAACGGTATAAATATCATTGATAGTACTATCTAAAATTCTCTCAAGTTCTTTTGATAAAAATATCAGAAATGGAGTATCCAATTTTACCCCCGCGAATTCCATATCAGTAAGAACTTCGATTAATGGGAATTCGATGTCGGTCGAAATTTTTATTAAGTTTTCATCCTGAAGTTTTTTGTTTAAGATTTCATAGAGCCGAAGTGTGATGTCTGCATCTTCACACGAGTAATCTGAAACCTTTTCTATCGGAATATTTCTAATATTTTTTTCGTCGCCTACTAATTCATCGTATGTTATGGTTCTATAATTTAAATGCTCCATCGCCAGAGAATCCAAATTGTGCCTGCTGTCGGGTCGTAAAATGTAGCTTGCGACCATTGTATCGAAAACGGCACCCTTGACTTCAACGCAGTAATTTGCCAATACAAGCATGTCGAACTTAATATTTTGTCCACATTTAAAAATCGTTTTGTCTGTAAAAATAGGGGCAAGCAGATTGAGAACAAACTTAGATTCAAAACCGATGAGTTTAGATTTCGGATTTCGTCCGCCAACATCGGATTCGAATTTCGAGTTTGACAATTTAGATTGACGGTCATCGAAAAGAGAATGTTGAAATATTGTTTCACTTAATTTGGATTCGCATTTCTCAACGCTGTCATTCTTGAAGGGGATGTAATACGCTTCTTTCGGTTTCAAAGAAAGTGATAAGCCGACCAACTCCGCTTTAAAAGGGTCTGGGCTTGTTGTTTCGGTATCGAACACAAAAAATTTTGAAGATCTTAACTTTCGGGCTAAATCGTTCAACTCCTCATGCGTCGTGATGATATGGTATTGATGTTGGTCTGTTCTAATGTTAGCAATAGATTTTGGTGGTAAATCATCCGGTACTTTTATTTGAGATGGTTCCGGTTCGGACGCAGTGAGTTTACGGATTAAATATTTGAATTCTAATTCTGTAAATAGCTGTGTAAGTTTTACGATATCTTTTTGTTGGGTTTTGAGCTGATGGATGTTTACATCAATCGGAACATTTGTATCGATCGTTACAAGCGTTTTTGACAGTAAGGCTTTATCCTCGTTCTCTTTCAGTTTTTGCCGAAGAGCTGGCTTAACAATCTTATCTATATTCTCAAAAATCTTTTCGATTGTGCCGTATTTGCGAACCAGCGGAATTGCAGTCTTCTCGCCAATACCTGGCACACCGGGTACGTTATCTGATTTGTCGCCGGTGAGGCTTAAAACTTCCACAACCTTATCAGGAGTAACCCCGAACTTTTCTTCCACATGCTCAAAGTCAATCATTTCCCACGCATCACCGCTTTTGCCCGGTCTATAAATTTTTGTGAGGGGAGAGATTAATTGCATAAAGTCTTTATCGCTTGTTACAAGATAAGTTTCTATTCCTTCAGCTTCGGCTTTGTGTGCGAGCGTTCCCATTATGTCGTCAGCTTCGTAACCAGCCATTTCTAGTGTCGGAACGTTGAATGTTGCAACAACTTCTCTTAGTCGAGCGAGTTGTGAAGCCATGTCTTCTGGCATTTTTTGTCGCGTAGCTTTATACGGCTGGTACATTTTATGCCGGAAAGTCGGCTCAGGTCTATCAAACACTACTGCGATGTGGTCGGGTTTTTCCTCATCTAAAATCTTCATCAAACTATTTACGAAGCCAAAAACGGCGCCTGTGTTCTCACCTTTCGATGTTATCAGAGGGCGTGAGATAAAAGAGTAGTAAGCTCGGTAAGCGAGAGCGCTCCCATCCAGTAGAAATAATCGTGCGCGTGCCCTAGGGTTGATATTCCTGTCGTTCATATCCATTTTAATTTAACCTAAAATAAGGAATGTAAACAAGACAAGCAAGGCTTGATCTAAGTGGAATAATATTGGGTGCTCAGTTTGACAATCGGTTACAATTTCCTTATATTAAGACAAATTACTCTTATTAATCAACAATAAAAGGAAAGTGTTGTGAAAGTTTTAATATTAATTCTTGTAGTATTAGTAATTATTTCTTATTCAAAATCTCAGGAAATTAAATGGGACGCTGAACTTCGAGTTCGGAGTGAACTTGATGGCAGGGATTTTAAAAATTCCACTCCC
>JBBIOD010000079.1:0-8492 GCA_037443545.1 Ignavibacteriales bacterium | reverse complement strand
AACACCTGTAATAACGCAATATTGTTTATTTAATTAACTTTCTTGTTTCATTACTTACTAACGGTTCAATATAATTTACCCAATAGTAATTATCATAAATAATTCGTTGATGATTCAAAATAAATAAAATTCACGCTGTTGCCCTACCCCTCATCCACGTTTCATTTTTTTCCACCACTCAAAGCAGTTTTCTTTTTCCTTAGTTTCATAATTACTTCATTCCCATTTTCACAACGTTTGAATTTAACGCTATCCATAAACTTCTGCATTAAGAAAATTCCTCTTCCGTTTTCACGCAATAAATTTTTTTCGTCTAACGGGTCAGGAATATTCTTAAGATTTATTCCTTTACCTTCGTCGCAAACATGTATCTCAATTGCTGTGGATGTTGCGGCGGCACTAATTTCAACCAACTTTTTCGGGTCTCTCAAATTAGCGTGAGTAATACTGTTGTTTACTGCTTCGGTTGTAGCAACGAGCAAATTATGAAATTGAATTTCATCGAAATGTAAATACCGGTTCACTTTTTTTAAAAATGCTTCCACTTTTGAAATTTCTTTCGGATAGCTTTTTAAAATTAATTTAAAATATTTTTTCTCAACTTTTACCATTTTATAAAAGTGTTTTTATGCTCATTGTTACGTTCGTAGAATATCGGGTTTGAGTGTTCGTATATTCGATTCGTTCGTGCCAACCTTTTACGATGAATTCAATCTTCGGCCTGAAGAAAAATGTTATGAGTGCGACCGGTCCGATACTTTGCAAACGGGTTTCTATCTGTCTCGTTTTATCGAGGTAACCGAAACGTTTTTGACTAAAGTAACGAATGCCTGATGAAAAAAGCAAATCAGTTGTTGCTTGGTAAAATGTTTGCAGCACGTAGGTCTGATCCTCGAAATAATTTATCGGTCGCCCTTTAAATGCTTTCCAGTTTAATACACCCCTTTCATACAAACTTATGTAACTGAACCAATCGAAACCAACTCGTGGAGTTATCGAAATTCTTGTTGAATCGATGAATGAGAACTGCCTGAAGGAGAAACTTTTTACCGGAACTTGTAAATCTTCGAAATCGTAAACCGTATAATTCGCTAACACTTCGAATGTATTTGTTGTAGAAAATATTTTCGATGGGATGTATTGAATGCGGGGTGAGAGGCGTAAAATTCTGTTCCAATTATTGTTGGCGCTTCGAGAACCTAATAAGTAAACTATGTGAGATAAATTAGCATCGACAGCTATTTGAGCAAACAGGTAACGGTTAATATTATGATAAGTTGTGATATTATATGCCATCCACAACTCGTCGCGGTCGTCGTCGTTGAGTTTGCTCGGTGTATCGTAACGCAGTATGCTGCTCGAACCTGTTATTGAAACTCTGTCGGAGTTGGTTAAATTAATACCTACGTTTGCAGTGAGGGTCGAGCGGCGTGAATAATTGTTTTTTTTATCCTCATCACGTTTGCGTAAATCGAAAGCAGATTGAGAAATTTGGTTATCCATTTTTATCGCATGAGTAACATCCCGTTCTCCATAAAAGATTTGAACCAAACCGTTTAAAGAGTTAGTAGGTTGAAAGGCAAGCTGAGCAGCACCCTCGATCCTAAAATCATCGATGGTGTTATCGAAATAGCGTCCGGCTATAGGTTTGTATTTTATAGATTTTTGTATTTTTCGCACGAGAAGTAAACCGTTCGCCGAGAATAAAAACCGGCTGCTGATATTGTAATCGATGGTATCCTGCACTAAATAAAAATTTTCAGTCCGTTTCTCAATGTTGCTAGTGGTATTAAATTTCAATTGAACTGCAGTATCGGCAGCGAAGTAAAAATCGCGTTGATAATTTTTGTAAGTAATGTTTAAAACGTTGCGGGTCTTTTCGAAAAATATTTTATCTAACCTTAACATCATGTTTTGTGTTTCTAAATATCGCGGGTCTAACCGGTCAACCTGATACACCCCGTTCAAATAAGTATTGAACCCACCCAACTGCAAATCAACAGTTTTTGCACTTAAGAGATATGAAACGCCAGCATCCTGTTCTGTAATTTGCCGGTCGATGCGAAATCCAACCATCGGTTCAAGCAGGAATTTTGGAAAAGGCGCATACTCAAAACCACCGTGTACCAAATGCGAGGCGATGCTGCTGATGCCAATTCCTTGATTATCGGAAATCACCAGAGATGAAATTTTCAAAGATGTTTTAAGAGGTGAAAATAATTTAAATTTTGTTGAAAAATCGACTGCCTGTTCATCGCGGATGATGTTTTTGTGGGATTTGATAAGAGACGATTTGAAGCGTTCACTAAATTGAAAATCAAAACCCGCAAAACTTGATTTGTAAAATATATTGGCATCCCATCGGTGCGTGTTGATATTTTTGTCGTAACCCATCGACAAATTGTTATTGGTTGAAGTTGAAGTATCTGTTTGTCCGTTAGAGTTCCACATTAAGAAGCCGGTGGCAATAATAAATGTAAAAACTCGATAACTCATCAGGGTGTTCCGCGTGTAGTTCCACCATCGACGTCAATCGAGATCCCTGAAATAAAATTAGCCGCCTCAGATGCTAAAAAAACTACTGCCGATGCAATCTCTTCCGAACGGACAAGTCTTCCGAATGGGTTATCCGATTTTAGCATTTGCCGCATCTCGTCGGGAGTTACGTTTTGTAATGAAGCTAATGTACCGATTGTCTGTTCGGTGAGAGGAGTTTCGGTCGTTCCTGGATTAACCGCATTAACGGTGATATTATCTTTAGCCAATTCTAACGCCAATGATTTTGTAAAATTAAGAAGAGCTCCGTTAGTGATACCGGGAAGCATAAGAGTGGGCTTCGGCTCTTTGCCCGCTGTGCCGATTACGTAAATAATTTTTCCGCCCCCTTGTTGCCGCATAAATGGAATTACTTCTCGGGCAAAACGGATATAGCCTAATAATTTTAAATCGATGTGGGCTTCAAAAATTTCGTCGGTAATTTCAAAAATCCCTCCGATGTGAGCACCGCCGGCATTGTTCACTAAAATATCGACACGTTTGTATTTTGAGATTGCCTTGGTAACAACCCGCTTGATGTCGTTTATTCTTGTTAGATTCGCTTTAACATAAGTAACTTCAGTATGGAAGCGGTCTTTAATTTCAGTTTCTGTTGCCTGCAATTGTTCTTCGGTTCGGGCGCATAAAATAAGCCGAACTCCTTCGTTTGCAAGTGCGAGGGCGATAGATTTACCGATACCCTGTGTAGCACCTGTAACGATTGCTGTCTTGCCGTTCAAACCTGTATTCATAAATTTTATTGAAGATTAAAAATTTCACCTTGTTTAGGGATTACCGATTTGAATCCCTTTGTTGCTATCTGTTGTTTTAAAATTTCTGACCGTTCAAGTTCGCCGTGAACTAAAAATATATTTTCCATGATCGTTGAATCGAAATGAGAAATATATTTCACTAACTCGTTCCCGTCGGCATGGGCGCTGAACGATTCGAGGACGACAACCTCGGCACGCAGTTTATAAAATTTTTCGAAAATTCTGACTTCTGGATTTTTATCTACAATTTTTCTACCCAAGGTATGTTCAGCAGTATAGCCGACGATTAGAATTGTGTTGCGAGAGTCCTCGATATTATTTGCGAGGTGGTGGAGTATGCGTCCCGCTTCGCACATACCTGAAGCAGATATTATAACGTAAGTTCCTTCTTTTTCGTTCAATGCTTTCGAGTCGTCGGTAGATTGGATATAACGGATTTGATTGAAGCCAAACGGGTCGTGATGTTTGAGGAGATATGCTGCTGTTTCTTTATCAAAACATTCAGGATGTAAGCGGTAAATTTCAGTTACGTTTGTTGCCAACGGGCTATCTACGAATACTGGAATTTTCGGAAGCCTGCCTGCTTCAGATAAGCGAAAAAGCGAGTAAACCACATCTTGCGTTCTTCCAACACTAAAAGCGGGTATAATAATTTTACCGCCGCGCTGCAGTGTCCGCTTGATAACTGCTTCAAGCTGATTGTCCATTTCAGTCGGGGGATGATGGGCGACTCCGCCATAAGTGCTCTCGCTTATCAAGTAATTCGTATCGCCCATGAATTCCGGGTCTCTGATGATTGGCAAATTCCATCTACCGATGTCGCCGCTGAAACCGAGTGTTTTAGTTTTGCCGTTTTCCGAAATTGTTAAACGAATTCCCGCTGATCCTAAGATGTGTCCGGCATCGAAAAACTGGGCTTGTACTCCTTCGCAAACCTGAAATTCGCGACGGTACGGAAAACCCTGAAAATATCCGAGTGTCTCTAAAACATCCTGCGGAGTATACAGAGGCTCGATTCGAGGTCCATCGTTTTTTTTTGCTTTTTTATTTAAATATTCGGCATCCTTTTCCTGTATAAACGAGCTATCCATCAGCATAGCGCTGCACAAGTCGCGTGTAGCGGATGTAGAGTAAATTGTGCCACTAAAACCGTTTCTTACAAGGGTTGGTAGATTTCCGCTATGGTCGATATGTGAATGCGATAAAATAACAGCATCAATTGTTTGCGGGTCGAAAGGGAAGTTGCGGTTGCGTTCGTTCGCTTCGCTCCGTTTACCTTGATATAATCCACAGTCGAGGAGTATTTTCTTCCCGTTGATATGTATAAGATGCATCGAACCTGTTACAGTTTGTGCTGCACCAAAAAATTCAATTTTCATAATTCTTGATTTTTCTAAAGGCAATCATTATATTTATTCAGAAACTAAAATCTCAATTAATTATTTTTTATTTATGGATGAAGATAAAAATCTATTCAACGTATTAAAGTGGATTGGAATAGCAGCTCTCGTTGCTATACCTATTTATTTCATTTCTAAACACGTATTAAAAGAAGAACAGCAAATCGAAGATTTCGATGACGAAAACATATTCGCCGAAGAACTTCAGTAAAAATTAAAAATTAGTATTTCCTTTCGAAGTTTTATGATCTTCCCAATGTGAAGAGGTATGCAGGGAGCAATGAGCGGGAATATATTTTTTATTAAATACTTCTTCATAAGTTGTGGGACAAAATTCCGTAGCCAATCCTTTCGAATCCGAACAGATCAGTTCTCGGACAATACCTTCGGGTTGTTGAAAAAAATCTACGGGTAAACCAATTGATTTATCTTCATAAACGTAGCCCATAAAACGTCCCCAAATCGGAGCTGCTGCTCTACCCCCTTGACCATCGGCGCTTGTGAAGTGAACACTTTTATTATCAAATCCCACCCAAACGCCTGCTGTAAGCTGAGGTGTAAAACCGATAAACCATGAATCGGCATATTCCTGTGTTGTTCCGGTTTTTCCGGCAGCGGGTAAATTGAAATAATTCCGCACACGTGTTCCTGTTCCGCTGTTCACTGCATCTTCTAACATACTAGTCATTATGTATGCAGTTTCTTTGCTTAAAACTTCGCGCCGCTCCGATTGATTCTCCTCAATAATATTTCCATCTTTATCTTCAATTCTAATTATTGAAAAAGGAGAGACATAAACCCCCTCGTTAGGATAAACACTGAAAGCGGCAGTTATTTCGAGAGGCGAAACTTCACCCGTTCCCATCGAAAGCGATTCATACGGAGGTAGCTTCGATTTTATTCCCATCCTGTTTGCGTATTCAATAACTTGCTGAACAGGAGCGATTTCCATAATTGCCCGGACTGCGAGCAAATTAATTGAAAATTTTAATCCTTCTCTGATTGTATTTTTCCCGCCGAAAGTTCCATCAAAATTTTGTGGGGTCCACCTGTTTCCGCCAACCATCACTAAAGTTACGGGTTGATTAAGAATTTCGAATGAAGGGGGATAGCCATTGTCGATTGCAACCGTATAGACGAAAGGTTTAAACGTTGAGCCGGGTTGTCGCTGGATTTGTGTGATGTGGTTCAGACCGTATTTGAAATGACGGAAATTCGATCCTCCGACCATAGCAACTATTCCACCCGACCGATTGTCGATTGAAACAAAACCGACTTCGATTTGTGTGGAAGATTTTTTTACAGAATCGATAAAGGTTGGAGTGTTGCGTAACCTTTTCGCCATGCTTTCTTTCTCTGATTGTGTTTTTGCTTTTCGATAAACATCGGAGGTACGTATTGTATGTGAAATTGCGATTTCGAGGACCTCTTTGTTGCGGCTCCAATTCCAGGCTTTTGTAAAATTCGGTTGATAATCTTTTAGATGTTCCTCGACTGCTCGGTTCGCATACCGCTGCATTCGGCTATCGAGTGTAGTATAAATATTTAAGCCGTCACGATAAATATCGAAACCGTAAGTTTCCGATTTTTGCATTAATTGCTGGCGAATGTATTCAACAAAATGAGGAGCAATACCAGTTATTCCTTCGTTATTCGCAGAACGAATTTGCAATTCATCGGCTTTTGCTTTTTCTGATTCGATTTCGGTTATATAATCATATTTCAACATCTGCTCAATCACGGTGTTACGCCGGTTGATAGCACGTTCGGGATGGTTGACAGGGTCGTATCTGCCTGGACCTTTCAATAATCCGACGAGCAGAGCGGCTTCGCTGAGTGTTAAATCGGCTGGAATCTTCCCGAAGTAAATTTGCGATGCCGCCGAAATACCGTAAGCACTTTTACCGTAGTAAGTAATGTTCAAATACATTTCGATGATTTCATCTTTCGTGTAGTTCGATTCTATTTGGAATGCAGTAATGAACTCTCGAAATTTTCGTGTGATTTTATCGTGAAATTTTTTACGTTCTACTTTTAAATCGTATAAATTCCGTGATAGCTGTTGCGTAATAGTGCTCGCACCTTCACGCATTTGAAAAGTTATAATGTTCTTTACCATCGCTCTGACAAAACGTAAAAAATCGACACCCCAGTGCTTTCTGAAATTTTTATCTTCCGTCGCAATTAAGGCATCGATTAAGTGGTGAGGGAGTTCTTTTAAATTGGCGCGAGTCCTATTTTTTATGAAAAATTGGTCGAGAACTTCACCATCGATAGAATAAACTTTTGTGGCTAATTCAGCTTTCGGGTTTTCAAGTTCTTCCAACGAAGGTAAACCTGAAATGATGTATGGAATATAGATAGCTAAAAAGATCAGAAAAATAATGATTGCGAATATAAATTTCCTGTTATGTTTTTGCCAGATTGTTTTTTTTGCAGCCATAAAAATTATTTACTTGATGACCATTTGTTTAGCGCTATTACGCCGTCAGACATTTCTGCGTAAGAAAAATGCGAAATCCAATCGCCTAAGTTAACGTACAAACCATTACCGATTTTTTGGAAACTCGGTTCGTGCCGGTGCCCCATAATAACTATATCGTAACCTTCCTGAATTTTTCTTTGGGCGGCTTTTTTCATTCCGTCTTCTTCGCCGAAGTGTTTATTTGAGGAATGTTTGCGGCTCGTTCGCGAAATTTTTTTTGCCAAAGTAACTCCTAAATCGGGATGGAGCATTCTGTAAAGTTTTATGTTAAACGGGCATCTCAGAATTTTTTTTAAAATATTATAACCGTGGTCGTTCGTTGTAAAACCGTCGCCGTGGTGCATATATATTTTTTTACCATCAAGAACCATATCGAATGCGTCGAAGTGAACATTTATCCCCAAGTCGTTCGAAAAGAAATTATCCATCCAATAATCGTGGTTGCCTGCAAGGTAATGCACTTTTATGTTGTTTCTAACCAACTCGTCGAGTTTTGTAATCGTGCGATGGAATCCTCGTGGTATCACGGTTTTGTATTCAAACCAGGCATCAAACAAATCGCCTAAAATGTAGAGCGAATCGGCTTCTTTTTTTATATGATCAAAAAGGGAGATTAGAAGCGTCTCTTTTTTGGCTTCAGTCTCTTTGTTCCCCAAACCTAAGTGAGCGTCGGAAATGAAATATGCTTTTGGCATTCTTATTTTTCTACAACAATATTGAGTTGGATTGTTTGTTGAAACCGGCTGCACCAACCTTCTTCATCCGAACAATAAAAATATGTAAGCGTTCCTTTAAGTTGATGTTTTCCGGGTTTTAGTTTTTTATTCAACGTAAAGCTTTGCCTTACTGGTTTTTTCAAATTTAAATATTCGCTTCTTTTTGCTTTAGGAACATCGAGTTTACTCAATGCAGCAATATTTTTATCTAATTCTACTTCGATAGGAGGGTCTAAATTGATGTGAATGCCTTCTTGCGTGGCGAATGTAAATAAAATTTCAGCAGTACCGCCGGCTTTTATATTTGCTGGTTTTACCGATGTATATACCTGAACGTATTCATTTTCGTCGTCGCCAAACAAATAAATCGGGACGAATAATAGTATGAATATTGTGATTAGTTTTTGCACATTAACCTTTATTTTTAAATAATACTATTCATTTTTACGAAAATTTAAGGGAAAAAGCAAATGAAGGGATAGGGGAGAAGTGTTTTGTCGCTAACGCTGCCAAGCTAATTTTGGTATTGGAAAAGAATTAGTATTGTTTCCTTCAGAGGTAGATCGAAAAGCATACCGATACA